>JBBPXY010000076.1:0-5989 GCA_038200435.1 Solirubrobacterales bacterium
CGGTGCGACCACCACCAGCCGGCCAGACCGTTGAGAGCCGACTTGGCGAGCTCAGCGACCATCGCCTGGGCCTGCGTCTCGGAGACGCCGGCCGGCACGATGATGCGCCCCGCGCGCGCGCCGAAGACTTCTGCCAGCCGCTCGGTCGCGTCCGCCTGGACGCGGCGGTGCGCCTCGTCGATCTCGA
This sequence comes from Solirubrobacterales bacterium, assembly GCA_038200435.1. Taxonomy (GTDB): domain Bacteria; phylum Actinomycetota; class Thermoleophilia; order Solirubrobacterales; family Solirubrobacteraceae; genus JBBPXY01. The sequence goes on from JBBPXY010000076.1 coordinate 188, forward strand.
GGTCGGTCGGCGCGTCGCGAAAGAGCATTCGCCACGCGGCCGGGTGCTCTTCGACGAACGCGAAGAAGGCGGCGATCCCGCCCCGAATCGCGTCCTCGAGCGTGCCGTTGCGGGGCACCGCCGTCGTCGCCTCGAGCAGACGCTGGGATTGCCTGCCGAGCAGCTCCGCGTAGAGGTCGCGCTTGGACGCGAAGTGGTCGTAGACGACGGGGTTGGTGATCCCCGCCGCCGCCGCGATCTGAGCCATGGAGACACGGCCGTAGCCGTCGCGCCCGAACAGCTCCGAGGCGGCGGCGAGTATGCGCTCGCGGCGCGCGGCCGCGGTAAGCCGACGGCGGGCGGGAGCGTCTTCGGCACGCGGGGTCATACGCATAACCTACTCGCCAGTAGGTATAGTCCGAGAAACATGAGGATCTTCGTAGCGGGCGCGACCGGCGTAGTCGGGCAGAGGCTTCTGCCGAAGCTGCTCGAGCGTGGCGACGAGGTCATCGCCCTCACGCGGACCGAGGGCAAGCAGCGCACTCTCCTCGAGATGGGGGCCACGCCCGTGCTCGCTGACGGGCTGGACCGCGAGGCGATCTCCGCTGCCGTCCGTGTCGCCGAGCCGGAGGTGGTCGTGCACCAGATGACGGCGCTCGCCGGTGGCATCGACGTCCGGCGCTTCGAGAAGTCGTTTGCGCAGACGAACGAACTGCGTACGCGCGGCACGGACTACCTCCTCGCGGCGGCGCGTGAGGCCGGCGCTCGCCGTTTCGTCGCCCAGAGCTACGCCGGCTGGCCCTACGCGCGCGAGGGCGGGCCCGTCAAGACCGAGTCCGATCCGCTCGACCCCGACCCGCCGGCAAGACTTCGCACGACGTTCGAGAGCATCCGTCACCTCGAGGCAGCGGTCACCGGCGCCGAGGGCATCGACGGCCTCGTCCTGCGCTACGGCGGCTTCTACGGGCCGGGCACCTCGCTCGCCTCCGAAGGCGAGCACACCGAGCTGATCCGCAAGCGGCAGTTCCCTCTCGTCGGCCGCGGCACCGGTGTCTGGTCGTTCGCCCACGTCGAGGACGTCGCTTCGGCGACCCTCGCCGCGATCGACCGAGGAGCGCCCGGCATCTACAACGTGGCCGACGACGATCCGGCTCCCGTCCACACCTGGCTCCCTTACCTGGCCCATCTCATCGGCGCAAAGCCGCCCCTCCGCCTGCCCGCCTGGGTCGGCCGTCTCGCCGCCGGCAAGCCCGGGGTCGTGATGATGACCAGCGTGCGCGGCGCGTCGAACGCGAAGGCCAAGCGCGAGCTCGGCTGGGCCCCGAGCTACCCAAGTTGGCGGCAGGGGTTCCAAGCGCTGGCCGGCGATGGACCCGAGCGTTGAGACAGCCGGCTCTCGAGATCCTCCTGATCTGCGGGAGCTTGCGTGAGGGCTCCACGAACGCCGCTGTGCTGCGGACGGCCGCGCGCGAGGCTCCCGCGGGAGCGCGCGCCTCGCTCTACGAAGGGCTCGACGCGCTACCCCACTTCAACCCGGACGACGACCGCGATCCCCTTGATCCCGCCGTCGCGCGACTCCGTGCAGACGTCGGCAGCGCCGACGCAGTGCTCTTCTGCAACCCGGAGTACGCGGGTGCGCTGCCGGGATCCTTCAAGAACCTCCTCGACTGGACCGTCGGCGGGGGCGAGACCTACGGCAAGCCGGTGGCGTGGATCAACGCCTCGGGGCCGGCATCGCCCACCGGCGGCGCGGGCGCCCACGAATCGCTGCGCAGCGTGCTCGGCTACACCGGCGCCGACATCGTCGAGGCGGCGTGTATGCGCATCCCACTCGAGCGGCAGGCCGTCGACGCCGACGGCTACGTCGCGGGCGACGCGGAGCGGCGCGCGATTGCGAAGGCCCTCGCCGCTCTGGCCACGCAGGTCAGCCGAGCTAGAAGCGGATCAGCTCCATGAGCAGGTTGTCGCGCCACTGCCCGGTCGCGTTGTCGCGCCAGGCCGCGCGCAGAACGCCGACGCGGGTGAACCCCGCCTTCTCGTAGCAGGCGATCGCGGGGAGGTTGTCGACCGCAGGATCGATCGTGAAGCGGTGGTGGCCATGCTCAATCGACAGGTGGTCGATCAACATGGCCAGCGCCTCTGAGGCAATGCCCTGGCGGTGGTGCCGCGGCTCGACGAACATGTCCATGGCGGCGAAGCGGAAGTCGGGGTCCGGCTCTTCGGCGAACTGAATGAACCCGACGACTTGGTCGCGTTCGAGGATCGTGAGGTGCTGCTCGCTGGGCTCGTCGCGCTCCGGGAAGGCAGGAACGGGCGGGCCCCACCACGCGGAAACCTCGGGCGCGGCCCGGATGGCGCGCAGAGCCGCGGCATCCGACGGCCGCGGAGTGCGCAGAACCAACCGCTCGCCGTGTAGCTCCGTCACCACCTCCGATTCTGGCACCGCGGAGCGCTGGATATGGTCGCCCGTGATGTCGGCGGCCTCCAGCACCAGACCGGCCGTCCGCGTCGAAGGGGTGACCAAGCGGTTCGGCGACACGATGGCCCTCGCCGGCGTCGACCTCGAGGTGCCTGAGGGCACCGTCTTCGGCCTGCTCGGCCCCAACGGCGCGGGCAAGACGACGCTCGTGCGCGTGCTGGCCACGCTGTTGACGCCCGACGCCGGGCGCGCCGCGGTGTTCGGCATGGACGTCGTGACCGAGGCGACGGCGGTGCGCGAGCTCCTGGGTCTGACCGGCCAGTTCGCCGCTGTCGACGAGATCCTCACGGGCCGCGAGAACCTCCAGATGTTCGGTCAGCTCTTCGACCTCTCTCCGGCCCAGGCGCGCATCCGTGCCGGTGAGCTGCTCGAGCGCTTCGACCTCGCCGAGGCGGCCGACCGGCCGGCGCGCACCTACTCGGGCGGCATGCGCCGCCGGCTCGACCTGGCCTCGAGCCTGCTCACACGGCCCAAGATCCTCTTCCTCGACGAGCCCACGACCGGCCTCGACCCGCGCAGCCGCAACCAGATCTGGACGATCGTGCGTGAGCTCGTGCGCGAGGGCACCACGCTCCTGCTCACCACGCAGTACCTCGAGGAGGCCGACGAGCTCGCCGACCGCATCGCGGTGATCGACCACGGCCGGGTGATCGCGCAGGGCACCGGCAACGAGCTGAAAGAGCGGGTCGGCGGCCAGATCCTCGAGGTGGAGCTGGTCAGCGCCGCCCGTCGCGATGAGGCACAGGCGGCGCTGCGCGGTGTCGGTTGCGGGGAGCCCGAGCCCGACGAACGGCTCGATCGCCTGACGCTGCCGGCGCCCAGGGAGGGGCTTCAGCTGATGGAGAACGCGGCGGCCGCGCTGCGGCGCTCCGGCATCGAGGTGAGCAACCTCGGGCTGCGCGGCCCGACGCTCGACGACGTGTTCCTTCAGCTCACGGGCGCCCCGCCGAGCGAGAACGGAGGCGAACCCGCAAGCGCCGAGCCGGTTGCCGCTCCAGTTCCAGTGGCGGAGCCGGCCGCGCCCCGGCGGCGGCTCGTGCAGATGCACGTGCCGGCGCCGGGCGAGCTGCGCTCGGCGCTTCGCGATGCCCGGGTCGTGACGGCGCGCAACCTTCGCCACTTCATCCGCCAGCCGCAGCTGCTGATCTTCTCGACGATCCAGCCGATCATGTTCGTGCTGCTCTTCTCCTACGTGTTCGGCGGCGCGGTGAAGGGCTCGCTGCACGGGGTGAAGTACGTCGACTTCCTGCTGCCCGGCATCTTCGTGCAGTCGGTCGCCTTCCGGGCGACGCAGACGGCGATCGGCCTGGCCGACGACCTCGCGAAGGGCGTCGTCGACCGCTTCCGCTCGATGCCGATGGCCCGCTCGGCGGTGCTGGTCGGGCGCACTGTGGCCGACCTCGCGCGCAACGTCGCGATCCTCGGGCTGATGACGGTGGTCGGCTACCTCATCGGATTCCGCTTCGGTGGAGGGATCCTGAACGCGCTGGCCTGCGTGGCGGTGGTGAGCGCCTTCGGCTTCGCCCTGAGCTGGATCTTCGCCTTCGTCGCCCTCGCCGTGCGCGGCGCCGAGGCCGCGCAGTCGGCGGGCTTCGTCGTGATCTTCCCGCTCGTCTTCGCCTCCTCGGTATTCGTGCCGGTGACGAGCATGCCCGACTGGCTGCAAGCCATCGCGAAGGTCAGCCCCGTGACCCTCACCGCCAACACGTCGCGCTCGTATGCCCTGCACGGCGGGGTGCCAGGCTCGCTGGGCGGGGCGGCCATCTGGATCCTCGGCCTGCTCGCCATCTTCGTTCCGCTGTGTGTCTGGCGCTACCGGAGGATGAGCTGACCCGGCGCTAGCCTCGCCGCATGCGTCGCCTCGCCCTCTGGTGCTTCACGCGACGGCGGACCGTGGTGGCGGCGTGGGTCGTCTCGCTCGTCGTTGTTTCCGCCCTCGCCCAGAGCGTGGGCAGCAGCTACTCGGACTCCTTCGAGCTCAAGGGCACCGAGAGCACCGACGCGATCGCGCTCCTGCAGCGCTCCGCGCCGCGGGCCGCCGGCGACACCGACCGGCTCGTCATCGCGGGGCGAAAGGGGAAGGTCACCGATCCCGCCGTGCGAGCGAAAGCCCAGCAGACCTTCGACAAGATCGCCGGGCTCCCTCACGTCGCCGTGGTCACCTCGCCGTTCGCTCCGGGCGGTGAGCAGCAGGTCTCGCGCGACGGCCGCATCGCCTACGCGACGTTGAACTTCGACAAGCAGGCCAGCGAGATCCCACCCGAGGCCACCAAGCGGGTCATCGCGGTGGCGCAGTCCGGCGCCGGCCCGGACCTTCAGGTGGCGCTTGGCGGCCTGGCGATCGAGCGCGCGGGCCAGCGTGGGTCAGCCAGCACCCTCTTCGGGTTCCTGGCCGCGGCCGTCGTGCTGTTCCTCGTCTTCCGCTCGCTCCTCGCCATGGCACTTCCCCTGTTGAGCGCCGCGCTGTCGCTCGGCGTGGGCGTTTCGGTGATCGGCCTGCTCTCGCACCTGATCAACATGGCCTCCTTCTCGAGCCAGTTGGGGTTGCTCATCGGCCTCGGGGTCGGGGTCGACTACGCGCTCTTCGTCGTCTCCCGCTACCGCCAGGCGCTCATGCGCGGGCGCGACAGCGAGCAGGCCGCCGTCGAGGCCCTCGACACCTCGGGGCGCGCCGTCCTGTTCGCCGGCATCACGGTGTGCATCGCGCTGCTCGGGATGTTCGCTCTCGGCGTCTCGTTCCTCTACGGAGTGGCGATCGCGGCGAGCATCGTCGTGGCCTTCACGGTGCTCGCCGCCCTCACGCTGATGCCGGCGCTGCTCGGTTTCTTCGGCTCGCGGCTGCTCAGTCGCCGCCAGCGGCGCGCCGTCACCGGTCAAGAGCTGACGACGGACGACGAGTCCCCATTCTGGGGCCGCTGGGCCCGCGTGCTGCTGCGGCGCCCGGCCGTGCTCGCGGCGGTGGCCGGGCTCGTGATGCTGCTCATCGCCGTCCCCTTCCTGTCGCTGCGGCTCGGCTCCTCCGACCAGGGGAGCAACCCCGCCGACACGACCACACGCAAGGCCTACGATCTGCTCGCGAAGGGGTTCGGGTCCGGGTTCAACGGGCCGCTGCAGCTCGTGGCGAATGTGGGCGGCGACGGCCAGGCGCAGAGGTTCGCCCAGGTGGTTGCCGCCGCCGGCCGGGCTCCCGACGTCGCGGCAGTCTCCCCGCCTCGCGTGCTTCCGGCTCGCGCGGGGGCGCCTCCGGTGGCGGTGGCGAGCGTCGTGCCCCGCGGCTCGCCGCAGGACGCCTCGACCACCGCTCTGGTCCACGACCTGCGCGACCGTGTGATCCCGGCCGCCTC
>JBBPXY010000077.1:0-17798 GCA_038200435.1 Solirubrobacterales bacterium
CACCGCTACGACGTGGTGCGCGCGGGGCGCTGCGTCGATTCGCCCGATCTGCACCTCGAGCCCGTCCCGTTGCTGATGGACGACTCCGGGCTCGTCCGCGTGGCCGTGCAGGCCGGGGTCGCCTAGCTCGATGGCTTCCCGCCTGGCCACGCTGGCGCGGGGCGCCCCCGTGCGCGAACCCGCTGTCGGGCCTCCGCCCGTGGCGGCAGAGCAGTGCGACATGTGCGCGACCGTCGTGCCCCCCGGTCACCGCCATCTGGTCGACCTGAACGACCGCCGGCTGATGTGCGCGTGCCGGGCGTGCGCCCTTCTGTTTGACTCCGAGGCCGCGGGCGGCGGGCACATCCGTCTGGTGCCCACGCGGCGCAAGCGTCTCGACGACTTCGTCCTCGACGGCGCGCAGTGGGATCGCCTGCGGATCCCCGTCGACATGGCCTTCTTCTTCCGCTCGACGCCGGCCGAGAAGGTGCTGGCCTTCTACCCCAGCCCGGCGGGACCGACGGAATCTCTGCTCGAGCTTGAGGCCTGGACCGAGCTCGAGGAGGCCAACCCGGTTCTGCTCGACATGGACCCCGACGTCGAGGCGCTGCTCGTCAGCCGCGCCCGCAACATGCGCGAGCACTGGCTCGTCCCGATCGACGACTGCTACGAGCTCGTCGGAGTAATTCGCAGCCGCTGGCGCGGTTTCGGCGGAGGCGAGGAGGTCTGGGCCGAGATCGATAACTTCTTCGAGGACCTACCCACAAGGGAAAGGACACGCTGGTGATCAACACGGGCAAGCCCGACGTGAAGCAGGACGACCCCTCGCACGTGAAGGGGATCAACCAGGGCAACTCCAAGGGCAACTACGAGAAGCAGGGCGGGCACCTGCCCGATGGCAAGCGGACCGCTGAGTCCGCGACCGGCGTCAACCCCAGTGCCCACGGGCCGATCGACCCGCGCATGCCGAACCTCCCACCGGCTTGACGCCGCTTCCCGCACCGGTTGGCCTGGCGCCCGGCGCGGGCTCGGTGCCCGAGCTGGGGTTCACCGTGCTCGGCTGCGAGCCCCTGCCGTTCGCCGCTTCGCCCAGCCTGAAGTTCTCGCTGGCGATCGACGCGCACGGCGCGGCGATCAGGTCGGTCATGCTCGAGGTGCAGGTGCGCATCGCGGCCACGCAGCGCACCTACACGGAGGCCGAGCAGGCGCAGCTGGGCGACCTGTTCGGGGCGCCGCACCGCTGGGGCGACACGCTGAAGGGCCTGCTGTGGACGCACGCGACCGTCGTCGTCCCGCCCTTCGAGGGCGCGACTGTCGTCGATCTCCACGTGCCGTGCACCTACGACTTCGACGTGGCCGCGGCGAAGTACCTGTCGGGCCTAAAGGACGGAGACATCCCGCTCGAGCTGCTGTTCAGCGGAACGGTCTTCTACGCCGGCGCGGGCGGAGCGCTGCAGATCAACCGGATCTCGTGGAACGCGGAGGCCGCCCACCGGCTGCCCGTGCGAGTGTGGCGCGAGACGATGGAGCACTACTTCCCCGACTCCGCCTGGCTGCGCACCGACCGCGAGACGTTCGACCGCCTTGTCGCCTTCCGCGCGCGCAACTCGCTGACGAGCTGGGAGTCGGTGCTCGACGAGCTGCTTGCTCCGCACGAGGAGGCTTTGCCGTGAGCGTGGCAGTCGATCCGGTCCGCGCGATCGCCGACGCCGTCCTCTACGAGGGCTACGTCCTGTGGCCCTACCGGCGGTCGGCGCTGAAGAACGCGCAGCGCTGGACCTTCGGCGGTGTCTATCCGCGTGCGCACTCCGAGCGGCGGGCGGCGGGCGACGATCCCTGGACGATGCAGACTGAAGTCCTCGTCGAGGGCGGCCCGGAGACGCGAGTGAGTCTCGGAGTCCGGTTCCTGCACGTGGTGTGGCGCCAGATGGTCGACGCGGAGGGCCGCGAGGTCGACGAGATCCTGGCCTGCGGTGAGAAGCACCTGACCTGGGAGGAGGCGGTGGAGCGGGAGGTGACGGTCGCGCCCGTCGCGCTGGAGGAACTGGCCGGCGGGCTCGAGGTTTCGATCTCGGTTCCGGCCGGCCGCGACGAGGAACCGTTGTCTGAAGCGGGGGCCGGTGCGGTGGTGCGCACCTGGGAGGGACTCGAAGGTTCGCTCCGGGTTTCAGCGGTAGAGGTCTCCCCCGGCCTCTACCGACTGAACTCCGTCATCGGAAACAGGACGCCGTGGTCCGAAGGCACCCGCGAGAAGGTCATGCGCCGCACGTTCTGCTCGACCCACACCGTGCTCCGCGCCCAGGAGGGCGCTTTTGTGTCGCTCACCGATCCGCCGGCCGCGCTGGTCGAGGCCGCGGAGGCGTGCGAGAACACCGGCACCTGGCCCGTGCTCGTCGGCGAGGCGGGCGATCGCCACACCCTGCTGTCTTCGCCGATCATCCTCGAGGACCACCCGCGGATCGCCCCGGAGAGCCCGGGCGACCTCTTCGACGGAGGCGAGATCGATCAGATGCTCTACCTCAACATCCTCCAGCTCACCGATGAGGAGAAGGCCGAGGCCCGCGCCTCGGACCCGCGCGTGCGTGAAGTGCTCGACCGTTCCGAGTCGCTCTCGGGCGAGGAGCTGATGCGCCTGCACGGGCGCACGGTGCGCGAGCTTCAGGTGCGCGGATGAGCGCCGGGCTGGGCCCGCACCCGGGCTGGGACGGGCTCGAGGGCCGCGCGCCGCGCACGGTCGAGGTCGACGGCGTTCACATCGGCCGCGGCAGCTTGGTGCGCCTGAAGCCAAAGGCCGGTGGCGACGTCTTCGATCTCGCGCTGGCCGGCAAGGGCGCGGTCGTCGAGTCGATCCAGCAGGACATGGAGGGCAACGTCTCCCTCGCTGTGGTGCTCGAGGACGATCCGGGCCGCGACCTCGGCGTCGCGCGCCAGCCCGGCCACCGGTTCTTCTTCTCCGCGGGCGAGATAGAGCCGCTCGGCCCGTCGCTTGATCCGGCGGCGCGCACGGTGCTCATCGCCGGCATCGGCAACGTCTTCCTCGCCGACGACGGATTCGGAGTCGAGATCGCCAAGCGCCTTGGGCAGCGTGAGCTCCCGACGGGCGTGAAGGTCGCCGACTTCGGCATCCGCGGCATGGATCTCGCCTACGAATTGCAAGAGGACTACGACGCGGCGATCCTCGTCGACGCCGTCCCGCGCGGCGAGGCGCCGGGCACGCTGTTCGTGATCGAGCCCGACCTCGAGCAGGCCGACAGCCCCGATTCGGTGCTGGACGCGCATGCGATGGATCCCGTCCGTGTGCTCGCTCTCGCCCAGACCCTGGGAACGCTGCCGGCGCGCGTGCTGGTGGTCGGCTGCGAGCCCGCGACCGGGGCGACCCTCGACGACGAGGAGCTCGTCATGGGGCTGAGCGCGCCGGTCGAGGCGGCGATGGAGAAGGCGGTCGAGCTCGTCGAGTCGGTGCTTGCCGACCTGCTCGAGGTCGAGTCTGATCAACCACAGAAGGGTGAGTCATGAGCAAGACAGGAGTCGCAGCACTCGCGCTGTCATTGGGCATCGGGGGCGCTGTCGCGAGCCAGTGGCCCGAGGTCGCGCGTTATCTCAAAGTCCGGAAGATGTAAGGGAGCCTGCACGCATGCACCGCACGAAGGTGAGAGTCGTCGAGGACGTTCTCGACGCCAACAACACGATTGCCCGCGCCAACCGAGATGACTTCGACCGCCACGGGGTGACCGTGGTCAACCTCATGAGCGCCCCGGGCGCAGGTAAGACCAGGGTGCTCGAGCGCGCCCTCGAAGGGCTGGCCGAGGAGGGCGTTCGCGTCGCCGTGCTCGAAGGCGATGTGCAGGGCTCCTACGACGCCGACCGTCTCTCCGCGCTGCACATCCCGGTCGTTCAGCTGAATACCGACGGCGGCTTCGGCGGCGAGTGCCACCTCGACGCGAACATGATCCGTTCGGCGATCGGCTCACTCCCGCTGGCCGATATCGACCTGCTCGTCATCGAGAACGTGGGCAACCTCGTCTGCCCGGCGGAGTTCAGGGTCGGCGAGGACGCGCGGATCATGGTCTGCTCGGTCACCGAGGGGGAGGACAAGCCGCTCAAGTACCCGCTCATGTTCCGCGCGTGCGAGCTGGTGATCATCAACAAGATCGACCTGCTCGAGCACCTCGACTTCGACGTCGACCTGCTCGAGACGAACCTCGACGCCGTGCACCCGGACGTCGAGCGCATGCGCGTGAGCGCACGCACGGGCGAGGGTGTGGACGCAGTGCGCGATTGGCTCGTGGGCGTAACGCAGCGGGCGGGCGTCCTGGCGTGAAGCAGGCCGCACCCGCCGCTCTGGTGGACGAGCGCCTGCGCGAGCGGGTCGCGGCGAACGAGTGGTTCTTTGCCGCCGAAGCGGAGCGGATCGCGCGGCTGTGCCACCGGATGGCCGAGCGGTTCGCGGCCGGCGGGCGGCTCGTGGCCTTTGCTTCGACGCCGGCCGCGCGCTCCGACGCACGGCATGTGGCCGTGGAGTTCGTGCACCCGGTGATCGTCGGCAAGCGGGCGCTGCCCGCGCTGGCGTTGACGGGCGAGGGTGGCGACGCGGCGGCTCAGGTGGAGGTCGTCTGCGAGCCGGGCGACATCGCGGTTGGGTTCGGCGCGGGCGTCGAGGCGGCGATGGCGGTCGCTCGTTCGCGGGGTTGTCTCACCGTCGGCTTCTGCGAAGGCTCGGGCGCGGAGTGGGAGTTCGTGCCGCCGTCAGCCGATCCGTTCATCGCACAGGAGCTTGTCGAGACGCTTTACCACGTGCTGTGGGAGCTGGTGCACGTCTTCTTCGACCATCGCGGGCTGCTCGAGGGGCGCACGCAGCGCGCGGTGCACGACACGGGCGCGTCGAGCTTCTTGTATCCCTTCCTGGGCGAGCAGGAGCACGACCTCGAAGCGGTCGTGGCCGACGTGAGGCAGTCGGTGCTGATGAAGGCGGCCGAGATCGATGCGCTGCGGGAGCACACGCTGTCGGAGGGTCGCGAGGAGCTTGAAGCCGCGGCGGGCGCGATCCGTTCCTCCTTCGACGCGGGAGGCCAGCTGCTCGCCCTCGGCAACGGCGGCTCGGCCACCGACGCGATGGATCTCGTCGCCGACCTGCGCCGCGGGTCGTTCGGCGGGCCGCCGCGCCGCGCTCTCGATCTCACCGAGGATGCCGGGATCCTCACCGCGATCGCCAACGACATCGGCACGGACGCTGTGTTCTCGCGGCAGGTCATTGCGTACGGGCGGCCGGGCGACGTGCTCGTGGCGCTCTCGACGAGCGGCAACTCGCTCAGCGTCATCTCCGCGTTGGAGGAGGGGCGACGGCGCGGGCTGACGACAGTTGCGTTCGTCGGCTACGACGGCGGGCGGGTGGCGAGCGAAGAGCTCGCCGACCACGTGATCGTCAGCCGCTCCGAGCACATCCCGCGCGTGCAGGAGGCGCAGGCGAGCGCCTACCACGTGATGCGGGAGCTGGTGGAGCGGGCGTGAGCATCGCCGCTGTCGCTCCCGTCGTCGATCGTCTTCGCGTGCGGGTGGAGGGAACGGTGCAGGGCGTCGGCTTTCGGCCCCACGTGCACAGGCTGGCGCGCGAGTTGGCGTTGAGCGGCTGGGTGATGAACGACCGGCACGGGGTGCTTGCGGAGGTGGAAGGCTCGACCCACGCGTTAGACGAGTTCGTGCGCCGGGTGGTCTCCGACGCGCCACCGCTGGCGCGGGTCGAGCGGCTCTTGCCTGAACGCACGGTGGTCCAGGGGGATACTTCGTTCGAGATCCTCGCCAGCCCGACGGGTGGCGAAGCCGACGCGCTCGTCGCCCCCGACGCCGCGACCTGCGAGGACTGCCTGCGCGAGCTGGCCGATCCCGGCGACCGCCGCTTCCGCTACCCGTTCGTCAACTGCACCAACTGCGGGCCCCGGTACACGATCGTCCGGGGCGTCCCCTATGACCGGCCGCTGACGACGATCGCGCGGTTCGAGATGTGTGCCACGTGCCAGGCGGAGTACGACGACCCCGCCGACCGGCGCTTCCACGCCCAGCCCAACGCGTGCCCGGAGTGCGGCCCGCGAGCGCGGCTGTTGAATGCCTCGGGCGTCGAGGTCCCGAGCGTAACCGACGCCGTCGCCGCCGCGGCTGTCGCTGTGGGGTGCGGGGAGATCGTCGCCGTGAAGGGCCTGGGCGGCTACCACCTGGCGTGCCTGGCTTCGAATGCCGCCGCGGTCCGCGCGCTGCGCGCCCGCAAGCACCGAGAAGACCGGCCGTTCGCGCTGCTGGTCCGCGACTTGGCCGCCGCACGGACGCTGGTGGAGCTCTCGCCGGAGGCCGAGGCGCTGCTGACCGCTCCCGAGCGGCCCATTGTCCTCGCACCCCGCCGCTGCGGGGCCAGGGTCGCCGAAGCGGTCGCCCCGGGTCAGCCCGAGCTCGGCGTGATGCTCCCCTACACGCCTCTCCATCACCTCCTCGCCACCGACGTGGGAGCTCCGCTCGTCCTGACGAGCGCCAACGTCTCTGACGAGCCGATCGCCTACCGCGACGACGACGCGCTCGAGCGCCTGGGCACGATCGCCGATCTCTTCCTCGTCCACGACCGCCCGATCCACACGCGCGTGGACGACTCCGTCGTTCGGCCGGGGATGATCCTGCGCCGCTCGCGCGGGCACGTCCCGCGCGCGCTCAGGCTGCCCGTGCCCGCGGGGCGCCACGTGCTGGCCTGCGGCGCCGAGCTCAAGAGCACGTTCTGCCTCGCGCGTGAGGAGCGGGCGTGGCTCAGTCACCACATCGGCGATCTCAAGAACGTCGAGACGCTGGGTTCATACGGCGAGGGCGTCGAGCTACTGCAGCGGCTGTTCGCGGTCGCGCCCGAGGTCGTCGCGCACGACCTGCACCCGGACTACCTCTCCACTGGCTTTGCCCTCGGCCGTGAGGGGGTCGAGACCGTCGCGGTCCAGCACCACCACGCCCACCTCGCCGCGTGCCTGGCCGAGCACGGCGAGACCGGTCCGGCGGTTGGCGCGATCTTCGACGGCGCCGGACTGGGCGACGACGGAACCGTTTGGGGCGGCGAGCTGCTCGCGGGAGATCTGCGTTCGTTCACGCGCGTCGGGCACCTGTGGGCGGTGCGCCTGCCGGGCGGCGACCGTGCGGCGCGGCAGCCGTGGCGGATGGCTTGCTCGTGGCTGGCCGAGGCCGGTGGCGCTGCGGAGGGCGTCCCCGCGGCCCTCGCCGGTCGGGTTTCTCCGGAGGCGTGGCACGCCGTGGCGAGCATGTCGCAGAACGGCCTCGGCTCGCCCGTGACCACGAGCGCCGGTCGCCTCTTCGACGCCGCGGCCGCGCTTTGCGGCCTGCGCACGGAGGTCACCCACGAGGGTCAGGCGGCGATGGAGCTCGAGGCGGTGTGCGACCCGGCTGAGCGGGGCGCGTACGAAGTGCCTGTCGACAAGGGCGTCTTGGACGCCCGTCCGCTCATCTCGGCCGTCGCGCACGACGTCCATCGCGGCATACCGATCAGCGTGGTGGCGACTCGCTTCCACCACGGCCTCGCCGATGCGACGGTGGCGGCGTGCGTTCAAGCCGCGGCCGATCTCGAGATCGGCACTGCCGTGCTCTCCGGCGGCGCCTTCCAGAACCAGCGCCTCCTGGCGCGCACCGCCGGCCGCCTTCGCGATGCCGGCCTCCGCGTGCTCATTCCTACGCGTGTGCCACCCAACGACGGCGGCATCGCCTACGGCCAGGCGGCAATCGCCGTCACGAGGATGGCCGGCGCGTGAGCTTCGACTTCCTTTTCAAGCCCTTGGAAGCACTCGACACCTGGCTCGCCGGACTGCTGGCGGGCGCGCCGCTCCTCGTCTCGCTGGGCATCGCGTTCGTGCTCGGCCTCCGCCACGCCTCGGATCCCGACCACCTCGTTGCGGTGACCTCGCTGGTCGCGGCCGACGACGGCGACGTCCGTTCCGCCGCGCGGCTCGGCACCTGGTGGGGGCTGGGCCACGCGACGATGCTCCTGGTGGTCGGGTTGCCGTTGATCGCCCTGAAGTCGCAGCTCCCGGCCTGGCTCGAGCGCGGCGCGGAGGTCGGGATTGGCCTCGTCATCCTCCTCCTCGCGGTTCGCCTTCTCGTCAAGTGGAAGCGAGGCGACTACGCAATCGGCCCGCACGGGCACGAGAGCGCTGCCGGCGACCATCGCCATGTGCGACACGGCGAGTCGAGCGCTCACCGCCACCACCACCTGCGCACGCCGCGTCAGGCCTTCGCGATCGGCACGCTGCACGGGCTGGCGGGCACGGGCGCGGTGGTGCTGCTGCTCGTGGCCGGAATGCCGAACCGCCTCGAAGCCGCCGCCGCGCTCGCCGTCTTCGCCCCGATGACGGTCGTCTCGATGGCGGCGTGCACCAGCGCCTTCGCGTGGGCGCTGACGCGTCCGCTCGTCGAGCCGCTCTACCGACGGCTGCTCATCCCGGTCTTCGGGGCCTTCGGGCTCATCTTCGGCCTTTGGTACGCAGGACTCACGTAGGTCTAAGGAGGCAGACATGCACGACGACGAACGCGAGCACGACGCCGGGATGGGCGAGGAGACCTCCCAGGGAGGCGACACGGGCCCGATCGAAGGGCAGGGCGGAGAAGGCCGCCAGAACCAAGAGGCCACCCCGCCGATCACCGAGCAGGAGAAGACGGGCCAGACCCAGCACGACGCTCCGGACGACGACGTCGGTGGCCAGCAGGGCGGGCAGGACCGCACGGACTGAAGGGTCCCTGGCTGAAGCGCGCGGCGCGCGACACGGGTAGCGTCTCGTCCGTGCGTCGCGCAGCCGCTCTAGCCGCCGTCCTCGCGGGCGTGGGTGTCGTCGTCGTGGGCATCGCGATGGCCACGCGGAGCGCCGAGCATCACCCGAAGCGGACCGCGTTCACCGCCGCGGCCACGCCCGTGTCCGTCAAACCCCTCCCCCTCCCCCGCCCCCGCCCCCGCGCGGTGCAGCCCGTCGCCGGCGTCACGTCGTCCTCCTCGGAGGACTCGGGCACCCCCGTGGGCAATCCCAACTCCTTCGCGCCGTCCGACGCCGAGGTGCGCCAAGAGCTGCGCACCGTTGCCATCCTCAGCGCTCCGTTCGCCGGGGAAGGTGGCTTTGTGTTCCCCATCCAGCCGTTGAGCGTCGTCGACCCGCCGGGCCGGTGGAGCCCCGACCAGGGTGTCGACATCTCGACCGGGGGCGCGTGCGGGCCTCGTGCGACCGAGGTGGCGATCACGGGCGGCACCATCGTGCAGGAGGGAGTGTCGGGCTTCGGGCCCTCGGCACCCGTGCTCCGCGTCGCGGGCGGCTCTCTCGCCGGGCGGTTCATCTACTACGGCCATGCCCAGCCCGCGCTCGTGCGCGTCGGCGATCGGGTCAGCGCAGGGCAGCCGATCGCCGAGGTCGGTTGCGGTCGCGTCGGGCTCTCGAGCGGCCCTCACCTCGAGATCGGGATCAGCACACGAGGAGGACCGACGTGCTGTCCCGGCTCGGGCCAGACCGCGCCGGCCATGATAAAGCTGCTTCAGCGCCTCTACCGGACCGGTCCGGCACGGCGGAGGTGAGGTCGCAACCGGAGCTGGACTTGCGCACGGCCCGCGGATCGGTTACGTCTTACGCGATGAACGGCGACGCGCCACCTAGCTCGAGCGGGCGTGTCCTCGTGCTCAGCCCGGCCGTCGGGTTCGTCGTCGGCACCACGGTCGGTTTCGCGATCGCGCCCCACCGCATAGGTGTGCCGCCGCTCCTCGGCGCGCTCGGCCTGTTGCTCGGGCTCGGCTCCGCGGCTTCGACGCGTGTCTTGGAGCGGAGGCGACAGAGTCCGCCGGTGCGACGCTCACGCGCGGCGGCGGCGCCGGCACGATCCGAACCTGCCGTCCAGGCGCCGAGCGGCGACAGTGTCCTGCCCGACGACGAGTGGATCGTGCCCCCCGGGTGGTATCCCGATCCTCGTGGCATTCAGCCCGCCCGATACTGGGACGGCGCTGCCTGGACCGAGCAGGTCGAGGAGTCGCTCTCAGATCCGGCGCCGGCGAAGTATTGAGCGCGGGAACGACTGCGCGGTATCCATACTTGGTGGGTGACGACCGAATCATCGACCGAGGGCGGAGCCGAGCGCACTCGCGCCGGCGGTTGGGTTCGTCCGCGTGCCGAGGTCAATGCGCAGCCCGGAAGCCGAGATCGCGTGCGCCGTGCTCTCTACCGGCTGGCGCTCCCGATCTTCAACGGCTTTCGGCTGATCGCCCGTCCGCGCACGCGGTCAGTGGCGTGCGTCATCACCCATCGCGACGAGGTGCTGCTCGTCCGCCACACCTATCGCGACCAGGAACGGTGGACGTTGCCCGGAGGCCTGCGCCAGAGCAAAGAGAGCGCCGAGGATGCCGCGGGGCGCGAGATGGAGGAGGAGCTCGGCCGTCGGCTGACCGGGTGGCGAGCCGTTCGCGCCAGCCGGAGCCGGTCTCGCACGGGGCTGCACGTCACCACCTGCATGCATGCCGAGCTGGACTCCCGGCGCGTCGATCCTGACGCCGGCGAGCTCGCGCGCACCGCGTGGTTTCCCTTGAATGCGCTGCCCAACGCCATCAGTGCCGACGCCGCCGAGATGCTCGCCCTGCTGAACTCAAGCGGTCAGCGCCCGCCAAAGGCGGCGGCCCGGGTGTAGAGCTTGTACAGCTTGAAGTGCGTCGCGAAGCTCTGCTTGCAGTAGCCGTCGAACACGCGGTAGGCCGTGGGCTCCGGCAGGACGGCCCCATGTCCTGAGGGTGCGCCGACCGGACCGCCGGCGAACGACCGTATCTCGCGAATGACGTTCAAGCGCTCCGGCCGGCCGACGACGCGCCAGTACGCACAGCTCACGTCCTTTGCCTGCGGGGCCTTTGCCTGCGGGGCCTTGGCCGGGGCCGGGGCCGCGGCGGCCGGGGGCTTCGAGGAGCCCCCGCAGCCTGCGAGGCAGAGGGCGACGCCCACGCCGCAGGCGGCGATGCGCCCGCGCGCTACCCCTGGGGGCGGGGCGGAGTGTGGAACCACGGGCAGTTACGCGTGCCTTGCGACACGTCGGCGAAGCAGTCAAGAAGCTCGGCCTCGTTGGGCGCATTGCTGACGCCGACGCTGGAGCTGGGGTTCGTCCCGTTCGCGCAGCCGGGGAGCGAGGCCGGCGAGGAGGTGATCGACTTGCCGGCCGCAGGGACGTTGCCATACCAGCAGTTGCCGGTGTTCCCCGCGAACGAGTCCCACCAGAAGTCGGTGCCGTTGAGCTTCTTCGTGCCGTTGGGGGCGACCCCCATGATGTTCCCGTAGTAGTGGTTGTTGTAGGACGTCGAGAGCTTCTTCGAGTCGCAGCCCGCCTGATGGTCGGGAGGCGTGCACACCAGTGAGTCGGGCACGGCGAAGAGCATGGTCCCGCGCCGCCAGTTGTCGTAGAAGCGGTTGTTGCGGATGGTGTTGTGGTTGCCGCCCGCGATCCACATGCCGGTCCCCACCGGCACCGGCACGGAGGGCTCCACGTCGGACCCCGCCACGTACGGGTTGAAGTTGTTCGAGTAGAAGCGGTTGTTCTCGACCAAGTCCGAGTCCTGCGGGAAGCCGGGGTGACCAGAGGCGGTGAACACGTCGGTGGTGAACCCGAGCGCGTTGTCGTAGAAGTTGTTGTGGTCGATGTGGACGGCGTTGCCGTCGGTGCCCGAATACCCGGAGGCGTTGTGATGTGAGTCACACCGGCGGATCTCCTGGTTGAAGCGGCGGTGGTCGGGGGCACGGACCTGGTCGCCCGTGTCGGCCGCGGCGCCGGGGTAGAGGCCCGAATCGCCGTTGCCCGCTGCCTCGCAGTCCTGCATCAGCCCGTGATCCTCGACGAAGGTGAGCACTCCGTATTCGCCGCCGTAGAAGGTCTTCAGACGCTCGAGGAGATATCCGTCGGACTCGAGTACGTAGACGTCGTGCTCGCCCGCGTGGCGCACCTTCACGTTGCGCAGCACGAAGCCGTCGGCCCGGTCGGCGCGGATGCCGACGTCCTTGACCGCTCCGATCGGGCCGTGGTCGCCCGACTTCAAGCGCCCGGCCTCCACCACCACGTCGTCAGGCGCCGGGCCCGAGCCCTCGATCTGGACGTTGCAGCGGATGCAGCGCCCGAGGTTCGGAATGCCGTGCCGGTCCTCCCGCGGCGGCTGCGGATCCTGGCCTTTGCCGACGGCGCGCCCGATCACGGCGATCAGGTTCTGGTCGTTGGGGCAATGTGACTGGTAGGAGTAGGACACCGCCCCGGTCTGGCCGCGATCGTTGCCCTGGCCGTACTTCGCGCAGGCCGGGTTATGCGTCTTGGCCTTGCGGGACTTCGGCTCGGTGTAGTAGCCCGGCATCACGACGACTCGGTCGTTGTTGTGCGAGGCGTTGACTGCGGCTTGGATCGAGCGGTAATGGCAGCGCTTGGCCAGCGCTTTGTTGAGGTTCAGGAGGCGGCGGGCTGCGCGCGCCGACAGCCGGCGGCGATCGGTCGGGCGCAGCGAGTAGCCGCGCCGGGCGCCGACGATGTCGCGATGCAGCCGCTTGATCGAGTCGGGCTGGCACACGACGCGCGTGACGCCGGCCGGACCGGCGAGCAGAGCCGAGCTCAACGAGCGGACCTTCGGCACGGCGCCACCAGCGGCGGGATGAACAGACTTGTCGGGACGCGGATCGGGGAAGTAGGACGCGCGCTCGACGTGCGCGCCCGCAAGGGCCGGTACCACCAGCGCCCCGATCAGCGCTGCCGCGAAGAACAACCTCATCCGCCACTCCCTCATCCGAGCAACCTACCGAAACCTGGGGCGGCACGCCAACTTCGAAGTGGCCACGAGGGGTTCGGGGCTAGCCTGGGAAGCATGAGCGCTACCGCCCGCCCGCTGTTCGCGTGGGACAACTCCTACGTCCGCGATCTCGCGGGCCTGTACGAGCCGTGGCAGGCCGCGCCCGCCTCCGATCCGCGGCTCCTGGCGCTGAACGACGAGATGGCCGTCGAGCTCGGGCTCGACCCGGACGCGTTGCGGTCACCGGACGGCGTGGCGATGCTCGCCGGCAACGCCGTGCCCGACGGCGCCTCCCCGGTCGCACAGGCCTACTCCGGGCACCAGTTCGGCGGGTTCTCGCCGCGCCTCGGCGACGGGCGCGCGCTCCTGCTCGGTGAGGTAATCGACACGCACGGCAACCGCCGCGACCTGCACCTCAAAGGCTCGGGACGCACGCCGTTCGCGCGCGGCGGCGACGGCCGGGCCGCGGTCGGCCCGATGCTGCGGGAGTACGTGATCGGCGAGGCGATCCACGCGCTCGGCATCCCCACTACCCGCGCGCTCGCGGTGGCGGCCACGGGCGATCAGGTCGCGCGCGAGACCATGCTCCCCGGTGCCGTGCTCACTCGGGTCGCGGCGCGCCACCTGGGGGTGGGCACGTTCCAGTCCGCCGCCAGGCACGGCGATCGCGGGCTTGTGCGGGGACGGGCCGACTACGCGATCGCCCGCCATCACCCCGACGCGGCCGCGGCGGACAACCCCTACCTCGCGCTCTTTGAGCGGGTCGTCGACGTGCAGGCATCGCTGATCGCTCAGTGGATGTGCGTCGGCTTCATCCATGGCGTGATGAACACCGACAACATGACGATCTCCGGCGAGTCGATCGACTACGGCCCGTGCGCGTTCATGGAGGGCTACGACCTCGCGACCGTGTTCAGCTCGATCGACCACGGCGGCCGGTACGCGTACGGCAACCAGCCGGCTGTCGCGCAGTGGAACCTCGCGCGGCTGGCCGAAGCGTTGCTGCCGCTGCTGGCCGACGACCAGGAGAAGGGGATCGAGGCGGCGACCAAGGCGCTGCAGTCGTTCGTGGGGCGGTACCACGCTTGCTGGACGCGCGGGATGCGGGCCAAGCTGGGCCTCGCTGGAGGCGAGGTTGCCGACGAGGCGCTTATCGCTGACGGGTTGGAGGTGCTGCGCGCCGAGCGGGTCGACTTCACGTCGTTCTTCCGGGCGCTGTCTTCGGTGGCGCGGGGAGAGCGTGACCGCGCGCGGCCGTTGTTCGCGACATCGGACGCATTCGACGCCTGGGCCGAGCGTTGGCGCACCGAGATGGCTCGCACCAGGCGCGACCCGCAGGCGGTCGCGGAGGAGATGAACGGGGTCAACCCCGTCTACATCCCGCGCAACCACCTCGTCGAGGAAGCGCTGGCCGCCGCCACCGCCGGCGACCTAGGACCGTTCGACCGTCTGGTCGAGGTCGTGGCACGACCGTTCGAGGAGCGGCCGGGGCTCGAGGCCTACGCCGCACCCGCGCCGGACGACTTCGGCGCGGGCTACCAGACGTTCTGCGGCACGTAGGGCACCCCGGCTACTCCGCCGGTGCGGGGCTGCCCTCCGGCGCCGCTTGCGGGCTTGGCGGCTCGTCGAAGATCGCGGCGATCTCGTCCAGCGTGGCCTGCTCGTGCTCGCTGACCTCTGTGCCGCCGATCCCCAAGAAGCCGCCTTCACGGTGCGCGCGTGCCACCCCGTCGGCCACGGAGTAGACGAAGCGCTTGTACGCGACGACCTCATCGCCGGTGGCGTTGTGTTCCAGGATGCCAACCGCCTGGCGCAGCGTCGCGGGTGCTTCACGTCGCAGGTCTTCAGGTGAGCGCGGCGAGGTCGACGGGTCGATCGCGGGTGGAGTGGAGACGATCGCATGGAGCAGCTCGCCAGGATCCTTGCCCCGAGCCGTGGCGTAGGCGCGCGAGATCGCCAGCGATTCGCGCACGGTGCCCCCGCGGTCGGCGGCGATCACCAGCATGCCGGTGAGGAACGGTGCACTCGCAAGCACCGACCAGTCCTCGGCGTTGAAGGCAGCTTTTGTGGTCATGACGAGCTCCGATCGCTGGCGGTGGGGAAGTAGCGAGACACGCGACTAAGGAGCGTAGTCCGCCGTGAGCGCCCGGCTACCACCGGCGGCCTTGGCCTGCTTCAGAGCCTCAGTCGCCCGTGCGACCAGCGCGGCCGGCGTCTCAGCGCTGTTCCAGTGGGCGATGCCGCCCGAGCAGGTCTGTTGGGAAGGGAGGTAGGCCAGCAGCCGCTCGAGCACGGCGACGGCCTGTACGGGTGGGCAGTCGGGGAGGAGCACGGCGAACTCGTCGCCCCCGAAGCGCGCGATGAAGTCGCTGGTTCTGAGAGCGAGCCGCCACATCGCCCCCGTCTCCCTCAGCAGCGCATCGGCGGCCTGGGCGCCGTGGTCGTCGTTGAAGGCCCGGAAGCGGTCGAGGTTGAGCATGACGACGGCGAGCGAGTGGTCGCGGCGGTTGGCGCGGGAGTTCTCGCGCAGCAGCTCCTGATTCCACGCCCTCCGGTTCGGCAAGCCGGTGAGCTCGTCGGTGCGCGCCCCGGCGGCGAGCCGCTCGCGTAGCTCGGCGTTCTCGGCCTGTAGCCGCTTGAGCTCCGCTTCTGAGTCCACCGGCGCATCATCCCCCAGGTCCCGGTTGGCACGTGGACGACGAACGTCCGGTCTCACTTCGGCGTAGGCTCGGTGCTCGCATGACGGGCATGACCGCCAAGGAGGAGCAACTTTACGAGGGCGCACGCTGGGACTTCTCCGACCTGCGCGCCGTCTACGTCAACTGCACCCTCAAGCGTTCGCCTGAGCGCTCGCACACCCAGGGGCTCGCAGACCGTTCGATCGCGACCATGGAGCGCCTTGGCGTGTCCGTCGCGGTCATCCGCGCCGTCGACCACGACATCGCCACTGGCGTGTACCCGGACATGACCGAGCACGGCTGGGAGCGCGACGAGTGGCCCGCGATCTACGAGAAGGTCATGGCCGCGGACATCCTCGTCGTGCTCACGCCGATCTGGCTCGGCGAGAAGTCCTCGGTGTGCACGCGCGTGATCGAGCGGCTCTACGGCAACAGCTCCGAGCTGAACGACCGCGGCCAGTACGGGTACTACGGGCGCGTCGGCGGCTGCATCGTCACGGGCAACGAGGACGGCGCGAAGCACTGCGCGATGAACGTCCTCTACTCGCTACAGCACCTGGGCTTCACCATTCCGCCCCAGGCCGACTCCGCCTGGCTCGGCGAGGCCGGACCAGGTCCGAGCTACCTCGACGAGGGATCCGGCGGCCCCGAGAACGACTTCACGAACCGCAACACGACGTTCCTCACCTGGAACCTGTTGCACATGGCGCGCCTACTCAAAGACGCCGGCGGCTTCCCCGCCCACGGGAACCAGCGCTCGGAGTGGGACGCGGGCGAGCGCCCGGGTTCGAGAATCCGGAGCACCGGTAGGGGGAGTCAGCAGGAAGCCGGCAGGCGCCCGCGGTAGATATCCATGTCCGCTTTGGTCCAGTCCGAGTGGGTCTGCGTGCGCAGACTCGCCACCATCTCGTGATGGAAGGGCGACGAAAGACTCTCGTTGTGGCCGATCACGTTGCCGATCGAGATGCCGTAGCGGCAGCGAAGCTGCTCGGTGAGCGCCAGCGACGCCCGCAGCTGGGCAGCGTTGGACAGGATCTGCTGATCCGAGAACCCGGCGTGCTCGATCCCGATGGCTGTGTAGTTGAGGCCAACCGTGTGGCGACACATCACCTCCAGCGGAACCAGTTGCCAGATCGTGCCGTCCCGCTCGATGACGAAGTGCGCACAGATCCCCGGCAGCTCGTGCAGCTCGGAGTCCGCGACGTCGGGTGCGAACGTGTCGTAGGCCGACTGAGCCGTCGCCGACTCCGTGTAGTGCTCGACGATGACCTTGGGGTTGTTGAGTCGGTAGCTGTCGATCCCGTAATGGCGCTGGGCGTACGCGACCATCTCCTGCTTGCGGCGAGGAGGGAACGGGATGAGCATCCTCTTGATTTGGACGCTGCCGAGCACACTGCCATCCGTGCCGGTTCGTTTGGCCTTCGGCCGCGCAGACTTTCGAGCGGCCGCGCGCTGCGCTAGGAGGCGCTCCAGGCGTCGTGTCCGCGCGGCGACGAGGCGCGCTCGAGCTGCACGGTTGCGAGCCTCGAGCTCTCCGATCGAGACCGTCTGCACGTGAAGCGCGGACGCCGACTGCTGGCGTTTCTCCGACCCACACCCCACGAGGCTGACGAGCACCGCGAGAGCGCACGCGAGCGGGACGCTCGGGCTCCAGCCAGCGCGGACGTGACGCAGCCGCGACCGCGCGCCTCGGCTCAGGGCCCGAGGTTGTGAGTAGCGGCGTACTTGTCGGCTTGCGCCTGCGAATAGGCGCCGATCGCATTCTGGGAGAAGCGGGTAGCGGCGCCTTGCCCGTTGGTGCAAACGATGTTCGCACCGTTGGGTCCGCAGGAGACCGAGTAAGTCCTCCCGGTAGTCGGGCTGTAGACGGTCATCGAGCTCGCGCCCCCCTGGACGAAGTACTCGTAGAACGTGTTCTCCGCAAAGGCACAACTCGCGCCGCCGGCCGCCGCGATGTTGGCGTCACACGAGGAGAAGTTGACGCGCGAAGAGCCCGTGGACGTAGACGGCCTGCCGCTGGGAGCCGGAGCCTGGCCCGACTGACCCTTGTTGCTGCGAGTCTGCTGCTCGAGCTGCTTGATGCGATCGTCCTGTCGCTGCGCTCGCGCCGCGTCGGAGCGGGCTTGCCGCAGCTGCTGCTCGCGCGCCAACGCGTTGTTGCCACCGTCACTCGAGCCGCACCCTGCGGCGCTGAGGGACGACACGAGCAAGGCGACGGTGTTCGCAACGCGGAACCCATCCGAGCGCGATCCTACAGAAATGAAAGATGTGCGCTGGTGGCGTTTCCATTCTCCCCTTGAGCTCAGCTCGCACCTCGCCTAGAGTCGCGACGTGTCCAC
>JBBPXY010000078.1:0-15285 GCA_038200435.1 Solirubrobacterales bacterium
CTGCGGGCTGTCGCGACCCGCCTCGCAGCGACGCACGGCCGGTTAGAATCGCCCGTCGCACTGCGCCCGTAGCTCAGCTGGATAGAGCGTCGGTCTACGGAACCGAAGGTCAGAGGTTCGAATCCTCTCGGGCGCGTCGGATGGAGGCCGCCGGGACGGAGGTCTCTGAATCTCGGGTTGCCGGAACGTATGCGAGGCTAAGCGGCATGGCGCTCCCCGGCCTGGACGTGGCGGCGATCCGGCATTTCTGCGAGCAGCGTGTGCCGCCGCATGCGATTGATCAGGTCCGCGTCGAGGTCGAGGTGGGTACGACCGCCGTGACGATTGTCGAGCGTCGGGCTCCATGGCGTGAGGACTACGGCCCGGAGTGGAGTAGCCTCGGCATCGTCCGGCTGCGATATGTCGCCAAACGCGAGCAGTGGATCCTCTACTGGCGCGACCGCAACGAGCACTGGCCCAAGTACGACCTCATCGAGCCCTCGTCCGACGTGCTTGTGCTGCTCGACGAGATCGATCGGGACCGCACAGGCATCTTCTGGGGCTGACCCGGGCTTCTGACCGGAGCTTACAGCTTGGCCACTTCCGTACTGAAGATCAGCCGGGGTTTAATCTGCGGATCTGCCGGTGTCTAGTCTGCGGATCTGCCGAGGGGGAGGATGGCTGAGGTAAGCATGGTCCAGCGCCACCTACAGCCTCGTGTGCTCGAGGCCCTCGATGACACTCGGGCCGTAGTCGTGCTCGGCGCCAGGCAGGTGGGCAAGAGCACGCTGGTCCAGCACGTCGCCACTCGCGACGATACTTACGCTTGACGACCAAGCGACCCGGGATGCTGCGGCCGCAGATCCGACGGGGTTCGTCGCGGGGTTGAACACGCCAGTTGTCATCGATGAGATCCAGCGCGTGCCGGACCTCCTGCTCGCGATCAAAGTCCGGGTCGACCGAGACCCCGCTCCGGGACAGTTCTTGTTGACCGGCTCGGCGAACATTCTGACCGCCCCGCGGATCGCCGACGCCCTCACTGGACGGGCGGAGTACCTCCGGCTGTCGCCGTTCAGTCAAGGAGAGCTGCGCGGCGCGACCGAGTCATTCGTGCCGCGGTTGTTCGAAGGACGCTGGCCGCAGGTCACCAGCCCGGATGTTGGCCGGGCAGCGTATGCCGACATCGTCGCGACGGGCGGTTATCCCGCCGTGATGAGCCGCACCGATGCGCGGCGGGTGCGTTTCTTCGACAGCTACGTAGACACGATCATTCAGCGCGATCTGAGCACGATCGCCCAGATCCACGACCGGTCCAACGTCAGAAGTGTGCTCATCGCCATCGCGTCGACTTCCGCCTCGCTGATGAACTTTGACAGCCTCGCGCGGGACCTCGCGCTCTCGGCGAATACCGTTCGTTCATACGCTGCACTCCTGGAAACGCTGTTCCTCACCACGCGCTTGGAGGCATGGAGCACGAACCTCCTGAACCGCGTGGTCAAAGCTCCGAAGGCCTACATCACCGATAGCGGCTTGCTTTGCCATCTGATTGGCGCCGACGCGGATCGCCTCGTGAAGGACGGGGGATCGCCGGCATGGTCTTCGAGACCTTTGCCGCGATGGAGCTCCGACGGCAGATTGCGTGGCAGGACAACGCGCCGCGCCCGTATCACTACCGCGACCGGGACGGTCGCGAGGTCGACATCGTCCTCGAACGCCGTGATGGCTCGGTCGTCGCCGTAGAAGTCAAGACCGCCGCCTCGGCATCGCCTGCGGACTTTCGCGGTCTGCGGCACTTGCGCGACAAGCTGGGAGAGCGACGATTCAAGGCTGGCGTGTTGCTGTACACCGGTGAGAGTACGGTGCCGTTCGGCGACCGGCTCGCGGCCGTGCCTCTCCGCGGCTTGTGGGACGACTCGCCGTAAGCCGTGTACCGCCGACCCAAGGCCAGGGTCCGTCCTGTTTCAGCGGCGCGCCGCGATGTCGACTGCTGTCGCGGGCGGCGGCAGAGCCGTGTCCCGAGATATGTCCCGAATTGAGCAAATGTGTGGTCGTCTCGCTCGAGAAGCGCCGGGACTCCTCCCACGGTCATCATTGCGGCGCGAGGCCGATACTCCGACTTGCGTCACCGAGGCACGACCACACCGAGAGGGAGATCACGAACGTGAAGACGATGACCTGCAGACAGATGGGCGGTCCGTGCGACGAGCAGCACCGTGGTCAGAAGGCCGATGAGGTCATCAAGGCCCAGGACAAGCATCTCAAGGAGATGGTGGCGGGCGGCGACGAGACACATCGGGAGGCAAACGACGCCATGCGGGGCAGGTGGAAGCACCCCGTCGCCGGGCTGGGCTGGTACAGGGCGACGAAGAAGGCGTTCGCCGAGCTTCCCGAGGACTGATCGGGTCGTTCGGCTGCCCGGGCTCGCGCCTGAGCGCTGGGACCTGCAAACCTGAACGGGCCGCCACGGGGCTCCGGCGCGTGTGCGGCGAGGTCGGCGCCGCCATCCGCCTACCGCACGACCCGGAATCCCAGGTGCGTCGCGGCAGGGGTCGCCAGCGCCTGGGTGCGTTCGAGTCTGATCGCCGAGTCCAGCGTCGCGAATAGGGGCGTGCCGCCTCCGAGCAGGACCGGGATCACGTGCACGCGGATCTCGTCGACCAGGCCGAGCGGGAGCGCCTGCTGCATGACCGTGGCGCCGTGCAGGTGGACGACCTTGTCGCCCGCCGTCTGCTTGGCCTGGTCGATCGCGCTGACCACGCCGTCGGTGACGAACGTGAAGACGGGCGGGTGCACGCTGGTCGGCTCGTGGTGGGTGACCACGAAACAGGGGGTGTCGCCGCGCGGGCCGCGCTCGCCCCAACCACCGTCGCCCTCGTTCTTATCGAATGACGTGCGGCCCATCACGACGGCGCCGACGCTGTCGAGCAAGTCGTCCTGCAGAATCGCTCGGTCCTCGTCTGTCGCCGCGTCGAACAGCCAGTCGTGCAGCATCCCGGCGCCGTCGCCGAACGGGTTCTCGCGGCTGTCGTTCGGGCCGGTGACGTACCCGTCGAGCGAAGTCGACATGTCGCAGATCACGCGTGTCATGGTGTGTCCTCTCCGTAGGGGCTCATCGGGCCGATCCAGCAGTGCGGGCGTAGATGTGGGTGAGAACGACTCGTCACGCGGGCCGGAACACCTGCGCGACGCAGCCATCCGCGTATACGTTGCTGTTGACCAGCTCCAGACGCTGGGGCTCCGGGAGGCCGTGCATCAGCGGCATGCCCTCGCCGAGAGCAACCGGATGGACAGTCAGGCGGTACTCGTCGATCAGGCGCAGGCGCATCAGGCTGTGCGCGATGCGGGCGCCGCCGAAGACGACCAGGTCCCTGCCCGGCTCGCGCTTGAGCGCCGGAATCTCGTCCTCGAGCGGAGCTCGCGAGAGCCGCGCGTTGTTCCAGGTCACCTCCGAGAGGCTCTGGGAGAAGACGATCTTGGGGAGGCCGTTCATGAGCATGGCCATCGGATTGTCCGAGCCCGACCAGCCCCGTTCGAAGTCCACGTAGCCGCCGCTGCCCATCACGATGGTGCCGACTTGACCGAGCAGCTCCAGGTTGGCGCGGTGGCGCCGGGCGCCGTGGTCGACTCCGCCGGCGCTCTGGTCCGAGTGCCAGTCGATGACGCCGTCGGTGTGCGCGACGAAGCCGTCCAGCGACACTGACATGTGCAGGATCAGCTGGCGTTCACGGCCCCCGTCGGCGGTCATGCCTTCACCCGGAAGCGCAGATGGGTGGTCACGGGGTGGGACATCGATCTCCCTTCTCGGGCGCTAGTCGCGCTCGGGGTCGTGGACTGCACGCTCAAGGCGGTCGAAGGCGTTGGGGAGACCGCGGGTGTGCTCGTCGCGCAGACCTTCGCTCGGGAACCCGGCGTGGACCATCGTCATCAGGGTCCCGGCGCCCCGCGGGTCGAAGGTGAACTCGATGGTGGTCTCGAAACTCGAGCCGTCGAGTCGCGTCTCGGTCGAGGCGAGTCGAAGACCCGCTCCGGCGCGGCCGCGATCACCCGTTCGAACCTGAGGTCGAGGCTCAATGTCCGCCTCCGGAGGTCCGCTCGACGTAGCGTTCAAAGCGGTCGAGCCGGCTCTCCCAAATCTGCCGGTGACCCTCCATCCATTCCGTCGCCTCCGCCATGCTCGCCGGGCCGAGCCGGCAGTGGCGCGCACGGCCCACCTTCTCGGTGGCCACGAGGTCGGCGCGCTCCAGGATCCCAACGTGCTTCTTGACCCCGTTGATCGTCAATCCGAACGGATTGGCCAGCTCACTGATCGTGGCCGGGCCATCACCAAGACGCTCGAGAATCTCACGTCGCGTCGGGTCGGACAGGGCGAAGAACGTGCCGTCAAGTGTCAACGTTAGTGCACCGATCGGTGCACCTTAGCACGGGGGTCCTAGCGCGATGCCGAGGGCGGTCGGCGGCGCCGTGTCACCAAGGCACCACCCCTGCGTCATCGAAGAACTCGCCGGTCGGGCCGTCGTCGGGCAGGGTGGCGAGTCGGATCGCGATCGCTGCGCCCTGTTCCGGGGGTACGAGTGCCACGGAAGCCGTTGAGGTCGGTCGCGACGAAGCCGGGGCAGGCTGCGTTGATCAGGATGCTCGTGTCGTGCAGTTCCTTTGCGTACTGAACGGTGACGGCGTTGAGGAACGTCTTCGACGGCGAGTAGGCGGCGGCGAGCGGTCCCGTTTCGGCGCCAGGGGTGGTCTGCAGGGTGAGCGAGCCGACGCTGCTGGACATGTTCACGATCCGCGGCGATGCCGAGCGGCGCAGCAGCGGAAGCATCGCGTTGGTGACGCGGATGACGCCGATCACGTTGGTCTCCACGGCCACCCGCACGGTCGCAGGGTCGACCGTAGTCGGCGCCTGCGCCGCGCCGCCGGTTATCCCGGCGTTGTTGACGAGCACGTCGAGGCGTCCGGCGCGCTCCTCGATGAGGCTGGCGGCGGCCGCCACGCTAGCGTCGTCGGTCACGTCGAGCGGTACGCCGAACGCGTCGGCCCCGGCCGCACGCAGTTTCGCTACGGCCGCCTCGCGGCGCTGTTCATCCCGGGCGCCGGCTCCGACTCTCCAGCCGAGGGCTCCCAAGCCGGCCGCGATCTCGTACCCAATGCCCTTGTTGGCGCCGGTCACCAGCGCGATCGTCTGTTCACCCATGTGATCAATCTACGGCTCGGGGAGCTCCAAGAACGCTCGCGGCGAATAGGCGGGGATCCGTGCCTCGAGCTCGAGGAGGTGCCGGTCGCCCGACACCAGCGCAGCGTGCTGGTCTGCGGCCAGGGCGATGAGGTAGTCGTCGCCCGGATCGACCGAGTGCACCGGCGGAGTGCCGGCCGGGTCTTCGACGGGCGACGCTCCGTCGCGTAGCCACCGCACGGCTGCTCCGCCGTCCTCGGCCGAGATGTGCCGCCGCAGCTTGGGATACGCCAGAGCTCGTTGGAGCTCCTCGAGCAACAGCGGCGACACGATCGCTTCGAAACGGCCGTCCTGCCAGTTCGACAGGAGCAGGGCCGGCGCGCCCTTCGCAGAGAGGAGTCCCGAGATGATGACGTTCGGGTCGAGGACCGCGCGCACGCCTCAGGATCGGCGAGAACGCGTGTCGTGCTGCGCCTCGCGCGCGAGCGCGTCGGCCTCGGTTTCAGACAGCGAGGCTTGCCCCCACATCCTCTCTAGGAAGTCGAAACCGAGGTCACGCCGCAGGGCCTCCTCGATCACCTCGCTGTCACCCCGGCCGGCTCGCGCGGCCCGAACCTTGACCGCCTTGAGCACGTCGTCGTCAATCGTGAGGGTCGTCCGGATCTTCGCCACTATGACATCTTAGCATCGTGACGCGAAGATGCAGACCCCTGGATCGCCGCGACTGCCGCGGGAGCGCGCCGGCCGAGTGCCTTACGCCTACTCCTCCCGCGCTCGGCTCGGCTGCACCCGTTTGGGCTCCCCCGGCATCTTCGGGTACTCCGGGGGATAGGGCATGTCGCCTGAGCCCTGCGCCTCGTCGCGCTCGTACATGTCGAGCAGCGGCTGCAGCGAATGCTGGACGTCGTCGATCTCCGCGTGCAGGTCGCCGCGCTCGGCGAAGCGAGCCGGCATGGTCAGCAGGTTGAAGTCGAACGGGTCGGCGATCTCGGCCAGCTCGTCCCACTCGACGGGGCAGGAGACGGGGGCGCCGGGCTTCGGGCGCAGCGAGTAAGCGCTGGCGATGGTCCGGTCGCGAGCGTTCTGGTTGTAGTCGACGAAGATCCGCTCCCCGCGCTCCTCCTTCCACCATTTCGTCGTCACGCCGTCCGTGCGTCGCTCGAGCTCACGGCCGAACGCGATCGCCGCATGACGTACGTCGGTGAAGGTCCACCGCGGTTCGACACGTACGTACATGTGCACGCCGCGGTTGCCGCTCGTCTTCGGGAACGCGCGCATGCTCAGGTCGGCGAAGAGCTCGCGGGCGACGACGGCGATGCGCACGGCGTCGGTGAAGTCGGTGCCGGGCTGGGGATCGAGGTCGATGCGCAGCTCGTCGGGATGGTCGACGTCGGCGCGGCGCACGGGCCACGGATGGAACGTGATCGTCCCCATATGGGCCGCCCACACGGGCACGGCCTCCTCGGTCGGGCAGATCTCGTCGGCGTGGCGGCCCGACGGGAACGCGATGCGCGCCGTCTCGACGTAGTCGGGCGCGCCCTTGGGGATGCGCTTCTGGTAGAAGGCATCGCCGCCGCGCTCTCCTCGCTGGGAGAGGACGACGCCCTCGTGCACGCCCTTGGTCCAGCGCTCGAGCGTCGTGGGCCGCTCGTGCAGCGCGCGCAGGATGCCGGGCCCGACCGCCGCGTAGTACTCGGCGATCATCCCCTTGGTCACCTCGGGCGTCCGCGCGGTGGCCGGGTAGATCACGCGGTCTGGGCTCGACACCCGGACGGGCCGGCCACCGGCCTCGACCTCGATCGCGTCGGATGCCACGGCAGGGAGGCTAGTCCGCGCCCGCTGACCCGCAGTCGGCCGGCGTGATCAGGCCGTGGGCACCGCCAGCGCGAACGACACGCCGGTGAGCTCCTCGGACACAGCCCAGAGCCGTTGGCCGATCTCGGGGTCGTGCGCCTCGGGCACGGCCTCGACCTCCGTGACGTCGCCGCGCATCTCCTGAAAGCCCGACGGGCCGAAGAACTGGCCGCCCTCAACGTTCGGCGCCGTGGCCGCGTAGAGCTGAGGGAGCGCGCCGCGCTCCGGCTTCTGCGCGACGACCGCGTTGCTGATCTTCATCACGAACGCCGCAGCACCAGTTGGCCCGGTCGACTGCAGGTTGGTCGCCGAGTAACCCGGGTGCGCCATGACGCTGAGGATCGGCGAGCCGGCAGCGCGCAGACGGCGGTTGAACTCGATGGCGAACACGGCGTTGGCCATCTTCGACTGCTGGTAGGCCTTGCGCGGCGCGTAGCCGCGCTCGCTGTTGAGGTCGTCGAAGCGGATGTGCCCCGGCTTGTGCTCGATCGAGCTGACCGTCACCACGCGCGGGTCGCTTGACTTCCCGAGCGCGTCGAGCAGGAGGCCCGTGAGCGCGAAGTGCCCGAGATGGTTGGTGCCGAGCTGCATCTCGAACCCGTCGGCAGTCTTCTGGGCTGGGGTCATCATGATCCCCGCGTTGTTGACGAGCAGGTCGAGCACCGGCTCCTCGGCGTTCAGCTTCTCGGCAAAGGCGCGTACCGACGCGAGCGAGGCCAGGTCGAGCTCGCGTACGTCGACCTGCGCATCCGGGCTGGTGCTGCGGATCTCCTGCGCCACCGACTCGCCCTTGCTGGTGGTACGGACCGCGAGCACGACTCGGGCGCCCTTGCGTGCCAATTCCCGCGCGGTGATGAGCCCGAGCCCCGAACTCCCACCCGTGACCACCGCCAGACGGCCCGTCTGATCAGGGATCTGCTCTGCGGTCCATGCGCTCATCGCCGTGCTCCCCTGCGGTCGTTGCCGGTCACGCGGACATGTTCGCATGCTCGAACTCATGCTCGGAAGATCCGCCGAGGAGGCGATCCACTGCTACCTGCGCACGGTCGAACGCGGCTTGATCGCGCAGGAGGCGGTGCGCCCAGTTGGCTCCCATCAGCGTGGCGTTGAGCTCGAAGGCCAACTGCTGGGGATCGGCGTCATGGGGTAGGTCGCCGGCCTCCCGGGCGATCTCGGCGTCGCGCGCGAGCACCCAGAGCCAGCGCTGCATCGTGGCGGCCACCTCGTCGCGCACCGGCCCCGGCCTGTCGTCGAACTCGAGGGACGCCGCGCTCAGGAAGCAGCCGCCAGGAAATACGCCGCGGCGCAGGTAGGAGACCCAAGATGCGCAGACGGCACGCAGCCGCACGTGGCCGGGCGGTTCTCCGGCCACGGGCGTCCACACCTCCGCGGTGAAGCGGGCGGTCGCGGCCTCAAGTGCCGCGAGCTGAAGCTTTTCCTTCGTGCCGAAGTGGCGGATCAGTCCGCTCTTGCTCATGCCGACCTGGCTGGCGAGACGCCCGATCGTCAGCCCCTCGAGGCCATCGGTCGAGGCGACGTCAACGGCCCGGTCGACAATCGTCGTTCGCGTGTTGTCGGTGTCCTCTCGCGTGCGGCGCGCCATGACTTCCCACTTTACAGCACGAACGATCGTACGCTATAAGTCCACGGTATGAGCACTCTCAAGATCCGCACTCTCGGCTGGGCCGGGCTGCAACTCGACTCCGGTGGCCACCGCCTCGCCATCGATCCGTTCGCGGATCCCGGACCGTTCGTGTCCTTCATGAACGGTCCGAGCCCCGCGCTCCTGCAGCCGGAGGGGCCGGTCGACGGCGCGCTGCTCACGCACTTGCACCGCGACCATGCCGACGCCCCGACTCTCAGTGCGGCGTTGCGTCCGGGCGCTCCCGTGCTATGCCCAAGCCCCGCGACCGGCCCCATTGACGAGAACGTGGTTGGTCCCGAGGAGGAGCTCGCGGCCGCTGGCCTGACGCTGCAGCGCGTCGTCGCCGGGGACTCGACGACCCTCGGCCCGTTCACGGTCACCGCCGTGGACGCCGTCGACGGCCTCGGCGACCAGCAGGTCTCTTGGGTGGTCGAAGCGGGGGGCGTTCGCATCCTGCACGCCGGGGACACGGTCTGGCACGGCGCCTGGTGGCAAATCGCCAAGCGATATGGCCCGTTCGTCGCAGCCTTCCTGCCCGCGAACGGAGCACGGGTCGCGTTCCCGTGGCTCTCGCCGGCGGCGGACGTTCCCGCGGCGATGACTCCCGAGCAGGCTGTCGAGGCGGCCCGGGCCCTCGGCGCCGGCGAGCTCGTGGCCATCCACCACGGCGTCCTCGAGCATCCGAAGTACTACCGCCCCCACCCCGATGTGCCCGGGGCTCTGGCCGCCGCCGCGACTCGCTACGACTTCCCCGCTCGCGCGGCCGTCGCTGGAGAAGAACTCGAGTGGTGACTCGACCGGGATGAGCGTGGTTGGACATGGACCTGGGCGAGCGCAGGCGACCGGCGGGCAGCTGTGTCGCCATGACCGGGCACCCGCTCAAGCCGTCGGATGAGGCACCGGCGAGTAGTCCCGGGCGCAGTCCGCAAGCCCGATCGAGGCCGCTGCGCGATCGGACGATTCGCCCTTGGCGGCGAGACGCTTCAGCAGCACCCTCGCCTCGTGCGCCCGGCGGCTACGCAGGGCGGCGATGGCTCCGTCGATGATGACCGGCTGGGCCGAGGTGTCGCTCAGGAACCGAGCAAAGCCTCGACGCTTGCCCGGCGGCGGGTGGAGTGGCCGGAGGCGGGCGATCAGGCTTCTGATCAGCCCTTGCTCGTAGCGGACCTGGGGCAGGAAGTTCGACTTGGCCAGAGGCGGCAGCGCGCCGACCTTGGCCCCCGCGTCGGCGCACAGGCGGTTGGCGGCGCGCTCAAAATCCCCTTGCTTCGCTGGGCTCGCCGGGGCGGCCTTCGTGGCGGCCTGCGGGCGCACGGCCGAAGTAGCCGGCTTCGATTTGGTCTCGCCACATCCAGCCAGGGCGGCGACGGCAAACGGTACTGCCAGCCACGTGAACCCCTGCCGCACCCCGATCCGCATCGGCGCTCATCATCCCAGGGCGGTACCCGGAAAGGGCGCTCAATGGGAGACGAGCTCGGGCGGCAGCGCCTGCGGCCCGTCGGGGTAGAGCCTCGCGATCAGCTCGGGAGTCATCTCCAAGGTGTTGGCCCCTTCGGGCGGCGTGCCGGCAATGAGCCACAGCGCGTCCTCGCCGGTGTCGTTGAAGACCTGGCGCAGCGATTCGGGATCGACCTCGAGCGCCGAGAGCGGCGGCAGCGTCAGCAACTCGTCGTCGACGCGAATGCGGCCCGTGCCCTCGAGCACCACGTAGAACTCCGTCTGGTTCTCGTGACGGTGGCGCGTGCTGGCCTCACCGGGGCGAAGCCGCCACAGGCGGGCGCCGAACGACGAGGAGCCCAGTTGCTTGGCCAGGTCAGTGTTGAGGACACCCATCTGGTTGGACTCGCGCCAGAACGCCTCGTCGGCCTGCAGCGCGCGGAAGCCCATGGCGGCACCGTAGCGCATAACCCCTTGGTCTGCTTCAATGCAGTTATGGACCTGCCCGCGGACCTGGTTCTGCCACTCCGCAGCGGGGAAGCCTGGTGGTACTGGCTCGGCGGTCGCCCGGCGCTCGACTTCGTCAACACCTTCCGTGAGCGCTGGTGGCGCCAGGTGGAGACGCTCGCCACGCCCTCGGACCTCTCGCAATGGATGGTCGGCGCCGGCGTCGTAGACGACGCGCCACGCTTCACGCCCGCGCTCCTGGCTTCGGCGCGCGAGTTGAGAGAGGCGATCAACGCCGCGATGGTGGCGACTCTGGAGGGCCAACCCGCGCCGGCCAAGGCCCTGAGCACAATCGGCGGTTGGCTCGCCGAGTCGCGGGTGCCCGACCGGCTCCTAAGCACCGAGGACGGCCAGCCGTCGCTACAGCCGGGATCCCCCGCGCACGCCGGCCGCTACGCGCTCGCGCTCATCGCCCGCGACGCGGCCGAGATGCTCGGCACGGACCAGCGCGACCGCGTTCGCGTCTGCGCCGCGGAGAGGTGCAGCGCGCGCTTCTACGACCGCTCTCGGGCGGGCCGGCGCCGTTGGTGCTCCATGGAGGGTTGTGGCAACACCGCGAAGGCGAGGCGTCACCGTGCGCGGCAGGTCGCAGCGAGCAAAGGATGAGCCGGCACCCCCTCTTCTTCTTCGGGCCGATCTCGCCCTACTCATGGTTCGCCGCCGAACGCATCGGCGGGCTGCTGCCGAGCGCGGAGTGGTGCCCGGTTTTCGCCGGCGGCGTGTTCGAGGCCGCCGGCCGCACGTCTTGGGGCCTGACGGACGAGCGCGAAGCGAACCTCGCCGACTGCGAGGCCCGCGCCCGCGCGTATGGCCTCGGCGAGATCCGCTGGCCCGACCCGTGGCCGGCCCTCGACGTCGTCGCGGGGCGCGCGGCGCTGGTAGCCGGGCGCGTGGGACGGCTCGAGGCGTTCTCGCTCGAGATCATGCGGATGGCCTTCCGGGAGGGCGCGGACATCGCCGCTGTCGCCGTAGCGCAGGAGGCCGGGCGGCGCAGCGGAGTGGATCCCGGCGAGATCGAGGCGGGAGTGCAGGACCCGGCGGTGAAGGCCCAGCTGCGCCGAATCACCGACGGGGCGGTCGCGCTCAGCGTCTCCGGCGTTCCCACGGTGGTGGTCGGCGATCAGCTCTTCTGGGGTGACGACCGGCTCGAGGACGCAGCGAACGCCGCAAAGCACCGCTAAAGGCCACCCATTGTGTAACGCTCTCGGCGTGAGGCACGCGCGGGGAGCAACCGGGAGTTCGCTGCGACTGGCCGTGGCGCTGCTGCTCGTGCTCGCCCTCGTGCCGGCTTCGAGCTCCGCCACCGGTCGCTGCGGTCAGCACCCTTGGTGCGACACGCACCTCTCGCCCGACTCACGCGCCCACCTTCTGCTCGCGGCGCTGACCGAGAGCGAGAAGATCTCGCTCCTCGGCGGGGACGACGTGACGGGAGTCGCCGGAGGAGAGCACGCGCACACTGGCACCGGGAAAGGCGTCCCGCGAGTCGACCTGCCGACGACGCTTTACAGCGACGGTCCGCTGGGCCCACGCCAGGGCTCGACGACGGCGCTTCCCGCGCCGATCGGCCTGGCGGCCACGTTCGATCCTTCGCTCGCGTCCAGCGCCGGATCGGTGGTGGCAAACGAAGCAAAGAGCAAGGGCAACGACGTCGTGTTCGCGCCGACGGACAACATCATGCGCACGCCGCTGAACGGGCGCACGTTCGAGGCCTACGGGGAGGATCCGTTTCTCGACGCGCAGATGACCGTTCCGTGGATCCGCGGGGCCCAGGCCCAGGGAGTCATCGCGGACGTCAAGCACTTCGCCGCCAACAACCAGGAGGGCGCCGATGCCTCAGGGCGTACGGGCATGCCCGGCGCACCGCTCGGCGCGGGTCCCTTCGGTAGCCGCTACATCTCGAACTCGATCGTCGACGAGAGGACACTGCGCGAGATCTACCTGCCGCACTTCGAAGCCGCCGTCAAGGACGGGCACGTGGGAACCGTCATGTGCTCCTACAACGAGCTGAACGGGCAATACGCGTGCGAGAACCGCCACCTGCTCCAGGACATCCTCGAGCGCGAATGGGGCTTCCGCGGCTACGTCCTGAGCGACTACGGGGCGGCGCACAACACCCTGGCGGAGTTCAACAACGGCCTGGACTTCGAGCCCTGGCCCGGCGTCTCCTACTCACCGGCCGCGGTCGGCCCGGTCGCCCTCGCCGATACGGCGATGGGCCGCTCCACGCTGGACGGCCATGTGCTGCGCATGCTGCGCACGCTGTTCGCCCGTCGCTTCTTCGATCGGCCCGCCTTTCGCGACGACAACGCCCAGATCGACAAGCGGCGCCACGCCGCGACGGTGCAGCGCATCGAGGAGGGTGCGATCACGCTCTTGAAGAACAGGCGGGCGGCGCTGCCGCTGCGTCCGCACCGAGGCTTCAAGTCGGTGGCGATCATCGGCGCGCCCGCCGACCGCTTCGTGACCGGGGGCGGTTCGGGCAACGTCAAGCCGTTCTCCTACGAGACGCCGCGGCAGGCGATCACGCGCCGGGCCGGACGGC
The DNA here is from genome assembly GCA_038200435.1 of Solirubrobacterales bacterium. GTDB lineage: Bacteria > Actinomycetota > Thermoleophilia > Solirubrobacterales > Solirubrobacteraceae > JBBPXY01. The sequence continues at coordinate 13,135 of JBBPXY010000078.1, forward strand.
GGATCCGGGTCAGCTACGACGACGGCAGCGACGCCACCCGTGCGGCCGCGGCGGCGCGGCACGCACACGTCGCCGTGGTCTTCGCCGCCGACTACGAGACGGAGGGCGCCGACCGCAAGTGCCTGAGCCTGGAATGCCCAAACGTCTTCGGTGACCAGGACGCGCTGATCCGCGCCGTGGCTGCGGCGAACCGCAACACCGTCGTCGTCCTCGAGACGGGTGGGCCCGTCCTCACCCCGTGGCGTAACCAGGTGCGTTCGCTCGTCGAAGCGTGGTACCCGGGTGCGTCCGGCGGACGGGCGATCGCGCGTGTGCTGTTCGGGGATGTGAACCCGGGAGGGCGGCTGCCCGCGACCTTCCCGCGCAGCGAGGCCGACCTGCCCACGTCCGGGGACCCAGCGAAGTACCCCGGCCTTGGCCAAGATGTGTCTTACAAGGAAGGAGTGCTCGTCGGCTACCGGTGGTACGACGGGCGTCACATCTTCCCGGCGTTCCCCTTCGGCTTTGGCCTCTCCTACACACGTTTCGGCTACTCCCGCCTGCGCGTTAAGGGAAACACGGTGGCCTTCACCGTCCGCAATGCGGGCCGGCGCGCGGGCAGCGCGGTCGCCCAGGTCTACCTCGGGATCCCGAGCCCGCGCCCGGGTGTGAACGAGCCCCCGCGACAGCTCAAGGCGTTCCGCAGCCTCAGGCTGCGGCGTGGCCAGGCTCGGCGCGTGCGCCTCCGCCTGACCTCGCGTTCGTTCTCCTACTGGGACGTACGGCGCAACGGGTGGAGCGTCGCGCCCGGGTGCTTCACGGTCTCCGTCGGGCGCTCGTCGCGCGACCTGCCCCTGCGCGGCGTGATCGGCAAGGGTGGCGCGCGATGCCGGCGGCGCTGAGGGCAGTCACGTGACCGCCGTCCGCCGCCTCACATTCTCCGACCATGACGCCTGGGACGGGCTCTGGGCCGGGTATTTGGAGTACTACGAGCACGTGCTCGCCGCCGAGGTGACCGACGCCGTCTTCGCGCAACTGAGCGCGGGGAGCGGCCCGGTCACGGGGCTTGTGGCCGAAGGTGATGACGGGGGACCGGTGGGGTTTGCCCACCTCGTCTTCCACCCGTCGACTTGGGCGCTCGAGGACTACTGCTATCTCGAGGATCTCTTCGTCGATCCGGCGGCCCGTCGCACCGGCGTCGCCCAGGCTCTGATCGCTGCGACGTACGCCGAAGCCGACCGTCGCGGTGCGGCGAAGACCTACTGGCAGACGCAGGAAGGCAATCGCGAAGGGCGCGCGTTGTACGACCAGGTCGCCAAGCGGAACGGCTACCTCGTCTACGAGCGCTCGGCATGAGCGGCGGCGCACGGCGGGGTTTGAAGCCAGGCGATACGGGACACGCCACTTGTGAGAATCTTCGGTCCGCCCTCTGGGAGGAGAAGCGGTCTGTCATCAACCAGTAGGGGGCTACATGTCCATTCCCACCGAGCTCGTTGGATCGCTGCCGCGACCCATGAAGTTGCAGGAGGCCTTCCAGGCCCACGACGACGGCCAGATCACCTTCGAGCAGTTGCAGGCCGAGCAGGACAAAGCCGCCGAGGACTCGATCAAGCGCCTCGAGCAGACGGGGGAGACCTACGTCACCGACGGCGAGCAGCGCGAGTCGAGCTTTGCCACCTACCCGATCACCGACACGCTGGCGGGCACGGGCCTGGCCGACAACCTCGCCGGCGATGGCCAGTACTTCGCCATCTTCGACGACGGACATCACCGCCAGCTGCCGCGGCTCACCGGTGGTCCGTTTCGCTACAAGACCTTCGCCGCCGAGTTCGTCGAGAAGAACAAGGCGATCGCCTCCAAGCCGGTCAAGCAGGCCGTGATCTCGCCTTCGATGATGATGCTGCTCTACCCGCTCGCAGAGGAGCTCGAGGGCTACTCGCGCGAGGAGTTCCTGAACGACGTCGTCGACGAATGCGAGAAGGACATCCGCAAGGCGTTCGATGCCGGCGCGGTGCGCGTCTCGGTCGACTTCACGGAGGGCCGGCTCGCCAACAAGAACGACGCGCGCAACCCCTGGACCGGCAAGGACATGCTGCAGGAGTTCATCGACCTGAACAACCGTCTGTTCGCCCGCTTCTCGCCCGAGGAGCGCAAGAACATCGGCATCCACAC
>JBBPXY010000079.1:0-8942 GCA_038200435.1 Solirubrobacterales bacterium
AAAGGCGCGTAGGCAGGCGCGCGTGCAGCGCGCGTTCAGAACACGAGCCCGGGGCTTCATCGGCCGCGCGCTCGCGGCTCGGTTGCGCGCGCCGGGCGTCGAGGTCCGGGGCGTCGACTTCGACGCTGACCCGGATCGTGGCGTGGTCGCCGGCGACATCGCCGAGCCCGGTGACTGGCAACGGCACGCCGAAGGGTGCGACCTGGTTGTCCACACCGCGGCGATCGTCTCGAACGCCTTCGACCTCGGCACCTCCTGGCGGGTGAACGTGCTCGGCACCCGTCGCGCCCTCGACGCGGCCGCGCGGGCCGGCGCGGACCGGTTCGTGCACATCTCGTCGGTGCGGGCATTCTCCGACGCGGGCTTTCCGCCCGGCGTCGACGAGAGCCATCCCGTCCGGCCCGATGGCAATCCCTACGTCGATACGAAGATCGCGAGCGAGCAGGTGGCGCTGCAGGCCCACGCATCCGGCGAGGTGGCCGTCACCGTGATCCGGCCGGCCGACGTCTATGGCCCGGGCTCGCGGCCCTGGACGATCCTCCCTCTCGAGGCGATCCGCGCGGGACGGTTCATGCTCCCGGCGCGAGGGCGGGGAGTCTTCAGTCCGGTTTACGTCGACGACCTCGTGGACGGGCTGCTGCTGGCCGCCGGGGCTCCGGAGGGGGCGGGTGAGGTCTTCACGCTCGGTGACGGGGTGGGGGTGAGCAGCCGAGAGTTCTTCGGCTACTACTTCCGGATGCTTGGCCGGCGCGGGCCCGTGTGCGTGCCGACAGGAGTCGCAGTGGCCGCGGCCTCTGCGGTGTCTGCGGGGGCACGGGCACTCGGCGTGGCGACCGAGGTGAACGCGGCGACGATGCGCTACCTCGCGCGCCGCGGCACCTATTCGATCGAGAAGGCGCGGCGGGTGCTCGACTACGAGCCGCGGATCAGACTCGAGGAGGGGATGGCTCGCACCGAGGCCTGGCTGAGAGCGGAGGGTCTGCTCTGAGCGGCAGGGCTTCCCGCGGCCATCCCGAAACAAAAGGCCAACCACTCACGAGAGGTCATCTCAAAATGCGCATGAAGGCAACGGTCGCGGTATCGCTGACTGTCGCGGCGTCGGCGATCGGCGCGTGCGGTGGCAGCAGCGGCATCTCCTCGAAGTTCCACCGTGACTACGTTGCCGGCTGCGCCCGGTCGCAGAGCAACGCGGCGTGCGAGTGTCTGTTCAGCCAGCTCACCGACAAGCATGGCTTCAACAGCGAGCAGAAGCTGAAGGATGTCTCAGACCGCGTGTTGGCTGCCGCACGCAAGGGCGACCGCTCGGCGTTCCCGAAGGAGTTCATCGATTCTGTGACCGCCTGCAGGTCGAAGATCCGCCCGACGGGCGGCTGAGTGCCGGAGGGCCGTTGCGGGCTTGACTCGAGCGGGTTAGATCGACAAGTGATCCCGATGTGGACGTTTGTTCGACGCTGTCTGTGACTGCGGTCACACGATGCGGGTATACGACAGTTACTGCATCGAGGGAAGGGAAGAGAATGATTGTTCTCGGCTTGGTTCTGTTGATCGTTGGAGTCCTCATCAAGATTTCGATCCTGTACACGATCGGGGTCATTCTGCTGGTAGTGGGCGTGGCGTTGATGCTCGCGAGCACGCTGGGCCACGCCGTCGGCGGTCGCAGGCACTACTACTAGCCGGCCATCAAAGGGGTATGGAGAGATGGGCGCGCGAGCGATCTGCTCGCGCGCCGGACGGCGACCGCAGCGACGGCCGCTACCAGGGGAAGGTGGAGACGCGATGTACCGACAGACCGCAGAACGAGTCCGCGAGTTCGCTGGCCGGCGCTGGGAAGCCCACAGTGGCGCGCCGTCAAACATGCACGCAACCGCAACCAACCCAGTCTCGCAGCGACGACGACCGGCGAACCGGCGGCTAGCTCGAGCCCAAGCCGCCCAACGGGGGCTTCGAAGTGCCACTCGCTAAGGGACCGGCGCCCCGTCGGGGGCGTCGGCCGCCTAGCCCGGCAGGTGTTAGCCGGCTACCGGGAGTTAGGGCGAGCGCGCCAACTTCTCGCCTCCCGCTAAAGGTCAAGGGCGGGCCTGCCGATAGGGGTCGGACATAGCCCTTCACTGGGCGCCCAACTCACCCGAATCCTTTCGGGAGAACATTTTCGGTCAGCGGGGAGCCATGTGCTCCTCGTAGCTCGTTAAGGCAGGCTCTCGCAGGGACGACCCTGAGTGTGCCTGGAAGGATATCCCGACGGACAGGGCGCCGAGCGCCTGGATCTTCTTTCATTTAGCGAGCGACAGGACCGACCCCGACCCCGACCCCGATAGGTGCCCCAGCAGGGCCCGTATGAAGTCGGCGCTCGGCTCAGGCGCCCGGACCACAGGGCGACGACGCGCTCGCTGCGCCACACGTTCGCCTCGATCCTCGTGGCGCTTTGGGGAGGACCCGGACTACGTCAGGGGGCAGATGGGCCACCCGATCCGCGCCCATCTGCTTCGCATCTACGCGAAGCAGATGGGCCGCCGCGACGGGGAACGCGAGCGTCTGCACGCGCTGGTAGAGGGCGCCGTGGTGCCGCAATTGGGCACTGAGTGCCTAAACCCAGGCCCCGCGGAAGTCGATGACGACCAACCCCTAGACGCAGAAAACCCCGCCGGAGCAGGGCTTTCACGCGAAGCGGATGAAGGGACTCGAACCCTCGACCTTCTGCATGGCAAGCAGACGCTCTAGCCAACTGAGCTACATCCGCGCGAGGCGCGAAGTCTAGCGGCGCTCGGAGTCGTCGCGCGCGGGCAGATCGAGGGTGAAGCTAGAGCCTTCGACGGTGACCCGCCCGCCGTGCGCCGCCGTGATGGCGGCGACGATCGGGAGACCCAGGCCGGAGCCCGGACGCCCGGCCGCGTCGTCCCCGCGCCAGAAGCGCTCGAAGAGGTGCTCACGCTCGGCCAACGACGGTCCCGGACCCTGATCGGTCACCGTCACAAGCGCTCGGTCGTGGTTCTCCATCACCCGGAGGTCGACCGGCTGCCCTGGCGGCCCGTGCAGCAGCGCGTTGTCTACGAGATTCGTGATCGCGCGCTGCAGCGCCTCGGCATCTCCGGCGACGGAGACGGGTTTGACGCGATCGATTCGCACGAGCGGGTTTCCGCGCGCCACCTCCGCGGCGATCTGGTCGAGCGCAACCGGATGAGCCGGCGGCGCGCTCCCGCGCTGGCGCTCGAGCGCGAGCAGATCGTCGACCAGGCGCGCGAGGCGGGAAGCGTCGTGGCGGATCTCGGTGAGCAGCTCGGCGTTGGCGCCGTGCCGCGCGGCGTGCTCGACGTTGCCGAGCAGGGCGGTCACCGGTGTGCGGAGCTCGTGGGAGGCGTCGGCGAGGAAGCGGCGCTCCGAGTCGCGCGCGCTGTCGAGAGCGCCGAGCATGCCGTTCAGCACCCGCGTCAGGTCCGTGATCTCCTCGGCTGCGCGCGGCTCAGGCAGGCGACGCGACGCATCGCCCGAGCGTTCGATGTCGCGCGCGGATTCGGAGAGGCGCTCGAGCGGGCGCAGGCCGCGACGGGTAAGAGCGGCGGCCGCCGCGCCGGCCAGCAACACCGCGAGCAGTGCGGCCAGGCCCACTATCCGGCGTAGGCGGCTCAAGGTGGCGGATATGTCCGAGGTGTCTGAGGCGACGAGCACCACGCCGCCCGCGGCGGCTCCTCCCGCGTCCGCGACTGGAGCGGCGTAGAGGCGCAGGGGCCGGCCACCCACACGGAGGTTCTCGAACCCCGGCCGGCCGTCGCGCAGGGCCGTGCGACCCGCGCCGCTCGTGGGCAGCAGGCGCGCGCCGAGCGCGAGCGAGCGGGCCAGGATGCGCCCGCGCCCGTCGATCACCTCGACGACGATCTGCCGGCCGCCCACGGGCGCCTCGAGCGCCCCGGGCGCGGTGAGCACGGCGGGCGCGGACACGCTCAAGCGGCTCACGTCGCGCGCACGCTGTTGCAACGCGCGGTCGAGCGAGGAGCGCAGTTCGTTGCTCGTAGCAGCGACGGCCGCGATCCCGAACACCGCGACAGCGGCGAGGATCGACCCGAGCGCGGCCAGGATCAGGCGGCCGCGAAGCGATCGGGGCGTCACGGGCGCAGCGTGAAGCCGACGCCGCGGACGGTGTGGATCAGCGCCGGTTCCCCGAGCTTCTCGCGCAGCCGTGCGACGTAGCGGTCGACGACGTTCGGCAACGCGGCGTCGTCCCACAGCTCGGCGAGCGCCCGCTCGCGGGTGAGCACACCGTGCGGATCACGCAGGAGCAGCTCGAGCAACGCGGTCTCCCGCCCGGTCAGCGCGGCGCGCCGGTCGCCGCGAAGGGCGGTCCGTGCCGTCAGGTCAAGGCGCAGATCGCCGAAGGCCAGTGCATCGCTGGCGCCGCCGGGTGCTCCGCGGCGGGTGAGTGCCCGCAGGCGGGCGACAAGCTCCTCCGTAGCGAAGGGCTTGACGAGGTAGTCGTCGGCCCCGGCCTCGAGCCCCGCGACGCGGTCGGGCACGGCATCGCGCGCGGTCAGCATCAGCACGGGGGTGCTGAGACCCTTGGCTCGCAATCGCCGGCACACCGCCAGCCCGTCCATCCCCGGCAGGCCGACGTCGAGCACGATCACGTCGGGCAGCGAGCGCTCGGTCGCGGCCAGCGCCGCGCCGCCGTCGGGCGCGACCTGCACCTCGTAGCCCTCAGCCCCCAGGGTTCGGGCGAGCATCCTGCGCAACGGCGGATCGTCGTCGACCACCAGCACACGCTCGCGCGGCGCCGGGCTCGTCATGCGGCGCGCTCAGCCGCCGGCGACGTCGCGGCGCAGGAAGACGAGGTAGGCCGCACCCAGCGCAGGCAGGCCGTAGAGGGCGCAGACCCACGCCGCGCGGATGATCGGGGCCCAGTCGGCCGGCGTGCGAAGCAGCCCCTGCCAGGCGTTGAACTGCGTGGAGAGCAGGTAGGGATGGAGGAACTCGAGGCCAGGGAGGATCCCGATGAGCTGAATCAGCAGCGAGACCATGAGTGTGCCCACCACGGCGGCGGCGCTGTTGCGCGTGACGGCCGAGAGCAGCAGGCCGATGCAGGCGATGGCGAGGATCGGGATGAGGTAGACGAGCAGGCTTGCCGACACGAGTCCGAACGCCGAGGCCGCCGAGACTCGTGTGCCCGAGAGTGTCGTGAGCGGGTTGAAGCCGGAGACGAGGCCGCCGGCCAGGATCGCGACGACCCCGTTCAGGAAGATCGCCAGGATCGCGTAGCTGCCCGCCGCCATGGTCTTGCCCGCGAAGATCTGGCCGCGGCTGAGCGAGCGGGTGAGAATGGTCTTGAGGGTGCCGTTGTGATCCTCGGAGGCGAAGATGTCGCCCGCGACGAGGGCGGTGATGAGCGGGAACATCCAGATCGCACCGAAGAGCAGGAGCACGAGCGGGATCGCGAAGCCCGAGTCGTGGATGTAGCGCCCGAAGGCGACCTCGCTCGGCCCGCCCGGGTGCACGGCCACCGCAACCGCGAAGATGATCGGCACGATCATCGCGGCGCCGAGCCCCAGGTAGGTGCGCTTCTGGAAGCGGAGCTTGCGCAGCTCCCAGCGGTAGACGGTGAGCGCGGTGGGGTTCATGCGGCACCCGACAGCGCGGGAGAGCCGGCGCGGACGGCGTCGGCGTCGGCCGCCGGCTCGTCCTCGGTGAGGGAGAAGAAGAGGTCCTCGAGCGTGATCGTCTCCGGCGCGAGAGCCTTGATCAGCGCCCCGGCCTCGACGAGCGCCACCGACAGCTGCGCGACGGCGTCCTCGGTGGCGGAGAAGCGGATCTCCTCGTTACCGGGCCGCACGTCGAGGATGCCCTCCTGGCTGCGGCAGATCTCCATGGCGCGCGCGTCGTCGGTGGTGCGCAGGCGGTGCATCGAGGCGGCCGAGCGGCCCAGATCAGCGAGGGCGCCCTCGTAGACGATGCTGCCCGAGCGCACGATCGCGACCCGGTTGCAGAGCTCCTCGACCTCGTTCAGCAGGTGGCTCGACAGCAGCACTGTCATCCCGTCGTCGGCGAGCCGGCGGATGAGGCGGCGCATGTCGCGCATTCCGGCGGGATCAAGACCCGTAGCGGGCTCGTCGAGCAGCAGCAGCTTCGGCTGCCGGAGGAGTGCCGCAGCGATACCCAGCCGCTGGCGCATGCCGTGGGAGTAGCCGCCGACCTTGTCCTTGGCCCGGTCGGTCAGCTCCACGGTCTCGAGCGCAGCCGGTATGCGATCGGTGGCTCCGTGACCGTCGAACGCCGCGAGCAGTTCGAGGTTGCGGCGGCCGTTCATGTAGGGGTAGAACCGCGGCGCCTCGACGAATCCCGCCACGCCGTCGAGCGCCTTCACGCTCGCGAGCGGGTCCTCGCCGAACAGCCTCACCGACCCCTCCGTCGGCGTGATCAGGCCGAGCATCATCCGCAGCGAGGTGGTCTTGCCCGCGCCGTTGGGCCCGAGGTAGCCGTAGACGTCGCCGGTCTCGACCGTCAGGTCGACGTTGTCGACGGCCGTGATCTCGCCGTAGCGCTTGACCAGCTGGCGCAGCTCGACCGGCGCTCCGGACATCGGGATCCGCCTAGAGCCCGCGGGCGGCGGCTTCGGCCGCCGCGGGCGGTACGGATCCGAGCACCGTGTAGGCGATGCCGCCGCGCTCGAACGTGAGCACGGTGCCCAGGGCGGTGTCGAGCTCGTGGCCCGTGGCCCCGTTGATCGAGACCGACGGCAGCTGCGTCTCCTCGCCCCGCCGTCCATGAGGCTTCTTGGCGTCGCTCTTGGCCTCGCGGGCCGACTGCTCGACCACCGCGATGCCGCCGAGGTTGCGCCCGTAGAAGACCAGGGCCGCCGGGTGCCCCTTCCAGTTCAGCAGGCGGACACCGTGGCGGGGGAGACCCGCAAGCGTGTCCGGCGCGGAGAGATGGAACGGCAGCTTCGCCGCCACGGCCGCGGGCGAGGTGACCGCGCGGTCGCGCTTGTGCCCTCGCCGCTCACGCGAGTGCCGGATGTAGCTGCCCTCGGCCTTGCCGTCGCGGCCCGACAGGGCGACCACCTTGGCGCCCTTGGGGGGAGCCACGGCGAAGGTCGAAGCCGCGACCGTCCTGTAGGAGATCTCCGTGGCTTCGAGCTCGAGGACGGGAGTGCTCGACCCCTGCGCGTAGACCGCGGCGCGCAGTGGCAGCCCGCGTGCGGCGTCCCAGGCGATCTCACCGGCGCCGAGCAGGCCCCCGTCGTGCTTGGGGGAGATGCGCACCGTGTAGGCGGGCCGGCCGGCAACGTTGCTCGGCTTGGCGCCCGAGAGGTTCACCCGCTTCATCAGCTTGGCGATGCCCTGCTCGATCTCCTTGACGGAGGGAAGCTTCTCGCGACCGTGCTCGCGCTTGGAACCCTTGTCACGGCCCATCCCGCTCGGCAGCGTCCCCCGGTATACCGTGTTCGATCCCGAGTCATAGACCCAGGCCGTGCGGCCGTCGGCGACGATCTGCGCATCGCCGTTGTCGGACTGCAGCTCGAGGCGGAGCTTGTGGCCCGCCCCTACCCAGAGCCGACCGGTTGCCCCACTCAGGAGCGGACCGCCGGCCTGGATGCTGCTCGAGTCGATGAGCTTGTTGGTGAACTTGATGCGAGCCGTGATGCCGGCGACCTTGGGCGCCGTGAGAGCGTCACGCGTGGCTTGGGCCAGCGGCTTGGCCGGAGGCTTGGTGCCCCCGCTCGAGGCTCCGATCGCGATGGTCGCACCAGCGACCGCGACGAGGAGGACGAGGCCAAGTACGGCAAGAAGCCGCCGGGTGGGAGCGGTGCGCAGGAAGCTCATGGGAGTGACGGTAGTCCGGGAGCTTGAAAGAACTCTGACAGTCGGGCGGCGGCTACTTCTTGCCCTGCGCAAGCTCGGCGACCGGCTGCCACTCGCGCCATAGCGCGAGACGGCTCTCGTAGTCCTTCTCCGCGATCCCAAGGGGCGCGGTGCCGAGGAAGGCGCGCAGCGGAGGCTTCTCCGCGTCGACGATCTTCAGGACGGCCTCGGCGGAGGCGGTCGGGTCGCCGGAGGACTGGGCAGCGGCCTTGCGGCGGCCCTTCAACGCTTCGGTCACCTCCGCATAGGCATCGTTGGGCTCGGCGTGCTTGGCCGATGAACCGCCCCAGTCCGTCGAGAAGCCGCCGGGCTCGATCAGGGTGACGTTGATCCCGAACCCCTTCACCTCCTGCGCGAGTGACTGGGAGATGCCCTCGAGCGCCCACTTGGAGGCGTGGTACATGCCGATGCCCGGAAAGGCGGAGATGCCGCCGATGGAGGAGACCTGGAGGAAGTGGCCGCTGCCCTGCTCGCGCAGGAACGGCAACGCGGCCTGCGTCACCCACAGAGCGCCGAACAGATTCGTCTCGATCTGGTCGCGCGCCTCCTGCTCACTCAGCTCCTCGACCATGCCGAACTGGCCGTAGCCCGCATTGTTGACCACGACGTCGAGCCGCCCGAAGTGCTCGTGGGCCTGCTTGACGGTCGCGAACACTGCGTCACGATCGGTCACGTCCAGCGCCAGCGGCAGAAGCGCGTCCCCGTGCTCGCTGACGAGCTCGTCGAGCGACTTCGGATCGCGCGCCGTGGCGGCAACGCGGTCGCCGCGCTCGAGCGCGACGTGTGTCCATTCGCGACCGAAGCCGCGCGATGTTCCGGTGATGAACCAGGTCTTGTTGGGCATGCGAGCGAGCGTACCGGGCGACGATGCCCGACAAGGCGACGACCGGAATCGAACCGGTGTAAACGGCTTTGCAGGCCGCTGCGTAACCACTCCGCCACGTCGCCGGGAAGCCTGTCGAACCCTAGCGGCACCGGCCCCGCGAACGGCGCCGGCGCTGGTAGCCTTTCGCGCCTTCCCCAGGGCGATTAGCTCAGCTGGGAGAGCGCCGCCTCGACAAGGCGGAGGTCACTGGTTCGAGCCCAGTATCGCCCACT
>JBBPXY010000080.1:0-12634 GCA_038200435.1 Solirubrobacterales bacterium
GCTGCCTGCTCTTCGGACAGGTCCTCGCGTTAGCGTGCAACTTCATCCGGTGTCCTCCTTGAGACTGGTGGCTTCGACACCAACCAGCCTTCAAGGGGCACCGGATGACTACGGACCAACGCTCCTAGGAACTACACCTAGATCTGATCGACCGGGCCAACGATCTCTCGCCCCTGCCACCTGCCACCTGCCGTCCTACGCTGCTGTCCCCGCCGCCGGCGCCCCCGGCGACACCGCGAACGCATACGCGGCGGCCAGCCCCGCCCACGGCTGGTAGGGCGCGAAGAACTCCCGCACCTGATCCTCTGAGGCGCGCGAGCGCGGGTCGTCGTTTGTGAGCCGCCCGACGAGCTTGAGGTAGCCGAGGTCGGCAGCGGGCAGGCGGTCGAGCCGGCCCTGGCCGCGCAGCGCGAGCATCTCGACGGTCCAGCGGCCGATGCCCGGTATGGAAAGAAGCCTGCGCCACCCTCGCTCCTCCTCCTCGGGCGAGCCGCGTAGGACCACCCGCCCGTCAGCCACCTCGCGAGAGGCGCGCCTCAGAGCGAGCGCCCGCCCGGCGGCGAGATCCCAGCCCTCGAGCCGCGCCGGCGCGACGCCGGCCACGGCCTCGGGCAGCGGCGCGTCGCGCAGGCCGGTGCGCGGGCACCGTCGCCCGAGCACTCGCACCATCCGGCGCTGGATGCCGGCCGCACGCCCATACTCGATCAGCTGCTCGGTCACCGCCCAGGCGAGCGCCTCGAAGGGCTCCGGGCGCCGCGAGACACGCAGCCACGGCCGGTCGCGCACAGCCCGTCCGAGCAAGGAATCGCAGCGGAACCGCGCGTGGAACGCGGCCAGATCGTCATCGACCCCGAGCGCGAAGCGCATGCGCACGATGCCCTCCTCGGCGGCGCGCGATGTCGCGGCTTGAGCGCCGAAGAGCACTCGCTCCGGCGCTGTCTGGGCCACCCGTACTACGACGGGCTCGCCGTCGACGTGCAGCAGGCGGTGCACGACTCCGGAGCGCACGCGCATCAACCCGTCCATGCCTCCGCGCGAGGGCAGGCGAAAGGCCCAGCGAGGCGTGACCTCGAGCCGGTGCTCGATCAATCGCGGCCGAGGAGGTGCACGTCCACGAGGAACGAGCGGGAGCCGACGACGGGAAGCCCTCCGCCCCCCTTGCCGCGCCCGCGCCCGGAGAGGCGCCGCGTCGAGCGTCGCCGCAGAACGGCCGTAGCCACGACTCCGGCGGCGAATCCCGCGCCCGCGGCGGTCATGGCCTGCACGTTCGCCATCGGAGCGGGCCGGGCGAGAGGAAGGGCTCTGACCTCGGCGACCTCGACCGATTCAATTGGCTCGGCCGGTACGGGACGCAGATCGGGCGCGGTCATGGTCTCCATGGTGACAGCGGAAGCGGTCGACGGCTCCAGCTCCTTCTCGTACAGCCGGTAGCGCCGCACGATCTTGCCTCCCATCCCTTCCATCGCGCGGTTCATCGACTTGTTCGATTCGAGGATCCAGCCCATCTCGCCGCCCTTCTGCGCGGTGCGCGCCGCCGACTCGAAGTGCAGCTGGTAGAAGCGCGCCGCGATCCCGGTGTGCTGGTAGTCGCGCTTGACCCCGAGGGCGAAGACGCGGACGCGGTCGATCTTGCGGCGCCCGAGCAGGAACTGCGCCCATCCGATGGGGAACAGCCGGCCGTTCATCTTCTTGAAGACCTGGTTGTAATCGGGGAGGGTCAGAGCCGCGCCGAGCGTCTGGCCGTCCTTTTCGGCGATAAAGGCCCAGTTCTCGTCGAGGAGCGGCTTGAGCTGGCCGGCGTAGTGGCGCACCTCCTTCTCGGTGAGCGGCACGAAGCCCCAGTTGCGCTCCCACGCCTCGTTGTAGACCTCGAGAAAGCGCCCGACCTCGGCCTGGATGTCCTTCTTGCGCATCGGCCGCACCTTGATGCCGTGCTTGCTCTCGACCTCGGCCGCCATCTGCCAAATCGCCGGATGGACCTCGGAAGCCTGTCCCGCGTCGTTGTAGAGCTCCCACATCAGCGTGTCCATCGCCTTCTCGAGCCCCGCCTCCTCGAGTAGTCGCGGGTAGTAGCGATGGGTCCAGTCCGTGAGCACGATCGCGGGACGCTCGAACCCCTCGACGAGCACCCCGCACTCGTCGTTGGTCGTGAAGTTCATGGGGCCGACCATGCGGTCGCGCCCGCGAGCGCGCAGCCAGCTCTCGGCGGCGTCGAGCAGAGCACGGGCCACCTCGGCGTCGTCCTCGCACTCGAAGAAGCCGAAGAGACCCCAGGAGTTGTCCTGGAACTCGTTGAGGTGCTGGTCGACCTGCGCGGTGATCCGGCCCACGGCCTGGCCGTCACGCCAGGCGATGAAGTACTCCGCCTCACCGTGTTCGAAGAACGGATTCTTCTTGCGGTCGAGGAAGCGCTTGCGGTCGTAGAGGACGGGAGGGACCCAGTTCTCCTCGTTACGATAGAGCCGCCACGGCAGCCTGATGAAGGTGTTCAAGTCGCCCTTCGAAGCGACCGTCGTTATCTCGAGAGCCATCTAGAGCCGACACTACACATGCCGACTTCAGTCGACGTATTCGCCAAGGTGCGCGGCCACGACCGCGCCGAGCAGCTCGAGGCGGCCCGCGCGGCCGACCTGCTCCCCTACTTCCGCCGCCTCGAGTCGCCCGCGGCTCCGGTGGTGGAGATGGAGGGGGCCGAGCGGATCATGCTCGGGTCCAACAACTACCTGGGCCTGACCGGCGACGAGCGGGTCATCCAGGGCGCGCGCGATGCGCTGGAGCGCTACGGGACCGGACTCACGGGCTCGCGGCTCCTCAACGGCACGATCGACCTTCATCTCGAGCTCGAGCGCGAGCTCGCGGAGTGGCTCGAGGTCGAGGACGCCATGGTCTTCACCACCGGCCACCAGGCGAACATCGGGGCGATCGGCACGATCCTCGGGCCCGGCGACACCGTCGTGGTCGACTCCGGCGACCACGCGTCGATCCTCGACGGATGCATCCTCTCGCGGGCAAAGCTGCGGCCCTTCCGCCACAACCGTCTCGATCGCCTGGAGAAGACACTGAAACGCGCCTCGGGAGACGATGGCGGAGTGCTCGTGGTGGTCGACGGCGTCTTCTCGATGGAGGGCGACGTCGCGCCCCTCGCGGAGATCGCCGAGCTCTGCGCGCGCTTCGGCGCGCGCCTGATGGTCGACGAGGCTCACGCGCTCGGCGTGCTGGGCGCGCGCGGCGCCGGCACCAGCGAGCTGCTGGGCGTGGAAGGGCAGGTCGACCTGCGGATGGGCACCTTCTCCAAGTCGCTCGCGTCCTGCGGCGGGGTGATCGCCGGGTCCCATGAGGTCATCGACTACCTGCGAATCCACTCGCGCGCCTTCCTGTTCACCGCCTCCGCGGTGCCGGCGGCGGTCGGCGCCGCCCTCGCCGCGGTGCGGATCTGCCGCTCATCGGAGGGCCCCGAGCTCTTCGCCCGCGTGCTCGACAACGCGCGCTCCCTGAGCGAGGGCCTGCGCGCGCTCGGCTTCGCGGTGGTTCAGCCGACAGTGCTCCCCGACGGCACCGAGGTCGTCACTCCGGTCGTCCCCGTTCTCGTCGCCGACGACTGGCGAGCGATCCTGCTCTGGCGGGCGCTTTACGACGCCGGCGTGTACGTGAACGTGGCGGTCCACCCCGCCGTGCCACCCGGCGGCGCGATGCTGCGCACCAGCGTGATGGCCACGCACGACCGGGCGACCCTCGACCGCGCACTCGACGCCTTCGCCCGGGTCAAGTGCGCGTTCGAAGACGAGCACGGGGCGCTGCCGAGCGGTCACTAGACGCCTCTTGGTATCAGCCAGGCTTGTCCAAAATTTCACAAGCGCGTCACGAGAAGAAAACCGCGCTCTGAGCGCACGTCCTGCTGGTTCTCGGTTGACCCTTCCGGGGGGGCGCGGCTAGCTTGTCCAAGTCGCCGCAGGGCGGGCGGCGGGGTGGTTCAACCGGCCCCGCCACTCGGAACCGGCGACTGCAGAAAGGGGTGAGGGGAGGTCGCCTCGTGATCTCCGACGCCCTCAACCGGCCGTGCCCAACAGCAGCGAGGGAGAGAACTAACCGATGAACGTCGTAACCACCGCTTCGAGCGATCCACAGCACCTGCGCGCCTTGGCGCGCGCCAACGAGATCCGTCTTGCTCGCGCCGAACTCAAGCGTGGAGTGGCGCAGGGACGCGTCTCGGCTGCCGAGGTGATCATCGACTGCCCTTGGGAGGCGCAGAGCATGACGGTGGCCGACGTACTGATGAGCCAGCGCCGCTGGGGCCTCACGCGCTGCCGCAAGGTGCTGTTCGCCCTGCAGCTCTCTGAGCTCAAGACCGTCGGAGCGCTCACGGAGCGGCAGCGCCATGCGCTCGCCGGACGCCTGCGCGCCGGCGCACCCGCCGAGCCGGCGCTCGCGCTCGCCTAGAACGACCGCTGAAGGACTCGTCTACCTGCTCGCGATCTCGACGATGTGCTCGTCGGGATCGCGCAGGTAGATCGAGCTGAATCCTCCACGCTCGAAGATCTCGGTGCACGGCACGCCTCGCTCGCGCAGGTACTCGCGCCAGGCCTCGAGCTCGAGTGCGGAGTCGATCGCGAGAGCGAAGTGGTGGGTGGCGCCGGCGCCAGGGCGTCCCGCGTCGGTTTCGGCGTACTCGAGCAGGGTCACGAGCGTCCCCGGAGTGCCGTCCGCATCGCCGAACACCAGGCGCCGCGCGGCGAGGTCGTCCGGGTTGGCGTCATCGGCGACGAGTGCGAGCCCGAGCACATCGCGGTAGAAACCGATGGTCCGGTCGGCCTCGCGGCAGATGGCCGTGACGTGGTGCAGGCCGGTGATGCGCATGCGCCGAGGTGAAGGAGGAGCACTCATGGGCTGCTCAGAACGAGATGCCGACGGGGACCGGCTCGGAACCCGCGAACACGAAGAACCAGAGCAGAAAAGCAACGATCGCCGTTCCCGAGCTCAGCACCAGCATCACCTCGAGGGCGAAGTGGCCAGTGTCCTCCTGGCCGCGAGCCACCCGGATGGCGCGGTAGCGGTCGCTCAGCCACCCGAGCACCGGGATGGCCAGCAGGATCGTGCCCACCACACCGATCGCCATGGCTCCCACGGCCGCTCCCAGCGACTGCGTTGCCCCCTGGATCTGCGACCCGATCCACAGCCAGCCGAGCGGGATCCCCACCCACATGAAGAGGCTGGCGCCGAACATCATCACCAGCAGAACGACGGCCGCCGAGCCGCGGTGCAGCAGGTCGCGCACTAGCGACTACCTCCGTCCTAAGTAGGGAGTCCTCCGGAGCGCCGCTTGTAGGCGCCACGGAAGAGCCAGAAGCAGACGCCGAAGACCGCGGCACCGGCCGGCAGCAGGACGAACCGCGGGGCGCGCGCGAAGAAGAGCACCGCGAGGAGCGCTACGGCCACGGTAGCCGCCAGCACGAGCGAATGCGGCTTGTAGCCCGCGAAGTGCTCCCGAATCGACAGCTCGAGACCGGCCAGAGAACCGAGCGCCATGGCGCAGGCGAGCATGATGCGGCCCGTGTTGTCGCCGCGCACGAGGCCGATGACGGCGATGACCATCGCCGTCAAGACACACAGCTCGACGAGGGGGAAGCTGCCCCAGGGTGCGTCGGGAGCCTCGCCCCGGCGCGAACGGCGACGCGGCGGAGGGGGTGGCGGATCGACGCGCCGGCCGACGGTCGAAGGCGTGGTTACGCGCTTGCGGCTGCGGCGTCCCACGGATCAGCGCTGCTGCGATGTTGGTCCGGGGCCGCGGCAAGCCGCGACCCCATGGCTAACGGACAGCCGGATGAGACTTTGACGTGCCACCAGCCCGCCAGCATGCCGATCGGGCCGAGCCGCGGAAGCACGTGGTAGGAGCCACACCCGCCCTCGCCCAGGTCTGCGTTGCTGACGCGGACAAAGCGGTAGCGGCCCGGCTCGAGCAGCATCTTCTCGAGCAGCAGGCGCTTGTCGGCCTGTCGCTCGGCTCGCTCGACGAGCTCGCCGCGGGAAGAGCGGAGACGGTCGGCCAGCTCATCGCGCACGCGCTCGAGCTCTCCGAGATCGAGCAGGCGCGGACCGCCGCGGCGCGTGAGCGGCACGGGCGCAGGCCCGCCGGGGCACGACTCGACGAACGCCGAAGCCAGATCGCGCTCGATCTTCGCGATCTGCTCGCGCAGGGAGCGGCGGGCGCCCCGCTCGTCAATTTCGATGCCGGGAAGGACGACCGGTGCGGTCGAGACATCCAGCCTGGTGTGATCCATCAGCTCCATAAGGCCTCCTTGAGTCGATAGTAGCACCGGTTTAGGGCACGTTGCGCCGGTTCTCGAAACGACTGGCACGGGCCTCCGTCAAGTGGCGCGCAGAAGCTCGGCGCAGGTCCACATCGCTTCCTCGACGTGGATGTCGGGCACACCTGGCACGCGTACCGCGAATAGCGTTGCGTCCTGGGTCTCAGGCTGAACGCCGTGGCCGGGAGCCAATTCCCCGAACAGCTCCCCGACAGGCGATTGCTCGTCGGCGATAACCAGGCGCCCGGCCGTGACCGAAGCGGTCTCCTCCCCGCGCCCGAGACGCTCCCCGGCGCGGGCGGGACGTAGGCCGAGCTCGCCTTCGAGGGTGCTCGCGTCGAGTGCCCAGATAGGTACCCCGGTCTCGACCAGGCTTATCGTCAGGGCGTCGTCGATGCGGTTCTGTGCCTTGAACTCTCCGCGCAGAAGGCGCTCGAGAGCCGCTCCTTCGACCGGCGTCCGGGTACGGTCGGGGTCCAAGCCGATATGGCGGTAGAAGACCCGGTAAGCCCACGGCACGGGCTCTTGGCGCATCGTCACGGCGCTTGCGCCGCGAAACCGGCTCGAGAGATATCGGAGGCGCTGTTTCACGGCTCGCGTCGAGCGCCCCGGCGAGACCGGCATCGTGAGCGCGATCAAGCCGAGCCGCGGGAACTCCTCCGCGAGTTCGGAGTCCACCCAGCCTTCGGTGAGCGCCGGGTCGCTCAGGGCGCGGGGCGCCCGCGGGGCGGTCGCTGTTGGATCGCGCGCACCTCGGCGTCGAGCCGGCCTTCGTCGAGCGGCCGGAACGTCGAGCGCGCGACGACCGGGCCCGGATAGGCGAACGTGATCGTCGGCAGGTCGGGCACCCCGTAGCGGGCGCCGATGTCGGCACTGCGGTCGTAGCCGACCGGGAAGGTCCACCCGTGCGCCCGAATGAGCTCGCGCAGCTTCTTCCGGTCGCCGCGCAGCGCGATCGCGACGAAGCGCGTCTGCGGCTCGCGGCGCGCGACCCTCTGGAGCACGTCGAGCTGGCGCACCGACGGGTCGTTCTTGAGCGAGAAGAACGCGACGACGACGGGAAGCTTGCCGGCCAGCCTGCAGGAGTTGATCGCCCGCGGGTCGCGCACCCCACAGGCCGGCGTCCGCGCTCCCTGGTTGGCCCGCACCGCGAGGTTCGCATCGCCGTCGAGATTCGAGGTGGCGAGCGGCACGGCGAACGGCGGGAGCGGCTGGCCGGCCGGCACCCCCCGCCCCAGGCCCTTCGTGTTCAACGTGTTCAGGGATATGTAGGCCAGCAGGAGCACGGCGACAACGCCGACGAACCACCCGTACTTGCTGGCTCCGGGCGGACGCGCGGAGACAGGTGGCTTGCGCGCGGGAGTCCCGCTCTCCTGCTCGGCCCCGAGATCGGGGTCCTGCCGATGAGCCCAGTGTGCCGGTATCTCCTTGGGCGGCGTGCGGGAGGTCTCCCCGTCGACGTCGGTCATGTCATTCCGGCCGGCGAGCGCCGCCGGCCGGCCGGGATCTTCTCGGCGATCGCGCGCCAAGCCTGTCGTGGCGCGGTCAGCAGCTCCCCGCGCTCGGCAAGTCGCAGCACGGCCGGCAACACGAACAGGACCCCCAGCAGCGAGACGGTTAGGTCGACCGCCGTGACCAGACCGAAGTTCCGCAACATGGCGATGTCGGAGATACCGAGTACCCCGAACCCGATGATCGCCGTCACCCCGGAGGCGAGCACCGCAGCGCCCGTCGAGCGATAGGTGCGCTCGAGCGCGGCCTGCTCCTCGTGGCCGGCTTCACGCTCCTGGCGATAGCGCTCGCACAGGAGCACGCTGAACTCGGTCGAGATGGCGATCACCAGTGCGCCGAGCGTGGCCGAGAGCGGGTTCAGCGGCACGCGCATCACGAACAGGAGCAGCGAGGACCAGCCGGTGGCCAACGCGATCGGCACGAGGGGCACCGCGGCGCGCTCGGCGCGGCGAAACACGGCGAAGAGCGCCAGGCCGACGGCGAGCAATCCCGCGAGCAGGGTCAGCAACCGGCGGGCGGGCGAGGCGAGCTTGTCGTTGGCCTCCGAGGCCAGCACCGGCAGGCCAGCCAGACGCGCGCTCACCCCGGGCGGCGGGTCGAGCCGCTTGCGCATCACGTCGATCACCTTCTGCTGCTCATCGAGCGGCATCTGCTTGATGCCGAAAGCGAGGTTCGCCTCACGGTGATCGGGGGTGATCACCGCCTGTGAGAAGTAGGGCGGAACCGAAGCGAGCCGAGCGCGGATCGCCGTGGCGTCGGGCGCGCCCGTACCCGAGTTGAAGAGCGCGGGCAGCGAGAGCGCGGGACAGATCTTCGAGCTGCGGCAATTGGTGCCGTCGCGGTACCCCAATTGCGCCAGCACGCCTTGCTGGTAGGAGGTCATCCAGCGTACGACGGCGGGATCGGTCACGTCGCGGGCGCTCACCGTCACGTCGATCTCACCCGAGACGCCCGTCTCGCGCTCGAGCGTCTTCAGGTTGCGCAGCTCGGTGAGGTCCTGGGGCACCAGCCGCTGGATGTCGGAGACGACGTGCGTCTGCGTGTCGAGCGCCCAGCCCAGCACCGCGAGCGCGAGCCCGACGGCGAGCACGCGCTGCGGTTGCGAGCGAGAGATAAGCAGGGCCCGGGAGCCCGCCGATCCCAGAATGCGCCCCAGCGTTCCCCCGATGAGCCGTCGCCAGCCATGGTCGATGAGCTCGCTCGCGCCCCGTGCCGCCGCTGCTACCGGGCTCTTGGAGGGACCGCGGCGGTGGCCGAGCGACAGCGCGGCGGCGCCCGCCGTGAGCGTGCACGCCAGCGCCAAGACGATGCCGAGCACGAGGAGCAGCCCGAACCCGCGCACCATGGGCACCGGGGAGAGCGCGAGCACGAGAAAGCCGACGCCCGTGGCCAGCGCTGCGGTGGCGATGGTCGGTACTCCGGCGCGAGCGCCGGCCACGACGGCTTCCGCGCGGTCGGTGTCGTCCGCTTCGTCCACGCGCGTCTGGAACTGGATGGCGTAGTCGACTCCCAACCCGATCAGCACCGGCAGAACGGCGACGGCGGCCATCGTCAGGGAGACGCCGGCGAGGGCCATCGCTCCGAAGGTGAGCCCGGCCGCCGCCAGCGCCACCGCGAGGGGAAGCAGCCGCAGGCGGGTGCGAAAGACGATCGCGAGCGTCGCGAGCATGATCAGCAGCGCGGCGATGAGAAGCTTGACGATCTCCGAGGTGATCTTGTCAGCCACTCCCGCGATGACCACGGGCAGCCCCGTGACGGTGTATGTCCCACCGTGGCGCCCGCCGAACGCAAGCGCGAAACGGGGCTGGCCAGTGGCCGGATCGGGCAACTTGACGGCCTGCTCGACCAGGGCGATGGTGTGCTTGCGCTGCGCGTCGGACAGGCCCGGCTGCAAGCGAACCTGGATGAGGGCCGCGTTGGGGTTTGGGAAGAGGTAGGAGAACCGGCCCTTGGGCACGTCGTTGCCGAGCATCGGGTCGAAGACGACCTTGTTGACGAACTGCGGGTTGTCGATCGCCGGGATGCTCGTAAGCCCGGTCTGCACCGCGATCTGAGTCTGCTTCTGCCGAGCCAGCGCCTGCGTCTGGTTGGCGGCGGCCTGCGCGGCCGCGAGCTGCTGGGCGCGAGGCAAACCCTGCTTACGCGCGGCCTGGGCAGCGGCGGCGCCAGCCGTCTGGATGCTTGTGAGCGTCTGGAGCGCCTGGGCCTTGATGCCCGCCCTCACCTCGTCGACCGACTTCTTCAGGAACGTGCCTGGGCCGTAGACCGCCTTGACCGCCTTGGACCGCCCAAGCTGGTCGCACGCCGTACCATCGCCAGGAGAGAAGACCTGCGGGAACCCGGGGGCGCGCTGCCCGCTCAGGCAGTACTCGAGTTCGATGAGGCGGCCGAGATCGGATGAACCCACGAGCTCGGGCAGGTGCTCGCGGACCAGGATGACGATGGACTCGTCGCCGAAGTTGCGATGGAAGTCGGCGGTGGCCTTCGCCGTGGGCGACGAGCGGCCCGCCAGCGTGTCGGTGCCCGCACTTGGGTGAAGGGTGAGCGCGGCCAGAGCGCCGCCGCCGAGCGCGAGCGCCGCCGTGACCGCGAGCACCACGATTGGACGGGTCGCGGCGAACCGGACGACGCGCTCGAAGTAGAGGGATGGGTTCAACGGGAGCTTCCCCGCGCCCGCAGGCCGGCACAGGGCCGGCCGGGGCTACTCGGTAGTGGGGCCCCTACTCCATCCCGAGCGGGCCTTGCGACTCGCCCGAGAGGAACTGGCGCACGAACGGGTTGTCGGAGTTGAAGAGCTCCTCCGCCGGCCCCGACTCGACGATGCGGCCCTTCCACAGCACGGAGATGTGCTCGGCCACCCGTCGCGCGCTGGCGATGTCGTGGGTGATGACCACGTATGCGCCACCGTTCTCCTCGTGGATCTCCTGGATGAGCTCGCACAGGAGAGCGGTGCGGACCGGATCCAGTCCGGAGTCGGGCTCGTCGAAGAGCACGATGCCGGGATCGAGCACGAGCGCGCGGGCGAACCCTGCGCGCTTGCGCATGCCGCCGGAGAGCTCGTTCGGGAGCTTGTCGTTGGCGTTGCCCAGGCCGACCTCCTGGAGGCGCCGGTTCACGATGTCGGCAACCTCGTCCTCACCCTTGTCCGTGTGCTGGCGCAGCGGGAAGGCGACGTTGTCGTAGAGGTTCATTGAACCGAACAGAGCACCGTCCTGGAAGAGCACGCCGAACTTCTTGCGCATGTCGAAGAGCTCGTCGTCGACCATGTTCGGCACGGACTCGCCGTGGACCAGGATGTCGCCGTCGTCCGGATAGAGCAGCCCGACCATGTGCTTGATGCAGACCGACTTGCCGGTGCCCGACGGCCCGAGGATCATCGAGATCGTGTTCTCGGGCAGCCCCATGTTGAGCCCGCGCAGGATCTTGTTGCGCCCGAAGGCCTTGTGGACGTCGATGAACTCGATCGCGTCCTCGACACCGGAGTCTCGCTTCTTACCGGTGTGCCACTTGTACTCCTCGTCCTCGTCGCCGTCGCCGGGGGAATGGCCCGGGTCGGGTTCGTTGACGACGGAGACGCGCGAGCCGGTCTCCTCCCCGTCGCCTTCGGCGCGCTGGTGCTCGGCCGTGCGGTCCTCGTGGGCCGCAGCCGGCTCGCCCCCATCCGCCGAGGGGCCGGTGACCTCGCCGCCCTCCCCCGAGATGCGCTCTGTGGTCTCGTCCTCAGCCATCAGATCAACCTCCGATTGGTGCCCGCGGGTTGGCGCCCCAGAAGAGCTGGGTCCCCAACATGCCGATCAGGTGCACGAGCACGAGGTTCACGACCATGGACTTCGCCGTGGCGGTCCCCACCCCGACCGGACCACCGCCCGCGTTGTAGCCGTAGTAGCAGCCGACGAGCACGATCACCGTGGCCATCGCCATGCCCTTGATCACGCTGTACAAGAGGTCAGGCGGATTCTGGAACATCCAGAAGATCAAGAAGAATCCTCCGGAGGAGACCTCCCCGATCTGCTGCACGACCGCCAGGTAGCTGGCGAAGAAGCCCGCCCCCACGGCGGCGATGTAGACGAAGGGCAGCACCATCCAGGCGGCGAGCAGGCGCGTGGCGCACAGGAACGTCATCGAGGAGATGCCCATGACCTCGAGCGCGTCGATCTCGTCGGAGATGCGCATGGAGCCGAGCTCGGCGACGATGCCCGTGCCGACCTTGGCGGCCATCATGTAGCCGAAGGAATAAGGGACGAGCTCCCGCAGGTCACACCAGGCGGAAAAGACCCCCGCGTAGGCCGGCGAACCGACCGAGCGGTTGAAGTAGGCGCCCTCGATGCCGCACTCCAGGCCGATGATGAAGACGAGGCCCCAGATGACGAGCGTCGAGGAGAGGATCAGGATGCCGGCCTGGCGCAGGGCCTCGCCGAAGAACCGCAGCACGCGCAGGCCGAAGACCTCGCGCATGACGCGCATGCTGAACTTGACGAGCTCGCCGAAGCTCTCGACCCACCCCTTGGGCGCTGCGACGAGGCCGTTCATCGGATCACCGTGATCTCGGGGTGGGTGGCCAGCAGCGTCTGCGTGAAGACGTAGTTGAAGGCGAAGATGCCCATGAAGGCGATGACCACGGCTTGGTTCACCGCTCTACCCACCCCTTCGGCGCCTCCGGACGCAGTCATCCCCTTGTAGCAGCAGACGACCGCGATGATCGCGCCGAAGCCGGTGCACTTGAGGACCGACCCCCAGAGGTCGACGGTCGAGGCGTTGGTGAAGAAGGTCGCCCAGAAGGGGCCGAGCGGCGCACCGTTGACGAGCGTGGCCATGATCCC
>JBBPXY010000081.1:0-28196 GCA_038200435.1 Solirubrobacterales bacterium
CGCTCGAGCGCGCGACCAACGAAGCGCAGGTGCTCGGCCTGATCCCGCCGGACACGACCAGGCCCGGCATCACTCGCTCCGAAGCCGAGCGCCGCCTGCTCGCTCTCCTTCGCAGAGCCGGCCTGCCACCCACGCAGACGAACGTCAGAGTTGCAGGCCACGAAGTCGACGCCCTCTACCACCAAGCAGGGCTTGTAGTCGAGATGGACGGCTATGCCTTCCACCGCACGCGCGCCAGCTTCGAGAAGGACCGGCGCCGCGACGCCGACCTCGCGGCCGCGGGCTACCGTACCGTCAGAGTCACCTGGCGCCAGCTCACGGAGGAGCCCGAAGCCCTCGTCGCGCGGCTCGCCACGGCCCTCGCCCGCTAACGTCATCCGGTCATGGCGAAGGTCCTGGATCTCGAGCAGGCGCTCCTCCTCCTGGAGCTCGAACCGCCCTTTGACAAGCGCGAGGTGCAGCTCGCCCGCCGGCGCATGGCCAAGCGCTGGCACCCCGACATCGCGCCGCCCGGTCGCCGCCACGAGCACGAGCGTCATCTCCAGGCGATCAACGAGGCGGCGGACCAGCTCGAGCGCCTCGCCGAGGGCATGCGCGGGGGGAGCGTCTCGCGCAACGCGGTCAAGGTCTCGGCCGCCGCCGCGCGGAAGGCGCGCGAGGAGGCGGGCCGTCGCGCCTACGAGGCCGAGCAGTACGCACGCGAGCACGCGGCCGAGCGCGCCGAGCACGACCCCTTCGGCGCTCGCGTCCCCGATCACTCGGTCGTGCACCGCTACGCGCGCTGCCTCTCCTACCCCGAGTGGGGAGTGGGGAGCGTCACCGGCATCTACTTCTCGGGCGAGGGCGACGACGTGCAGCAGTGGGCGCGGCTGAAGTTCCAGGTCGGCGTGCGGACCGTCCCCGCCGGGTCGCTCCAGTTCGTCGACTTCTCCAAGCCCGACGCGGCGGCTGAGCGAGTCGAGCGCTTCCTCACCGCTGCTCAGCACGCGATGGCCGAGGGCGAGCCGGCCATCGCCGCCAAGCGCCTCGTCTACGCGCGCGACGCGCAGCCCGACAACCCAATCGTCCTGCGGCTTCTCACCGTCGCGTTCTGGCAGAGCGGCAAGCTGCCCGCCGCGGCTCGCGCCGTGCGCGACTGGATCCGCCTCGAGGGGGATCGTCCCGCGCCCCACAGATTTGCCGCGCGAATCTACGAGGACATGCGCTCCTACGGCCAGGCGCTCGACTCGGCCGAGCGCACCGCGCAGCGCGAACCGCTGGAGGCCTCGGCCTGGGAGCGCGTCGGGCGTCTCAGGCTCCGGCGGGGAGATCGCAGCGGTGCCCTGGCTGCCCTCGAGCGGGCTCGCGGCCTTGGCGCCTCGGTGCCCGGCCTGCTCGACCTGGCCCTGGCCTACAACCTCGCCGGAGACGTTGGGGGCGAGGTGTCAGCTTGCCAAGACGCCACCCGCCTCGCGCCCGAGGACGCGGGCGTTTGGTCGCGCTACGCCCACGCGCTCGCGCGCACCGATCGCACGACCGACTGCCTGGCCGCATGCGCCCGCGCGCTGGAGCTCGAGGATGATCCCGAGGTGCGCAACCTGCGCGACCAGGTGCTGGCCGCCCAGCCGCGCGCGCTCACCGAGCCCGCTACCGCCTAGAGAGACCTACGCGACGTTGCGCGAGGGACGGCGCAGCAGGCTGGCGATGAGCCGCCCGATCAACAGGTAGACCGCCGCGGCGATTCCCCAGTTCACCGCGATCCCGAGCTTCTTGTCCTTGGGCGTGAAGAGATCGTCGAACGGCCCGACGAGGAACTTCGCGACGTCGTGCACATCCTTGACGATCGTGTTCTTCGCGTTCGCGTTGAGGATCACGAGGAGGATGCCGAGCACGATGATGATCGTCACGAGCGCGGTGATCACATCGACGATGGTGGCCAGGACGCGCAGCACCGCAGCTCCGCCGGCGGCCGCCTGGGCGCCGGCGCCCGGTCCGTCGCGGCGGCCGGCGTCATCGCCGCGACCCACGCCGTCATCGACGCCATCGCCGTCGACCGTCCGTCTTCTTCTCCCCAAGCGCGCCATCGAACGCTGAGTCTACTACCGACGCGCCGTTCGGCGGGCTACCTTCTCGCTCTCGATGCGCCTCATCGTCGCCCGCTGCGAGGTCCGCTACACCGGCCGCCTGAACGCGCGCCTGCCCGAGGCGCTGCGGCTGCTGATGATCAAGGACGACGGCTCGGTGATGGTGCACGCCGACACCGGCGGCTTCAAGCCGCAGAACTGGATGACTCCCCCCACGGTAATCGAGGAGGAAGAAGGGCGGATCGTCGTCAGAAAGCGCGCGGGGGCCTCGGAGGATCGGCTGGAGATCGACGTCGCCGAGGTCCTCTCCGACGTCACGCACGACATGGGCGAGGCGGCCGCCTTGGAGAAGGACGGCGTCGAGGCCCACCTGCAGGAGGCGCTCGCCGACGCCCCCGAGTGGTGTGGCGAGGGCTTCCGGCTCGTGCGCCGCGAGTGGCCCACCGACATCGGGCCGGTCGACCTGATGTGTCGCGACGAGACCGACGGCTGGATCGCCGTCGAGATCAAGCGAGCCGGGACGATCGATGCCGTCGAGCAGCTGACCCGGTACCTCGAGCGCATCCGGCTGGATCCCGCGCTTGGCGAGTGTCGCGGCGTGCTCGCCGCCGAGTCTGTGAAGCCGCAGGCCCGGGTGCTGGCCGAGGCGCGCGGGATCGCCTGGGTGGAGGTCGATCTCGGGGTGATCCGCGGCGAGCGCGTCCCGGCCCTTACGCTCTTCGGATGAGCGAACAAGACGCCGTACTCACCGAACGCCGTGACGGGGTGCTCCTCGTCACCCTGAACCGCCCCGACGCGCGCAACTCCGTCAACACGGCGCTGGCCACCGCAGTGGCCGCGGCGATGGAGGAGCTCGACGCCGACGACGACCTTCAGGTGGGCGTGCTCACCGGGGCCGGCAAGGGATTTTCCGCCGGTATGGATCTCAAGGCCTTCGTCAAGGGCGAGAGTCCCTTCATCGAGGGCCGCGGCTTTGCCGGTCTCGTGGAGCGCCCGCCGGAGAAGCCGCTGATCGCCGCCATCGAAGGCTTCGCGGTTGCCGGCGGCTTCGAGATCGCTCTCGCCTGCGACCTCATCGTGGCTGCGCGCGGCGCGAAGCTCGGGATCCCGGAGGTCAAGCGCTCCCTCGTCGCCGCCGGCGGCGGATTGCTGCGTCTGCCGCGCCGCATGCCCTACCACCTCGCCATGGAGCTCGCGCTCACGGGCGATCCCATCGACGCCGAGCGTGGCGCCGAACTCGGGTTGGTCAACCGCCTGACCGAGCCGGGCGGCGCGGTCGAGGCCGCGCTCGAGCTCGCGGGCACCCTCTCGGCCAACGGCCCGCTCGCGCTGCGCGCCACGAAGAAGATCGTGGTGCAGTCGCCCGCGTGGTCGCCCGACGAGGAGTGGCAGAAGCAGGGCGAGATCTCCGGGCCGGTGTTCGTCTCGGAGGACGCGCGGGAGGGTGCGCAGGCGTTTGCGGAGAAGCGCGACCCGGTCTGGAAGGGTCGCTAGCCGCAGTCGCGGGTTTGGGCTCGGCCTCCCCGTGTGAGGCTCAGTCCTAACAGACGGCGCAATCCGCGCCGGCGGAGGAGGAGACCTTCATCATGAAAACTTGGATCTGGATCGTTATCGCGGTCGTCGCGGTGCTCATCATCGCCGGAGTCGTGCTCGCCGCGATCCGCAAGAGCCGCACCCAGCGCCTGCGCGAGGGCTTCGGCCCAGAGTACGACCGCACGGTCGATCGCGCGGACAGCCGCAGCAAGGCGGAGAAGGATCTGGCTGAGCGCGAGGAACGCCATTCGCAGCTCGACATCCGCCCCCTCGCCCCCGCGGCGCGCGAGCGCTACGCCGGGCAATGGACCGATGCGCAGACGCGCTTTGTCGACGATCCCGCCGGCTCGATCGCCGAGGCCGACCGCCTCGTGACGGGCGTGATGCGCGACCGCGGCTACCCGATGGACGACTTCGAGCAGCGGGCGGGCGACATCTCGGTCGACCATCCGAAGCTCGTAGAGGACTTCCGGGCGGCGCATCGCATCTCGGAGAAGAGCGGGCACGAGCGCGTCTCCACCGAGGATCAGCGCCAGGCGATGGTGCACTTTCGCTCGCTGTTCGAGGAGCTGCTGGGCCATGACGGCGACGAGGCTTCGGGCTCGGCCGGCGGCGGTCGCGATGAGAGCGGCGCCGTCGCCACCGAGCAGCGCGCGGACCCGAGCGTGAACGGGCGCAGGGGGTAGGGCGTAGGGCGGTTCGCTTCGGCGCGGGCTGTGGTTTGGGCCCGGGCCGCGTGATCTGGGAAAGGGCGAGGAGTCAATCCTCGGGCGGCGTCCCTTTCTGTCCACGCACGGTTGATCACGCGGCTCTTGGCACAGAAATAGGTCGCTGAGAGTCCCTTTCAGTCCACGAGCCGGCGACAAGTGCGGTCATGGACAGAAAAGGACAGTCCTGCTCCCTTCCTGGATCTGGACCCTCCACCGGGCCCAGGCTCACTCGCCCCACAGCGTCGCCACGACCCGCCTCGGTCCGCCCGAGTCCCGGAACTCGCAGAGGTAGATCCCCTGCCAGGTACCGAGGGCCGGGCGGCCGCCAGCCACCGGCAGTGTCAGTGTCGGCCCGAGCAGCGAGGACTTGATGTGGGCCGGCATGTCGTCGGTGCCCTCGAGCGTGTGCGTCCAATACGGCGCGCCTTCCGGCACGGCCCGGTCGAACCACGAGCGGAAGTCGTCACGCACCTGCGGGCTGGCGTTCTCGTTCAGCGCGAGTGCCGCCGAGGTGTGCTGGATGAGCAGGTGGAGCAGTCCGATGGACATCTCGCCAACCTCGGGTAGGGCGCCCAGAAGCTCGCCGTCGATGAGGTGGAACCCTCGGGGCCGCGGCTCGAGAACGATCTTGCGTTGATGCCACATCGCCGCTAGTCCGGCAGCCTGACCACGCGGAGATCGACGCGGCTGCCACGGAAGGGCACGCCCTCGTCGTCGAGTCGTCGTCGCTGCCGCTCCCCCTGCGCCAGGCTTCCGTCCGCGCGCACGATCCGATGCCAGGGCAAGGTCTCATCGCTCGCCGCGGCGAGCACCGCTCCGCTCAGTCGCGGCGCTCCGGGTGACACATCTCCGTAAGTGCGTACGAAGCCCTCGGGCGTGTCGCGCACCTTCGCCAGGATCCGCCGCGCGCGAGGTGTCTCAAGGTCCACGCCGCCCGGCCGGTTACCGCTCGCCCGGATCCTTTGTCGGGTACATCGCGACGGCCTGCGAGAGGTCGAGCGCGGTGCGCACGATCCGGCTCTGCTCGAGCACGTGGGCGGCGGGGTAGCCCTCGCCCGGGCTGGCGCGCTCGGGCCGGCCGATGTAGCCGAAGGCGAGCTGGTCGGGAAGGATCTGCATGAGGCGGGGTGACATGTGGGCGCGCGCGCCCATGTTGCGCGGCTCCTCCTGAACCCAGACGACCTCGGTGAGGTTCGGATAGCGCTCGATCAGCTCGAAGATCTGCGCCTGGGGGAACGGGTAGAGCAGCTCGACCCGGCCGACGGCGATCTCCGGCTTGTCCTCGCGGTCGGCGTGGCCGACGATGTCGTAGTAGATCTTCCCCGTGCAGAGGATGAGCCGGGTGATGCGTTCCTCGTCGACGCGCGGCTCGGCGAGCACCGGGTAGAACTCCGTCTCCGAGAGGTGCTCGATCCGGTTGGTCGCCTGTGGCAGGCGTAGCAAGCTCTTCGGGGTCATGAGGATGAGCGGCCGTTGCTTGGCGATGCGCGCCTGGCGACGGAGCAGGTGGAAGTACTGGGCCGGCGTCGTGCAATTCGCCACGCGGATGTTGCCCTCGGCGGCGAGTTGGAGGAACCGCTCGAGCCGCGCGGAGGAATGCTCGGGCCCGGATCCCTCGTAGCCGTGGGGGAGCAGAAGCGTCAGCCGGGTCGAGTGCCCCCACTTGGCCAGGCCGGAGATGATGAACTGGTCGATGATCACCTGCGCGGAGTTGGCGAAGTCGCCGAACTGGCCCTCCCAGAGCACGAGCGTCTCCGGGCCCTCCTGCGCGTAGCCGTACTCGAATCCGAGACAGGCGATCTCCGAGAGCGGTGAGTTGTGCAGCTCCATCGGAGCAAGCGCGCCCGGCAGGTTCTGCATCGGGCAGTACTCCTGCCCCGTCTTCGCGTCGTGCAGCACCATGTGGCGCTGCGAGAACGTGCCGCGCTCGACATCCTGGCCGGTGAGGCGGATCGGCGTGCCCTCGGTGAGGAGCGAAGCGAACGCCAGCGCCTCGGCCTGCGCCCAGTTGATCCCGCCGTCGGCACCGACAGCCTCCTTGCGCTGGTCGAGCTGCTTGACGAGCTTGGGGTGGACGGTGAAGCCCTCGGGAACACGCAGCAGCTCTTCGTTGAGGCTGAGCAGCCGGTCGGCGCCGACCGAAGTGGTGACGCTCGGGCTCGGCGTGCGGTCCAGGCGGTACTCGCCCGTCTGCTGCTCGGGCTCCTCGTGGTTGGCGATCCTTGCCTTGAGGTCCTGGTGTTCGTTGGTGAGGTACTCCCAGACCGAGTCGTTCATCGCCTGGGCCTCTTCGTCGGAGACGACCCCCTGCTCGACCAGCTGCTTGGCGTAGAGCTCTCGCACCGAGGAGTGCTTCTTGATCTTCTGGTACATCTCGGGCTGCGTGTAGGCGGGCTCGTCCGCCTCGTTGTGGCCGAAGCGGCGGTAGCCGATCAGATCGATCAGCACGTCGTGACCGAACTCCTGGCGGAAGGCGAAGGCGAGCCTGACCGCGGTGACGCAGGCGGCGACATCGTCTGCGTTGACGTGGATGATCGGCACGTCGTAGCCCTTGGCTAGGTCGGAGGCCCAGCGCGTGGAGCGGGAGTCGTCGGGATCGGTGGTGAAGCCGACCTGGTTGTTCTGGACGAGGTGCAGCGTGCCGCCGACGCGGTAGCCGTCGATGCCCTGCAGGTTCAGCGTCTCCGCGACCACTCCCTGGCCGGGGAGCGCGGCGTCGCCGTGCAGCACGATCGGCATCGCCGCGTTGGTGTCGAGATGGGCGTGCGGCCCCTGCCGGGTGGTCTGCACCGCGCGGGTTGCGCCCTGCACGACGGGCGAGACGTACTCGAGGTGGCTCGGATTGGACTCGAGCCGGACGATCACCGACTCGCCGTCGGGCATCTGGTAGGAGCCTTCGGCGCCGTGGTGGTACTTCACGTCGCCGGTGCCGCCCTGGGGGATGGTGGTGATCGCCTCGAGCGTCGAGGCGCCCTCGAACTCGGCGAAGATCGTGTCGTACGGGCGGCCGAGGTTGTGGGCGAGCACGTTCAGGCGGCCGCGGTGAGCCATACCGATGACCACCTCGCGCGCGCCCTGCGTGGCGGCGAGCTGGATCATCTCGTCGAGCATCGGCACCGTCATGTCGAGGCCTTCGACCGAGAACTGCTTCTGTCCGAGGTAGGCCTTGTGCATGAAGCGCTCGAGGCCGTCGACCTCGGTCAGGCGCTTGAGCAGCGCCTTCTGCTCCTCGTTGGTGAGCGGCCGGCGGAAGGCGCCCGACTCGATCTTCTCCCGCAGCCAGACGCGCTGCTGGTGGGAGGAGATGTGCTCGATCTCGTAGGCGATCGTGCCGCAGTAGGTGTCGCGCAGATGAGGAAGGGCGTCGGCCAGCGTCGCCCCGGGAACGTGCATGCGCAGGATGCTCGCGGGGATCTGCGCCATCAGCTCCGGCGTCAGCGAGAGCGAGTCGGGGTCGAGGGCGGGGTCGCCGACCGGCTCGGAGCCGAGCGGGTCGAGCCGCGCGGCCAGGTGACCATGGGTGCGGTGCGCCTTGAGC
The DNA here is from genome assembly GCA_038200435.1 of Solirubrobacterales bacterium. Taxonomy (GTDB): domain Bacteria; phylum Actinomycetota; class Thermoleophilia; order Solirubrobacterales; family Solirubrobacteraceae; genus JBBPXY01. The sequence continues at coordinate 7,845 of JBBPXY010000081.1, forward strand.
AGCGAGGTGGCAGCCTGCACGGCCTGAAGCAGCGCTTCGCTCGGCGCACCGCCGCCCGTGCCTGCAGTTTCGGCGGGCCGTGACGCGGCGGCGGCAGCAGCAGCGGGCGCGGGCGGCGGAGGCAGCTCGCCGAGTTCCGCGCCGAGGTCTGAGAAGACGCGCTCGTAGAACTCGTCGTCGCCTTGAAGTAGGCCCTCGATGCGCTGGAGGAACCGTCCCGACTCCGCGCCCTGGATGATCCGGTGGTCGTAGGTGGAGGTCATCGTCATGACCTTCTCCGCGCCGATCATCTCGCCGATCGCGCCGAGCCCGACCGGGTAGGCGATGGATCCCGTGGCGATGATCGTGCCCTGGCCCGTCATCAGGCGTGGCACGGAGGCAACGGTGCCGATGCCACCGGGGTTGGTGAGGGAGACGTTGCCGCCCGTGAGGTCGTCGGCGGTGAGCGTGTTGGTACGCGCTTTCTCGACGAGGGCGTTGTAGGCGTCGAGGAAGCCGGAGAACGAGAGCCGGCCGGCATCGCGGATGATCGGCACCATCAGGGTGCGCGAGCCGTCCTTCTTCTGCACGTCGACGGCGAGGCCGAGGTTGACTGCGCCGTCGTCGATGCGGTGCGGCTTGCCGTCGCGCTCCTCGAAGTGGTGGGCCATCACCGGCAGGTCCTCGGTGGCCGCGCGGGCTATCGCGTAGGCGATCAGGTGCGTGAAGGAGACCTTCTGTCCGGCGTTCTTCAGCTGCTTGCGCCGGGCGTCGAGCGTCGTGACCGTGAGCGTGCGGAAGGAGGTCGCCGTCGGGATCGACCGGCTCTCGTCCATGTAGCGCGCGAGCATCGCCGAGGCACCCTTGATGAGCTGTGCGCTGCCTCCCGCCGGCGCGGCCGTGGTCGACTTCGCGGGCGGCTTCGCGGGCGCGGGTGCCGCGGCCCCTCCGCCGTTGCGAGCAGCCGCGAGCACGTCGTCCTTGGTGATGCGGCCGCCCGGGCCGCTGCCCTGCACGCCGCCGAGCTCGATGCCCTCGGCCGCGGCGACGCGCCGGGCTACGGGCGAGGCCTTGCCGTCGCCGTCCACGGGGGGCGCGGAGGCGTCGGTGCCGGGCCGCGGTGCGGAAGAAGGGGTCGGCGGGGGAGTGGGCGCCTGGGCGGCACCGGCGCCGGCGGTCATGCGCGCGAGCACCTGCCCGACGGTGACCGTCTCGCCCGCCTCGGCGAGGATCTCGGTGATCGTGCCTGACGCGGGAGAGGGCACCTCGGCGTCGACCTTGTCGGTCGAGATCTCGACGATCGTCTCGTCGACCTCGATCGACTCACCGGCCTGCTTGTGCCACTCGAGGATCGTGCCTTCGGAAACCGATTCGCCCATCTGTGGCATGACGACTTCGACGGTCTCCTCGCCGGCGCCGGGTGGCGCGGCCTTGGGAGCCGGCGGCGGAGCCTGGGCGGGTTCCGGTGCCGCCGCGCTCGCGCCGTTGCCGGACGAGCCGTTGGCGGCCGCGTCGCTGCCGTCCGCGTCGCTGCCGTCCGTGTCGTGATCCGGAGAGTGCTCGGCCTCGGCCTCTGCGGCCTCGCCCGAAGGTGTGCCGGTGAGCGACTCGCCCTCCGACGCCGGGTCGCCGACCGCGGTCGCAGGGACGTCGGGCGTGGCTCCGCCGTTCGCGGTCGATATCTCGGCGAGCAGCGCGCCGACCTGAACGGTGTCGCCCTCGGCGCCGTGGATCTTCACGATCGTCCCGTCGACGGGGACCGGCACCTCAGCGTCGACCTTGTCGGTCGAGATCTCGACAAGCGTCTCGTCGGCCGAGACGTTGTCGCCCTCCTGCTTGTGCCACTCGAGGATCGTGCCCTCGGTGACCGAGTCGCCCATCTGGGGCATGACGACCTGAACCGTCGCGTCAACCGCCATCTGCGGCCACTCTACCCCTTGCCGAAGGGTGCCGCGGCGTCAAGCTGTGGCGGCTCCGCGACGCCGCTCGGCGACCAGGAAACCGATGCTGCCCGCAAACGGCCCGAGGCCTCCGATCACGACCACGACGACGGCCAGCCAGAAGGGGAGCACGCGGCGCCGGGCGGCCACCGTGCACAGCACCGCCATGAGGATCCAGAGCACACCGTGGGCGGTGCCAAGGATGAAGGTCGCCGGCTCCGGCTTGCCCGCGAAGAAGCCGACGTAGAGCAGGGCCGCGTAGATGGCGGAGTGGAAGAAGGAGAGGGCGCGGAGGCGAGAGAAGGACACGGTGGCAGGTGGCAGGTGGCAGGTGGCAGATGCTAGGGCTCAGGCCTGGCGGTTCTTCGGGTCTGGGGATGGGGCAAGGAGGGGGGTGGTCGCACTTAACGACACTGGTTGTCGCTTAAAGCAACCACCCCTCCCTGCTTCCTCGAGCAGAGGTGCAGCCCCGCTCGAGCCTAATCACTGTCCACCCTCCCCTAAGCCCCCGCCAGCAGCCCGGCCATCGCCCTGAGCGGCGCGTCCGCCTGCTCCGGCCACTGCGCCGGATCCGCCGGCCACCAGTCGTGCTCGTCGTGCTCGGGATCGCGGAGCACTTCGGCTCCGTCGGGCAGCCAGGCCATGCCGACCAGCAGCACGAGCTCGCTCGGCACGCTGATCAGCGCCTCGACGCTCAGGCGCTCCGCCGTCACCGACCATTCCTCCTCGAGCTCTCGCCCGAGGGTCTCGGCCGGGTTCTCCCCGACCTCGACCGCCCCGCCCGCGCCGAGGGCCCACCGCCCAGGCCAGGCCGCCAGCCACGCCGCGCGACGGCCGGCAAGCCAGCGGCCGTCGGCCGAGCGCACGACGCACAGTGCCGAGATGCTCTGCGCGGCCTCCTCGGCGACCAGCCGCAGCGACCAGCGGACCGGTTGCAGCTCCAGTGCGAGCCCACCCGCGTGCTCTCGGTGTTCGACCAGTCGCGCGGCCTGGCCGTCATGGCTCGGCGAGCCGCGCGCCTCGAGCTCGGCGACGGCGGCATCAGCGGCCTCACTGGCCGCGGTGCCGGGCTCGTAGGGATCCTCGCGCCAGGCAGCTGTCACCTGGTCGACCGTCCATGGCCCGCGCGCCAGAAGACCAGGCGCGGGCAGCAGCTAGCCGACCTTCAGCAGGTCGATGTCGAAGATGAGCGCCGCGTTCGGCGGGATCTTCGGCGGGCTGCCCTGCGCGCCGTAGCCGAGAGCGGGGGGGATGATCAGCTGGCGACGCCCGCCGACCTTCATGCCCACCACACCCTTGTCCCAGCCGGGGATCACCATGCCGCCGCCGAGCTGGAAGGGGAACGGCTGCCCGGAGTCATAGGAGGCGTCGAACTGCTTGCCCGTGCTGTAGAGCACCCCGACGTAGTTCACGGTGAGCTGGTCGCCGGCCTTGACGGGGGCGCCCGTGCCCTGCTTGAGGTCGATGACCTTGAGCGCCTTGGGCGGCGGGCCCTTCGGCTTGGCGATCGTCGGCTTGGGGCTCGCAGGCGCGCTGGCGGCCGGGGTCGAGGCCGTCGGCGGGGTTGCCGCGGGCGTGTTCGCAGCCTTGTCGTTGCCGCTCGGTATGTCGGCGGCCTTGCCTCCGCCGCAACCGGCGGCGAGCAGAGCGAGGGCGAGCAGGAAGAGTTTGAGGACGCGGGAGATGTTCATTGGCGCCACAGGCTAACGGGCGCTCGGGGAGACGCGCTCAGTCCGGGTGTGGCAGGCAGCTCTCGCCACTACCGTGTATGAACTGGCGATGTCGATAATTCTGAGGTTGTATGAGCCGCGCGGGAGTGAGATCGCGACGGTCGCCGATCGCCACCTCGTATTCGCGCGTTGCTTCGCGGGACGCGAAGACGACTATCCGGTGCTCGCGGGCATCGACGTCTACGGCAACGACGACTTTGGGGCTCAGGAGTCCGCTTCGTTACTCGCTGACCTCAAGCGGTACCGAGCCGATTATCCCGCTCCCGCGACGCGTGACGCGACTTTTCTCCGGCTCTTCGAAGTGCTGGTGCTGCTTCTGAACGACGGATACCGGCTCATGGTCGAAGGAGACTGAAGTTGCCGAGAAGACTCAAGCACTGGGGTTGGGGTTACGAGGACGAGCAGCCCTCGGCCGAAGAGGCCAAGGGCGCGGCGGGCGCCATCTCTGCCCACCTGGGGTTCGGCTCGCGCGACCCGCGCGAGCCTGTTGCGCTGGAGCAGGTGGAGCTGCCCACCCCGCGACTCGATCCGCCCGCTTCAATCGCGGCCTACTGCTCGACCGAGGTCTACGACCGAGCTTTGCACTCCTACGGGCGGGCATACCGCGACATCGTGCGCGCTTTCCGCGGCCAGTTCGATCGTCCGCCCGACGTCGTCGCCCACCCGCGTGACGAGCGCGAGGTCGCCGAGGTGCTCGAGTGGGCGGGCTCCGCCGGCGCTGCCGTCGTCCCGTTCGGCGGCGGCACCAGCGTCGTCGGCGGCGTAGAGCTGCGCGAGGCCGGGGCGTATTCGGGCGTAGTGACGATCGATCTGAAGGCGCTCGACCGGGTGCTCGAGGTCGACGAGGTCTCGCGCGCGGCGCGCATACAGGCGGGCGCGACCGGCCCCGTGCTCGAGGCGCAGTTGCGCGAGCACGGGCTCACGTTGCGCCATTACCCACAGTCGTTCGAGTTCTCGACGCTCGGCGGGTGGATAGCCACCCGCGCGGGCGGCCACTACGCGACCCTGATGACGCACATCGACGACATGGTCGAGTCGATGCGCGCCCTCACTCCGCGCGGCGAATGGGAGTCGAGGCGGCTGCCCGGCTCGGGCGCCGGCCCGAGCCCCGATCGCATGCTGATCGGCTCGGAGGGCACGCTCGGGATCGTGACCGAGGCGTGGGTGAGGGTGCAGGAGCGCCCGACGCAGCGCGCCGCCGCCACCGCCCGCTTCGAGAGCTTCGCGGCGGGGGCCGAGGCGGTGCGCGCCGTCTCGCAGAGCGGGCTCCACCCCGCCAACTGCCGGCTGATCGACCCCGACGAAGCGGCGCTCACCGGCGCGGGCGACGGGAAGCACGCACTGCTGGTGCTCGGCTTCGAATCGGCCGACCACTCCGTCGACGCTGCGCTCGACCGAGCGCTCGAGCTGTGCCGCGATCACGGCGGCGAGGGAGAGCGGCGCGACTCCCGCAGCGGGGCCGCCGGCTCGTGGCGCGAGGCCTTTCTGCGTGCGCCGTACATCCGCGACACGTTCATCGCGATGGGAGTGATCTCCGACACCTTCGAGACCGCCGTCACCTGGGACAAGTTCCCGTGCTTCCACGACGAGGTGAAGGAGGCCGTCACGCAGGCGGTCCGCGATATCTGCGGCGAGGGCAAGGTGAGCTGCCGCTTCACCCACGTCTACCCCGACGGGCCCGCTGCCTACTTCACGGTGCTCGCGCCCGGCCGCGCGGGGGCCGAAATCGAGCAGTGGGACCAGATCAAAGCCGTCGCCGGCGACGCGGTCATCGCGGGCGGAGGCACGATCACGCACCATCATGCCGTCGGTCGCGATCACCGTCCATGGTATGACCGCCAGCGCCCCGAGCCGTTCGCGCAGGCGCTGCGGGGAGCCAAGGCGGCCGTCGATCCGGGCGGGATCCTCAACCCTGGAGTCCTGATCGACCCGTGATCGCCGTGCTCGGCCCAGGCGGCGTCGGTGGGCTTGTCGCGGCCGCGCTCGCGCGCGCGGGCGAGGAAGTCGTGGTCGTCGCCAGCGAGGCGACGGCCGCGCGCATCAACGAGCGCGGCATCGAGGTGCGCTCGGTTCGTCTGGGTGACTTCACGGCGCGCCCTCCGGCGGTCAGCGAGTTGAGCGTGCCCGCCGGTGGGCTGGTCGTGGCGACCAAGTCGGTCACGCTCGAGGCCGCGCTCGAGCGAGTCACCGCCCCCCCGCTGCTCGTCATGCCCTTCCTGAACGGACTCGACCACGTTGCCAAGTTGCGTGAGCGTTTCGAGTCCTCGCACGTGTGCGCCGGGGCGATCCGCGTCGAGTCCCATCGCCCGGAACCCGGAGTCGTGGTTCAGACCAGCCCCTTCCTGCGTGTCGACTTGGCGCCCGTGTGGCCGGCGACTGTGCAGTTCGCGAAGGAGCTCGAAGGTGCGGGAATCCCAACCCGCGTCCTCGACTCCGAGGTCGACGTGATGTGGGGCAAGCTCGTGCGCCTGAACGCTCTGGCGTGCACGACAAGCGCGTGGGACGTATCGCTGGGACGGATCCGCGACGACCCATCACGTCGCAGCGTCTTGGAGCGATGCGTGTCGGAGGGTGCCGCAGTCGCCCGCGCGGAAGGAGCACCGGTGGAGCCGTCAACGGTGATGGGCGAGCTCGAGGATGCGCACGCGACGCTCGGATCCTCGATGCAGCGAGACATCGCTGCCGGGATCGAGCCGGAGCTCGACGCGATACCGGGGGCGGTGCTGCGCGCGGCTGCCCGGCATGGTCTCGAGTGCCCGGCGATCGAGGAGATGGTCGCGCTCATCCGTGTCAGACTTGACGCGCGATGAGCGCGGGCGGCAAGAACTTCGAGGCGATCGTCAAGGCGAAGGCCGCACACAACTCAGGGTGCCCGTTCCCCCCGCACACAGTGCGGATGAGCCCCTACGAGATCGACCGTATGGGCTGGGAGGAGGGCGACGTGATCGCCGGCCTCACGCTCGAAGCCGATCCCAAGCTCGGCACGGGAGCCTTCCGGCTCATCTGCGACGGGATGGAGCCGCCCGAGCTCGAGGAGCAAGAGGAGACGGAGATCGCCGGCCCGGTGGAGCCGCTGATCGTCCCGGTTGGCCCGGGGCGCCGCGAAGGCGACCCCTACACCGCGCGCTAGCGTCCGAGGCCGAAGTAGCGCGCGGCGCCGATGCGGCGCCCGACGACGTCACGGCCGACGGCCACCACCACATAGCGAGAGCGTGCGCGCAGCGCGTGCGCCAGCCGTACGCTCACGACCTTGCTGCTCGTCAGGCTGAAGCGGCCGGACCGACCGAGCACCGGTCCATGTGTCGAGCCGCTGTGGATCGTCACGACGACGTCGTGAAGGCCCTGCCGGTTGGAGAGCACGTGTACCGCCAGCCGGTGATTGCGAGTGCGGCTCGCCGAGCCGCCCAGGTGCGCGATGCCGAGACGCCCTCGCGGTGCGGTCGAGTTCGAGTCGGGGAACGTGGAGAGGGCGGCGCCCGAGCAATCGGGCTTGTAGGCGGCGTCGATCGGGCCCGCACGGCCGAGCGCGCGCAGCGCGTACTGGATGGCGACCTTGTCGTAGATGATCCCGTTGTGCTCGGTGGTGTCGGTCGGGCATGCGTCCTGCAGCAGCCGGTTGGCCACGCGCCCGTTCGTCCCCGCGGTGGGAAGGAACTCGCTCTGGTAGGGCGTCACGACCTCGTCCTTGTTGGTCTCGATCACCGAGTAGGACACCGGCGGTGGCGTCTGGTCGCCCGCGTTCAGGTGCTTCATGAAGTCCGAGCCCGCCGCCTGCTGCACGCACGCCGGGCAGAAGCTGCCGCCGAAAGGCGCGGCCGGGTTAGTCGTGCCGTGGCTCGAGGGCGAAAGCCCGACGAGGTCGTCGATCTTCGCCGCGCCGCCGAGGAACTTGGCGTAGTAGCGAGGCATCATCCCGCCCTGGGAGTGGCCGACGATCGAGACCTTCCGCGCGTGCGTCGCGCTCAGCACATGGTTTATGAAGGTCTGCAGCTGGCGCGCGGACTTGGGGATGTCGCCGACGCCGTTGATGCCCTTCTGCGGGCTGTTGCCGTAGTCGAGCGCGAAAACGCAGTAGCCGAGGCGCTCGAGCGCGGGGGCAACGGAGTTCCACGAGACACTCATGTTCCCGAAGGTCCCGTGAACGAGCACCACCGGGTAGGGGTGCCGGGTCGGGGGGTTGCACGAGAAGTTGTTGGCTCCGGGAGGCGGATCACCCTGCGGCGGAAGGGGCTCGGCGGCGCCGGCGGTTGCCGTCAGGCAACCGAGCAGCAGCGATGTCATGAGCGCGGCGCGCATTCCCCTCACACGATCAAGGTACCGGCGGCGGCGAAGAAGTTGCGCAGTTCTCACCTACAGCTGGGAGCGCTCCCGCTCGATCGCGGCGAGTTCGGAGTACCGTCCTTCCGACACGTCGCGCCACGGCTCGCCCAGCTCGACCAGCCGCGCGTAGGGGAGCGTCAGCAGAGCGCGCTCGGCCAGCATGCGCTCGATCGCGGGATCGCCGCGTGCTTCGTCGAGGCCTCGGACCACGGCGTCGCGCTCGCGTATTCGCCGGCGGCGCAACGGTACGTATAAGCCGAGGAGCGGCAGCGTCGGCAGGAGCGTGATCGCTAGGCCGACGAGCCACGCGGTTCGCGTGATCTTCCGGTGGGTCTCGCGCCCGCGGCGCTCGACGTCGGCCCCGGCTTTCGAGACCGAGCGGCCGGCCGACTTGATCCCCCCGCCCACCAGCGGCACGTCGATCGATCCGATCGCGTCGCCCGTTTCGTGCACGGCGTGGCCGATGGCGCGCACGTCGTCGCCGACGCCTGAGAGTGAAGCGATGCCCTGCCCAGCTTTGAGACCGAGGAACGCGCAGACGAGCACCCAGGCGATCATGGTCAGGTCCACGCGCGAGACGGTGCGCTGGTTGGAGATCAGGCGGCTCACGCCGCGACCTCGAGCTCGCGGCGGAAGGCGTGCTCGAACACGTCGGCCTGGCGCCGGGCGCCCCACCGCGCGACGCTCAGGTCACCCTCTCCGATGAGCTTCAGCTGCACGTGGCCGTTCCGCGCCTGCACTCGCACGTCGCGCACTATCTGCTCTCGGCTGCGTTCGAGCTGCTCGACCACGCGCAGCAGCGCCGCGCAGCGCCTGAGCAACGCCTCGTCGCCGTCGCGCATCAGCGGCGAGAGCTCGCCGAAGCCCGGATCGCCCTTGCGGTGGTAGCGCGCGATCTGCGCCACAAGCGCGACCTCCCGCGGGCTGAACCCTGGCAGCCCCGCGCTGAGGATCAGGTAGCGCGAATGCTTGTGATGGTCGTCGTAGTCGATCGCCATCCCCACATCGTGGAGCATGGCCGCGGCCCACAGCAGCTGGCGTTCCTCGTCGTCGGCGGAGTGAACTCCGGCTCTTTCCAGCGAGTCCCAGATGCGCAGCGAGAGATGAGCCACGTGCTCCTGATGGACCAGATCGTCGTGGTACTGCGCGGCGAGGTTGAGGACGCTCGCCTCGCGCACGTCATCGACGAGCGGTGGATCGGCGGGAGCGAGGAGGCCCGAGAGAAAGACGCCTTCGCGCAGGCCGGCCTCGGTCACCTCGATGCCGTCGAAGCCGCCGACCTCGAGCACGGCGCGCAGCACGGCGGTGCCGGCGAGGATCACCTCGGCTCGTCCGGGCTTCACACCGGGAACACCGCCACGCTTGCGCGCGGGGCGCGAGGCCAGCTCATCCTCGAGGTCGGTCAGCGCAGCGGAGGTGAGCACGAAGCCCTGCACGCCGGGCGAGGGCAGCCCGGCGCGGCGCTGGGCGGCGCTGGCCAAGTTGCGCACCGTGCCGCCGAGCCCGACCAGCCGACCGCCCGTCCCCAGTAGCCAGGGAGCGCTCTCGAGCTCGGCGGCGACGTGCTTGCGCAAGGCTTTGAGCTGCTTCTTCGAAGCCTCCTCGTCGGGGAGGAAGCGTTCGGTCATCCTGATCGCGCCGAGCGGCCAGGACTCGAGCTTCGTGGCCTTGCGCTTCTTCACGCACACGGCCTGCATGCTGCCGCCGCCGAGATCGAGGACGACGCCGTCACGCAGCGTCGTGGAGTTGGCCGCGGCGAGGTAGCCGAAGCAGGCCTCCTCCTCGCGCGAGAGCACCTCGACGTCGAGGCCCGACTCGCGTCGCGCGCGCGTGAGGAACTCGTCGCGGTTGGCGGCGTCGCGGATCGCGCTCGTCGCGACCGCACGCACCCGCGTCTTCGGGATGCCCGTCGCGCGGCAGAAGTGCGCGTAGAGCCCGAGCGTCTGCACGGCCCGGTTCATCGCCTTCTCGGAGAGGCGACCCTTGCTGTCGACACCCGCTCCGATGCGAACGATGTCGTAGATCTCGTCGGTGCGCTTCCACCAACGCCCCGGACGGGAGTCGAAGACGACGAGGCGAAACGAGTTCGACCCGAGGTCGACGACCGCGACGCGGTCGAGGCGCTCAGCCACCCTTCTCGATCAGCTCGATCCGGTACCCGTCCGGGTCGCGGACGAAGCAGAGCCGCGAGCCACCTTCGCGCACGGCGTAGGGCGGTTTCTCGGGCTCGATGCCCTTCTCGGCGAGACGCTCGAGCGTCGGGTCGAGCTCCTCGACTGCGACGGCGATGTGGTTGTAGCCCGTCCCGAGCTCGTAGGAGTCCACCCCGTGGTTGTAGGTGAGCTCGAGGCGCGCGCCGTCGCCGGGGAGTCCCATGAAGACGTTGATCGCCTCGTCACGGATGGGCATCCGCCCGATCTCCTCGAAGCCGAGCGCCTCATAGAAGGCCACGGAGCGGTCGACGTTGGCGATGCGATAACACGTATGCAGAAGTTCCATTTCTCGCAGCGTACTCTGAGCACATGGCGGAACTCGAGGACGGCGTCTGCGCGGGCTCGCCGCCTGCGATCGGGCCGCACCCGGCGACGGGGCGCCCCTCCTTGATCGGGACCCCACACGAAGTCGCGGACGTTGCTCGCGCCCTCGAATCCGAGCCCGCTGATCGGGTCGCCAGCAGGCTCGGACTGAGCACCCGCCAGCTCGCCCTTGTCGAGGCCGCGGTGGATAGGCTCGACCCATGATCCTCGAGCGCTCGATGAACGACCAGTTCGTGTCGAACACCTACCTGATCGCCGATCGCGAAGGCGGCAGCGCGGCGCTGATCGACGCGGGGGGCCCGGTGGCTCCGCTGCTCGCCTACATCGACGAGCACGATCTGAAGCTCACCCACGTCCTCCTCACCCATCATCACCACGACCACGTGGCGGAGCTCGACCAGGTGCTCGCGCGCCATCCCGGCACGCCGGTGCTGATCCACCCGCTCGAGCGTGAGCTCGTTCCGGGGCCCACCGGCGACCTCGAGCCGGGTTCAAAGCTCCGGATCGGAGAGCTCGAGGTCGAAGCTCTGCACACCCCGGGTCACACCGCCGGGATGATCTCGCTGCTGGTCGACGGAAAGGCCGTCTTCACCGGCGACACGCTGTTCAAGGGATCGGTTGGCGGCGTCCGCGCGCCCGGCCACACGACCTACGCCGACCTGAAGAGCTCGATCATGGACACCCTGCTCACGCTCTCGCCCGACGTGACGATCCATCCGGGCCACACGGAGCCCACGTCCGTCGCCAACGAGTACGAGAACAACGGCTTCGTGCGCGTGTGGCGCGGCCTCGATCCTGAGGGCTCCGAGCCCTGCACGGCGATGGGCGAGCCCGCCACGCTGGTGCTGCTGGGCGACGACTACGACGGGGGCCACAAGGCCTGGGTGCGCTGGCCCGACGGGTCAGACGACATCGTGCCGGGCTCGCAGGTCAAGCAGTAGCGCGCGGGATCGGTCCGCCGGGCAACGGCGGCCGTAGCATGTGAGTCATGGCGCGCGACAAGATCCCCACCTCCCGCGCGCGCCGTACGGCCAAGATCGGCGGCCTGGCCGCCGGCCAGGCCATGAGGCAGGCCGGCACGCGGGCCACCAACGTCGCCCGCTCGCCCGAGGGGCGCAAGGTCGCCCTCGAGAAGCGCCATATCGAGGCGGCCGAGCAGATCGTCACCGCCCTGGGGACCATGAAGGGCGCGGCCATGAAGATCGGGCAGGTCATGTCGTTCCTCGACGTGGGCCTCGTGCCCGAGGAGTACCGCGAGGAGTTCCAGCAGAAGCTGGCGGCGTTGCGCGACGCGGCCCCGGTCGTCTCCTTCGAGGACATGCGCAAGGTGATCGAGAAGGACCTCGACGAGCCGATCGAGGACGTCTTCGAGACCTTCCAGGAGGAGCCGATCGCGGCGGCCTCGATCGGGCAGGTCTACCGCGCGACCCTCGACGGTGGCCGGGCGGTGGCCGTGAAGGTGCAGTACCCGGGGGTCGCCTCGGCCGTGCGCGCCGATATGCAGAACCTGGGGCTGATCCTGCGGCTGATGAAGCGAGTGGCTCCGGGCATGGACGTCAAGGCCATCGGCGAGGAGATCCGCGGGCGCATCGGCGAGGAGCTCGACTACGAGCTCGAGGCCCAGAACCAGCGCTCGCTAGCGCGCATCTTTCGCGGACACCCGTTCATCGTCGTGCCCGACGTGGTGGGCCGGCTCTCGCGCGAGCGGGTGGTGGTCAGCGACTTCGTCGAGGGGAACGGCTTCGACTCGATCAAGCTCATGTCGCAGCCCGATCGCAATCGGATCGGCGAGATCGTCTTCCGCTTCTTCTTCGGCTGCCTCTACCGCCACCACCAGTTCTCGGGCGACCCCCACCCCGGCAACTTCATGCTGCTCGAAGACGGGAAGGTGGCCTTCCTCGACTTCGGCCTCTTCAAGCGGATGACGCCGGGAGCCGTCGAGCTCGAGCTCCAGTGCCAGCGCGCGGCGATCGCCGGCGAAGGGGAGGAGCTCAAGCGGATCTTCGCCGAGTCGGGCTTCCTCCCTGATCCGGACCGGTTTGAAGCAGAGCGGCTCATCGCGCACGTGATGGACGCGACCTGGTGGTACACGGAGGATCAGGACCTCGCGCTCAAGCCCGAGATCGCCACGCAGGTGATGATCGACATGTCGGATCCGCGCTCGCAGTACTTCGATCAGATGCGCCACGAGACGCTGCCCGCCGACCACCTGTTCGGCCGGCGGATGGAGATGCTGACACTCGCGGTGCTCTCTCAGCTACGGGCGAAGAACAACTGGCACCGCGTCGCGCGCGAATGGATCTACGACGAGGAGCCCGTCACGGAGCTCGGCGAGCAGGAGGCGGAGTTCTACGCGCGGGCGAGGGTGTGAGCGGCGGCTGAAGGACCTGGTCTGGGGAGAGGAGCCGGACCGTCGGTTTCTGTCCACGAAGACACCCGGTTCTCTCGTGTGGACAGGAACCGTCGCATAGCGCATGTTTCTGTCCACGCGCTCTCCGCGCCGAAAGCTGTGGACAGAAACCGTCGAGTTTGGCCTGGCCTTCCTAGATGCAGTTGTTCACGCCACAGCCAGCGCCCCGCGCCCTACACCTCCTGGATCTGAATCAAGCTCGTCGTCCCCGGCACGCCACTCGGCAGCCCCGCGCAGATGCCCACCCGGTCACCCGGCTGACACCAGCCCAGCTCGACCACCCGCCGCGCGGCTTCGGCGATCAGCTCCTCCGTCACCTCGAAGCGCCGCATCGAGGCCGCCTGCACGCCCCACATGAGCCCACAGCGGCGCACCGTCTCGCGCCCCGGGGACAGCGCGTAGATCGGCACCTGGGGGCGGTGGGCGGAGACCAGGCGGGCGGAGCGCCCCGACAGCGTCGGGACCACGAGGGCGGCGAGGTCGAGCTCGCGCGCCGACTCGCACAGGGAGTGGGCGATCGTGTACGCCGGGTCGCGCTCGTCGCGCCGCACGCGGCTCTCGTTCCAGCGCTCCCACTCGATACTCGGCTCGGTCTTCTCGGCGATCGCCGCCATCATCGCGACAGCCCCCACCGGGTAGGCGCCGACAGCGGTCTCCTGGGAGAGCATCAGCGCGTCGGTGCCGTCGAGGATCGCGTTGGCGACGTCGGCGACCTCGGCACGCGTGGGCCGCGAGGAGGTGACCATCGAGTCGAGCATCTGGGTGGCGGTGATCGAGGGGCGCGCCAGCTCCCCGGCCATGCGCAGGATCCTCTTCTGGACGCCGGGCACCTCCTCGATCGGCAGCTCGATGCCGAGATCGCCGCGCGCGACCATCACGCAGTCGGAGACCGTCAGGATCTCCCGCAGCGCTCCGACCGCCTGCGGCTTCTCGATCTTCGCCACCAACGGCAGGCGCGTGCGCTCGCGCACGTCGAGCACGTCCTGTGGGCTGCGCACGAACGAGAGAGCGACGAGGTCGACTCCGATCGACTCTCCGAAGGCGAGCATCGCCAGGTCCTCCTCCGGCACGGCGGGCAGGCCGGTGGTCGCGCCGGGGATGTTCAGGCCCTGGCGGGAGGCCACGGTCCCGCCCACTTCGACGAGGGCGTCGATCTCGCACTCGGCCTCGCGTACGGCCTGCACGCGCAGCCGCACCGATCCGTCGGCCAGGTAGAGGATCTCGCCGGGTTGCACCGCGGCCGGGAGGCCCTGCCAGGTCATGGAGACGGAGCGCTGATCGCCAACCCCGTCCTGGCCGCACCGGAACGTGAGGGTGTCGCCGACACGCAACTCGATCACGTCGTGTTCGAGCGGGCCGATGCGCAGCTTCGGCCCTGGCAGGTCCTGCAGCAGCGCTACGGGCCGCCCGGCCCGCTCGCTGGCCTTGCGCACGCGCTGCGCGTTCTCCGCGTGCTCCTCGCGCGAGGCGTGGGAGAAGTTCAAGCGGGCGACGTCCATGCCGGCCTCGACCATGCGCACGAGCACCTCGGGATCGCGCGAGGTGGGGCCTATCGTCGCGACGATCTTGGTGCGGCGCATGGGGCGGACGCTACCGCCCGCGGCGGCTACGGCGCCTCGAGCTCCGGGAAGTGCTCGGCGAGATGCTCGCGCAGCACGCCGCGGATCCACGTGCGCTCGTCGCCCGACGCGAACCGCAGGCGCCCGAGCAGCTCTTTCTGGCGCTTGATCGGCACGCCCGAGATCTCCCAGCGGACGGCAAGGCGCTCGAACAGGAACTCGACCGCCCGGTGCCAGGCGTCCTCCTGCGAAAGGGGCGAACCGCTCAAGACCGCTGCGTACTCGCGGCGCGTCGCCGGCGTCATCGCCCCGCGGAGCGTGAGCACGTTGCCCTCGGCGTCGCGGTAGTCGGAGGAGGGCGCCGCGAGGGTGTCGCTCTCGCCACGGCGGCGGCCGCGCTTGCCCACGGCCGGGAGGTCGTCGCCGCGGCCTGCTCGAGCTGCGAGCGCACGTCACCACGGACAGGGTCGGCGTGCCCCGCCCACGCCGCGGCGGGCTCGAGGGCGGCCAGCTGGCGGATGCTCTCCCGGGCCTGCTCGGTGTCCTGGTTGAAGGCGCGATGCGGAACGCGCGCGTGGCCCTTCTTGCCCGTCTGCGGATCGAGCGTGTAGAAGCAGTCGCTCACGAGGGCGAGCCGGTCGGACTCGCGCCACAGGCCGATGAGTCCGGGCGCGTGGCCGGGAAGGTCGATCACCTGGAAGCCGGCGACGTCGTCGCCCTCCTTGACGGTGTGAGAGATCTGCACCGGCCCACCGTCCCAGTGCGTGAGGAGTCGCGGCATGAGGAACCGGGCGTGCGCGTCGAGCTTCGAGAAATCGAAGTAGCGCTCGCCGCCGTCTTCGCTCTCGGCGTCGACCCGGTTATCGGGATGGCAGAGGACGGGCACGCCCAGGCCGGGCGCCGCGCCGCGATGGTCGGCGTGGCCGTGGCCGAGCACCACTCGCTTGATACCGCCGAGGCGCGCGCCGGCGGCCGCGACCGCCTTGGTCATCGACTCGATACCCGCGTCGAACACCGTCACGCCACCCTCGTCCTCGAGCAGGTAGACGTTCATCGTCTTCGAGGGGAAGCCGCCGCGCACGAGCCACACGCCGTCGGCGACGCGCTCGGCTTCGGATCCGGCGAACCTCGTGGCCATCGCGGTGCGGCGGTTGAAGAGCTTGTTCATGCGCTGCTCGGTCTTCGACCCGGTGGGGGGCACCAACCCGATCTGGCGCGCCATGTCGAGGCCGTTCATGTAGGCGTCGTTGTGGTGGATCAGGCCGTCGCGCACCTGCACGACATCGCATCCCTCGATGTCGAGGCGAGCACCCGTGGGCGCAACGCCCTCCAGCTGCCCCGGCCCTGCGAACGTGCCTTCCGCCCGCCAGCGGACCGCGCAGAGCTCGCCGTCGGTGGCGGTGGAGAGCACCCGGAACTGCATGTCCGGGATCGCGGCGAAGAGGCTCGTGAAGTAATCCCGCACGCCGGCCGGCGCATCGAGGTCGTACTGCCCGACGAAGCGGTCGATGCCGCCGGGAGACCAGCACGCGACCATGCCGTCGACGTCGCGGCGGGCGAGCGCATCGAAGTAGCGCTGGGCGACCTCCGTCACCTCGCCGGACTTGGACTCGGTGGTCGACGACATGCGCGCTCTCCCTCTCCTCGTTTCTCCGCTGCGAAGCCGGAAGTCTAGTCTCACTCGGAGTGCCCGCACCCCCCGCCCGTCGCCGCGAGGCAGGGCGCGGCGAGCGCGTGCTGCCGGGCGTCTGGCGGCTGCGCTTGCCGCTCCCCTGGCCCGGCGTTCCCCACGGCAACGCCTTCGCCATCGCGGCGGGCGACGGCGTCGTGCTCTTCGACACCGGCATGAGCGAGCCGGGCTCGCTGGCCCAACTCGAGCGCGCACTTGCCCAGGTCAACCTGCGCCTCGAGCACGTGCGCCTGCTCGTCTGCACCCACGCGCACTCCGACCATTACGGACAGGCGGCGCCGATCCTCGAGCGGGCCGGGTGCGAGCTCTGGATGCATCCCAATTACGCGCACTCGACGCAGACGGCTCAGGATCCCGAGCAGGCGCTGCAGCGGCGCGTCGAGGTCGCGCGCCAGAGCGGCGTGCCGGAAGAGCCGCTCGTCGCCTACGCCGAATCCCGCCGCGGGCAGAACTTCGGCATCGCCGAGGTGGTGATGCCCGACCGGCCGCTGGTCGAGGGCGTTGAGGTGTCGACCGATCTCGGGACGTTCACCGTCATCGAGACGCCCGGTCACGCGCCCTCGCACGTGAGCCTCTACCAGCCCGAGCGCCAGCTCTTGATCTCCGGCGATCACCTCCTCGGCCGCGTCTCCCTCTACTACGACTACGGCTGGACGCCCGATCCGGTCGGCGAGTTCTTGAGCTCGCTTGACAAGGTCGACGCCCTCGATGCGCGCCTCTGCCTGGCCGGCCACGGCAAGCCGTTCACCGACGTCCATGCGCATGTGGAGGCCAACCGGGAGCTCGTGGCCGATCGGCTGGACGCCGCGTCCAGAGCCTTGGCTGAGAAGCCGCTGACTGCCTTTGAGGCGGCCGGGCAGCTGCACGGCGAGCGGTTCACGCAGGCCACTGCGGGGTGGTTCCTCCCCGAGACGCTCTGCAACCTCACGCATCTCGAGGCGACGGGACGGGCACGCCGGCTGCCCGGCGACCCCGAGCGCTGGGAGCTGGCCGGGCCGTAAGTGGGGCGATCCGCACGGTCGAGCGCACCATTTGGGGGTCCAGGGGCTACCAAATGCTGCGAGAGACCGCGGGGAGGGGCCACGCTCGGGCCTCCTAAACTGCCCGCGTGCGTATCGACGAGATCCTCGCTCGCGGCGAAGGCCCCATCTTCTCCTTTGAGTTCTTCCCTCCCAAGACGGAGGAGGGCGAGCGCAACCTGTTCGCGGCCCTCGACGCGCTGAGGCGCCTCGAGCCCGCGTTCGTCTCGGTCACGTGGGGAGCGGGCGGATCGACTCGCGAGAAGACGATCGGCATCGTCTCGAAGATCCGCGAGACGCACGGGCTCGACGCGATGGCGCACTTCACCTGCGTGGGCGCGACGAAGGACGACCTGCACGCCTCCCTGCGCCAGATGAAAGCCGCAGGAATCGACAACGTGCTTGCCCTGCGGGGCGACCCACCCGAGGGGCAGGACAGGTTCGTCGCCACGGAGGACGGGCTCGCCTACGCGACCGACCTTGTGCGCCTCGTCTCGGATTCGTATGACTTCTGCGTGGTCGGAGCGGCCTACCCGGAGATCCACCAGGAGGCGAACGGCGACCGCGAGACCGATCTCGCCCACCTCAAGGAGAAGGTGGAGGCCGGCGCCAAGGTTCTCATCACCCAGCTCTTCTACGACAACGCGGCGTACTTCCGGTTCGTGAACGAAGCGCGCGCCGCCGGGATCGAAGTTCCCATCGTGCCGGGCATCATGCCGGTGACGAACGTCGATCAGATCAAGCGGATCACCAAGATGTCAGGCGCGAAGTTCCCCGACGAGCTGGTGGAGGCCCTCGAGGAGCGGCGCGATGAGCCCGAGGCGGTGGTCGAGCTCGGCGTGGCCTACGCGACCCTCCAGTGCGCGGAGCTGCTCGCCCAGGGTGCGCCCGGGATCCACTTCTACACGCTCAACCGCTCACCGGCCACGCGCGCGATCCTCTCGGCGCTGAAGCTGCACAAGCCGTGGGAGCGTAAGCCGGAGGCCGAGAACGCCGATCCGGTGGGCGCCCCCGCGCGCTCCTAGTCCCGCGGCTCGACCTTCAGACCCTGGGCCACCGCCGTTTGCCCGTTGCGCTCGTAGCGGATGTCGACGGTGTCGTTGCGCCCGTAGGTGCCGATCCCCCAGAACCCGAGGAACCAGGCCATCGGCCCGAGCTTCTCCTGTTGCACGACCGGCCGCGAGAATTCGAGCGCGCCACCGCGGATCTCATAGTCGCGCCCGGCCACCTGCGGAACGGCGTTCATGTAGACCTCGAAAGGTGGGTTGACGCCCGGTGGGAGGGCGACTCGGTACGCGGGCACGCCCTCATTATGCGCCGCCCACCCGTCTAGCCTGGCCCGTTCCGTGACCGAGATCGCCTACCGCATACGCCGCTCGGATCGCGCGCGCGGCGTGCGGGTCACCGTCGATCCCGAGCAGGGGGTCGAGGTGGTACTCCCCCGGCGCGCGTCAGAAGGAGCGGCCCGCTCCGCCGTCCGCGAGCTGACGCCGTGGATCGAGCGCCAGCAGCGCAGGCAGGCAGAGGCTCGCGCCCACGTTGCGCCCAGCGCCGGATCGGTCCCCTATCTCGGTCAGGAGCTGCGTCTCTCGCCCCAGCCCGGACGCACCCGCGTGCACCGCCGCGGCGACGAGCTCCTCGTGCCCGAAGGCGACTATCGCCCTGCCCTCGAGCGGTGGTATCGCCGTAGGGCCCACGCCGAAGTGGCTCCGCGGCTGGACGCGGTGTGCGCCGCCCTCGGCCGCCCCTACTCTCGCCTGACCATCCGCGCTCAGCGCACGCGCTGGGCCAGCTGCTCGGCTGACGGCGCGATGAGCTTCAACTGGCGCCTGCTGCTGGCCCCCGATGAAGTGCTCGACTACGTGGTCTGGCACGAGGCCTGCCACCTGATCGTCCGCGACCATTCGCCGCGCTTCTGGTCGCTCGTGGCCCAGCACCGTCCCGGCTACAAGGCGCAAGTCGCGTGGTTGCGCCGGCACGGAGCAGGCCTGCATCTGTAGCCCAGTGAGGTGTGCACGGCCCGTGCTGCGCTGTGTAAGATTGCGGCGTGAGTAGCGGATCGCACACAGGCTGAACATCACGCTTGACGGCAAGCGCGCGGAGAAGCTCGCGCGCCTCGCTTAGCGCACCCACGTACAGGAGGGCACGCTTGCGCGATCGCTGCTGATGACCGCGCTTGATGAGACGGATGTGGACGCGGCCCGGATAGTCGACCTGCTCGACGGCATCCCCGGCGCGTACGAGCGCGCGCAGCTTGGGGTTCGCCAGGCGGCCTCCGGCGGGACCGTGTCTCTCGACGAGCTGTAGGGCGTGGCCCGCGTCGAGCTGAGCGTCGCCGCGATCGAGGATCTCGACGCGCTCATCCGCACACACAGTCTGCCGGACGAGACGACGATGCGTGTTCGCGAGTCGCTCCGCGCGCTCGAGCGCATTCCGCGCCTCGGGCCAGAACTACATGGCCGGTGGGACGCGCGATCTTCATCGGCGCCACTCAGCCCTTCACCGCTCGCCTGAGCGCATCCCCAGGAGTCTCGCGGTCCTTAGGCTCGACGACGGTGCGCTGAAGCCGGCCCGTCCACGCGGCGGTCGACCCGTCGCCGCGCACGTCGAGCCCGGCGCGCACCGCAGGCAGCAGGCGGCCCGGTCCGCTGACCTCGATTCGTGCCGATACCTGCGCGGCGGGCGCGTACTCGCGGACCTTCAGGTCGACCGTCGGTGCGGTCGGGCCCAGCACGGCCTGGCCGGCGTGACGCTCGGCCGAGTCGAGCGCCTCATCGAGGGTGGCGTGGCGCTCGCGGGCGACCCTGCCCTTCACCCGCACCGTCGTCGTCCACTGCGACACGGCGGTGAGCCTAGCCGGGGAAGTCGGTCAGGCGGCGAGCTCGGCGACGAGCTCATCGACGCCGCCGGAGGTGACGGTCGGCTGGAGGTGATGGGCAATCGTGCGCAGCAGGCGGTGCACGGCCACGTTCTCGCTCAGCGCAGTCGCCGTGAAGCGCCGGATCCCGCGAGCCCGCGCCGCTTCGGCCAGCGCGATTGCGAGCGCAGTCCCCAGTCCCTGGCCCTGCAGCGCGTCGCCGACGACGATGGCGAACTCGGCGCTCTCGGGGTTACCGGCCAGGCGCACGAAGCGCCCGACGGCGACGATCTCGCCGACAGGCCCGCCGC
>JBBPXY010000082.1:0-30550 GCA_038200435.1 Solirubrobacterales bacterium
CGGGTGATGAGACTGCGGCGAGAGAGCCGGCGCTCGAGCAGCGAGCCCGAGGCGGTGACGATGCGCTCAAGGGGTGATCGCACGGCGGGCTGCGGTGTCGCGCCGGCCGGGGACACGAGGTTCGGTAGCGCCGCGTAGATCAGGCAGAGCGCCCAGGCGGCGCCGGCGACGGTCAGCAGCGTGAGGGAGCCGAGCGCAGGGTCGCGCCCGAGGATCGCGACGAGCCCGCCGGGAGGTGAGAGCACCGCCAGGCTGCCAAGCCCAGCAGCCATCAAGTTGAGAGCCACGTGCCCGGCGTGGGCGGGTGCGGCGCCCTCGCCGAAGCATCCGCACGAGCTTCCTGCGCGCCCTATGCGGATCAGGCGCGCAGTGAACACGGCGAAGGCGAGGTAGGCGAGCGTGAGGGCAGCGGCGGACCCGCGCGACGGAGCGAGCAGGTTCATCAGTCCGACGGCCAACTCGGCCACCGCCACGAGCCGGATCACGGTCCTCCCGCCGGGGAGGCCGGCCACCTGCAGCGCACCGACGGCCCGGCCCGGAGCGCGCAGCTTCGCTACGCCGGCTACGACGAGCACGGCGGCAACGGTCAGGAGGGGTGGCAGGAGTAACGCCCGAAGCACGGCTTCCTTTCACAACACAGGGCCAAAGCGGCCGATGCGTTCTTAGCACGCGCGGCGGGCACAACGTGCGAAGGCCCGCGGCCCCGGCCGGGACACACGGGCCTCCACGACGCCGACCGAGGAGGAACTCTTCGGCGCAAAGGTGTGTTGCGCGGCCCGCGAGCGCGTGGATCACCGGTAGGCTCGGCCCATGGACTACATGCGCTTGGTGGACCGCGGCTGGCCGGTGCTCAGCCGTCTTATGAAGGGGCACACAGCCGTTTACCAGGTCACGCGAGGCCGGGTCGGCCATCGCTTCCCGGGCGCACCCCCGATGTTGCTGCTCGATCACGTCGGGGCCAAGAGCGGCACGAGGCGCACCACACCGCTCGTCTACGTTGCCGACGGTGAGGACATCGTCGTCGTCGCCTCCAAGGGCGGCAACCCGAAGCACCCCGCGTGGTTCCACAACCTGCGCGCCCACCCCGATACCACCGTGCTCGTCGGCTCCGAGCGACGCGCCGTACAGGCGCGCGTGGCTCGTCCCGATGAACGCCCGCGGCTGTGGGCCAAGGCCGTGGAGACCTACAGCGGCTACCGCGGCTACCAGGAGCGCACAGAACGCGAGATCCCGCTCGTGGTCCTCGAACCGGCTCCGTAGGGGGTTGGCCCTTTCGTCCATGGCGACGATCTGGACGATCGGGTACCAGAAGCTCTTTCCCCAGACCTTGGTGGCCGAGCTCGAGGCGGCGGGAGTCAGGCGCGTGCTCGACGTGCGCCTGCGCCCGCAGTCGCGCCGACCGGGCATGTCGAAGACGCGACTGGGCGCGCTGCTCGCCGAGCATGGCATCGCCTACGAGCACCGGCGAGAGCTCGGCACGCCGCTCGAGATCCGCGGCCTCTACCGGGCGGGTCACAACGAGCGTGCCGCGATTGCCTACCGCGAGCACATCGAGAGCGACTCCCAGCAGGAGATCGACGAGCTCGCTGCCAGCCTCGCCTCGAGCCCCCGCACGGCTCTGCTCTGTCTCGAGGAGAACCCGGCCGAGTGCCACCGGCGGGTGCTGACCGACGCGCTGCGCGTGCGCCTGAACGGCCTCGAGGTCGTCGATCTATAGCGGGCTACTCCGCGCGCGAAGTGACCCGTGCGCGCCAGTCTGCGTCTTCCGTCACCGACGGCTCCGTCGAGTCGAGGAACTCACGCAGCACACGCGCGAGCCCGGTCGGATCTTCGAGATGGGGGAAGTGCGCGGCGCGCGGCAGTGTCTCGAAGCGGCTGCCGCGGATGGCCGCGTGCGCGTCCCGCCCGTGCGCGAGCGGGATCGTGTTGTCGCGCTCGCCCCAGACGATGAGGGTGGGCAGCGCCTCGAGCAGGTAGAGCCGGTCCGTCGCGCTCACCCGCTGCCCGCGAGGGTCGATCACCGAGCGCAACGTGTGCAGAAACGCCTCCCGTGAGCCCCGTTGCTGGAGCGGGCGCAACGCGCGCGCCACGGCCTGGAGATAGACGGCGTTGCCGGAGCCCCGAGTGCGCAGGCGCGTGGCCGCGCCCTCGAGCCCGGAGAGCACTCGCGGATGCGCCGCACCCGCGAGCAACGCGCTCGCGCCGGGCAGTGCGGCGCTGCGCAGCAGAGGGCTGACGTTGCGGCCGAGGCCGCCGCTCGAGACCAGAGCCAACCGTTCGGTGCGCTGCGGGAACTGGTAGAAGAACTGCAGGGCCACGCCCCCGCCGAGGGAGTGCCCGACGATGCTCGCGCGCTCGAAGCCGATGACTGTGAGCAGGTCACGGATGCTCGCCGCGTGAGCACCCAGGGAGTAGTCGCCGCGAGGCGTCGCCGAGTCTCCATGGCCAATCAGATCAGGCGCGATGATCGTGTAGGAGTCCGCGAGATCGAGCGCGACCTGCTCCCAGTGGCGCGAGGAGTTGACCATCCCGTGAATCAGCACGACGGGCGGTCCGCTTCCCGCCCGGCGGTACTCCACTCTGTGTCCGTGAAGATCCAGCTGATGAACGCTGAACGCGGCCGCGGAGTCGACCATCTACGGCTTGACGAGCACCTTGATCGACTCCCGCTCGTCCATCGCGCGGTAGCCGGCCGGCACCTCGTCGAGTCCGACCGCGCGGTCGAAGACTCGGCCCGGCTCGAGCCGGCCGTCGAGGACGTCGGGCAGGAGCTCGGGTATGTAGGCGCGCGCCGGAGCGATGCCGCCGCCGACTGTGACGTTGTGCAGGAAGCTCGGGCGTGCGCCCGGGAGAGAGTCGTACTGCGGGACGCCGACGCGGCCGACCGCACCGCCGGGCCGCGTGATCCGTAGCGCGGTCTTGAATGCGTCCTCCAAGCCGACGCACTCGAGCACCGAATGCACCCCGGCGCCGCCGGTCAGCTCGCGGACGCGCTCGGCGCCTTCCTTCCCGCGTTCCGCCACGACGTCGGTCGCGCCGAACTCCTGGGCGAGATCCGTCCGGTCGGCGTGGCGGCCCATGATCACGATGCGCTCCGCACCCAGGCGCTTGGCGGCCATGACCCCGCACAGGCCAACCGCACCGTCCCCGACGACGGCCACCGTGCGTCCCGGGCCGACCCGCGCGCTGACCGCAGCATGGTGGCCGGTGGCGAACACGTCGGAGAGAGTGAGGAGCGAGGGCATCAGGGCGTCGTCCTCGCCTACGGGCAGTTTCACGAGCGTCCCGTCGGCCTGGGGCACCCGCACGGCCTCGCCCTGGCCGCCGTCCACCCCGGCCGCTCCCCAGAAGCCTCCGTGCACGCACGAGGTGTGAAGGCCGTCGGAGCAGAAGTCGCACGTGCCGTCGGAGTAGACGAAGGGCGCGACGACGACGTCACCGCGTTCGAGGGTCGTGACCTCGCCCCCGACGTCCTCCACCACGCCGATGAACTCGTGACCCATTCGCGCGCCCGCGGGGTCGGCTTCCATCGTCTTGTAGGGCCAGAGGTCGCTGCCGCAGATGCAGGCGCGGGTCACTCGCAGAAGAGCGTCGGTGGGCTCGGCGATGGTGGCGTCGGGGACGTCCTCTACCCGGACGTCGCCGGCTCCGTACATGATGGTCGCGCGCATGGCGGCGAGGCTAGCGCCGGCCCGTGAGCTTCACGGTCGGGCTGAGCAGCGCCGCCACGGCGATCGACACCATGTGCGCGGCCTGGTCGCGCCAGATCGTCACCGATACCGCCGCCGCCCCCTCGTCGGGCTGAGAGACGAGCTTGGTCCACAGCTTCAGCGGCTGGCGCGTGTCGATCACCATGTGGGCCAAGCCGAGGGCCGCCGCATAAGGCGCCGGGAAGACAAGCGCCTGGGCGGCGGCGTGCGCCCCCGCGTGTACGTAGCCCGCTGGGTGCACGAGCCGGTGCTTGTGGTCGGCCATCCACTCGTTCTGCGTCAGCCAGTCGACCGCGAGGTGCGCGGTCGCTCCCCACACGAGCAGGTCGGTGGCATCGGCCTGGCGCCCGTGGCGGGTGGGTCGCCGCGTGGCGCGCACGCGCTTCATCAGGATGCTCATCTTGAGTCGACTATCCCACGACCGGCAACGTACGCTGATTGGAGAGCCGGGTCAGCGTGCGCTGCATCCGGCTGGTGACGATGCGGTAGCCTTCTTCGACGTCGCCGTTCTTGCCGAGCTTCTTCCGCAGGTCGATCGGCGGCATCACCCGCACGGTGATCTTCGCCGGCAGCGGAATGCGTCCGGGGAAGTCGAGCACGGTCACCCCGAACGGCGGACCGAGCACCGGCGGCACCACCTTCAGCCGAGCGAACTTGTTCAGCGACAGCGCCTTGGCGACGCGGCGACCGCGCCCGAGGAACAGAGCCGTCTCCTGGCCGCCGATCGCGACGATCGGGACGATCGGGACGCCCAGCTCCAGGGCGAGCTTGACGAAGCCCGTGCGTCCGGCGAACCCGATCTGGTCTGTCTCCCACGAGGGGCGAAAGCTCTCCTCGTCGCCGCCCGGGGAGACGAGCAGTGCCGCCTCACGCTCGAGGGCCGTCGCCATGTTGGCCGGCGAGGCGGGAACTGTCCCGTACTTCTGCACGAGCGTCCGCAAGCCGGGTGTCTTGAACACGAGGTCGTGGGCGAGCTGGTGGAACAGCCGGTCAGCTCCGAAGTGCTCGTAGAACGCCTGCGCGAAGACGAAGGTATCGGCGATCATCGTCCCACCCGAGTGGTTGCCCACGAGCAGCACCGGACCCTCCGCGGGGATCCGCTCGAGCCCCGAGACGTCGGAACGGAAGTAGGTCTCGCTGAGGGTGCGAAGCGCGGGGAGGGTCGCGCGGATGTAGCCGGGGTCGAGCGCTTCGAACGGGTCGTCCGGCAGGCTCGTTGCGGGCGTGAGGTTCAGCAGGTCGAGCGACGCCAGGGTGTCGGTGACCGCCGCTTCGACCATGCGCCGCGCTCCGCGTGCCGTATCCGTCAGATCGCTCATGTGCTCCTCCTTTGAGTCAGATGCGTGCCGGACTATCCCACTCGGTAGCGTCACGGGCCGAGCGGCCCCGACGAAGAAGCGAACTGGAGAAGCGATGGCGAAGATGCGAGCGGTGGTAGTCAACGAGGCGGGGGGCACCCTCGAGATGACGGAACGCGACGTTCCGCAGCCGGGGCGGGGTGAGGCGCTTGTGCGCGTGCAGGCCTGTGGCGTGTGCCACAGCGACGCCTACGCGAAGGAGGGCGGCTTCCCAGGTGTCACGTATCCGGTCGTGCCTGGTCACGAGATCGCCGGCGTGGTCGAGTCGCTCGGCGATGGCGTCGAGGGCTGGGAGACGGGCCAGCGGGTCGGTGTCGGCTGGTTCGGCGGCAACTGCGGCCACTGCGAGCCCTGCCGTCGCGGCGACTTCATCGCCTGCGTCAACGGAGAGATCCCCGGGGTCACGCGCGATGGGGGATACGCCGACTACGTGCTCGTCAAGGCGAGCGCGCTCGCACGAATCCCCGGCGAGCTGGCCACCGAGGACGCCGCGCCCCTCCTCTGCGCCGGAGTGACGACGTACAACGCTCTGCGACACAGCGGCGCCTCGGGCGGCGACCTCGTGGGCATCCTCGGTCTCGGTGGCCTCGGTCACCTCGGGGTGCAGTTCGCCGCAAAGCTCGGCTTCGAGACCGTCTCGATCGCGCGCGGTCAGGAGAAGGAGGAGCTCGCGCGCAAGCTCGGGGCCAAGCACTACATCGACTCGACTGCGACAGATCCCGCCGAGGAGCTCACCAAGCTCGGCGGTGCGACGGTCATCCTCGCCACCGTCACGGCCCCGGCGGCCATGACCGCGGTGATCGGCGGCCTTGGCGTGCGCGGCAAGCTCGTGGTGGTAGGAGCGTCGATGGAACCGATCGAAGTGCCTCCGGCGATGCTCATCGGCGGCCTCAAGTCGATCGCCGGGCACGCGTCGGGCACGTCGCAGGACTCAGAGGACGCGCTGGGCTTCAGCGCCCTAAGCGACGTGCGGCCGATGATCGAGACGCGTCCGCTCGAAGACGCGGCCGAGGCCTATGACCGCATGATGAGCGGTGACGCCCGCTTCCGGATGGTTCTGACGACCGGGGCATGAGCGGCGACGCCACCTCCCCGGTAGTGTCGCTCGCGTGAGCACCGGCCACCGCGATACGCAGGTGAGCGCCGACAGGGAGCCGCTCACGCTGTCTGCGCGCGTCTCCCAGGAGGTCGTGCGGACGATGAAGGACCTCTACGGCCGCGGCCCGGTAGCGGCCAAGACGTACTTCTGCGACGAGTACATCTTCTGCACGATGAGCGGCGGCTTCACGCGCGACGAGGAGACGATGATGCGCGCCGGCGAGCACGAGACGGTGCGCGACTACCGGTTGAAGTTCCAGCGCGTGATCGCGCCCGAGCTCATCCGGCGCGTCGAGGAGGTCGTCGAGCGGAAGATCATTGGCTACCACAGCCAAGTGCTGTTCGATCCCGACCGGCTCGTGGAGATCTTCGTCGTGGACCCCGATGGCGAGGCACCGACGGTCGAGGCCGCGAAAGAAGCCCAACTGCGCTAGGCGCGGTCGGGCGGTGGGGCAGTTCCCGTCCGGGCGTGTTTACGCATCCGGCGCTGCGGGGAGGCTCCGATCCGGAGCGCCGAGTCAGGCTTGCGCGCTTCGTCAGCAGTTCGACTGGTACGGCTCCGAGCGCGCCCATACGCCTCGTGAGGCCGGACCGTCTTCCACTTTCAGATAAGGAGTCACACATGAGTGCCACCGGCGCTACCCCCTCCGGCCGCGAGCCCTCGGGCTACGACCGTCCCACCACCGGCCGCGACACCGGCAACGACCACGGCCGGCGCCTCGCCACCGAGACCAAGGCGGCCTACAAGACGACGGAGTTCGTCGCTTACCTCGCTGTCGTGGCAGGCATCCTGATCTCTGCGGCGACCATCACCGGTGGCGGCAACCACGTCGACCTGTTCAAGGCGAGCCAGGCTTGGCTCTACATCTCGATCGTCACGCTGGGCTACCTGCTCAGCCGCGGCATCGCCAAGTCAGGCAGCAAGCAGCCCTACGACGAGCGGTAGCCACTCGTCTTGCAGCACGGATCGGGCGCGCGGCGGAGTTCTCGCCGCGCTTCGTTCCGCTCCGCCCCTCGATCTCGGGAGCTCCATCCCCTCATGAGACTTGCCCTTGTCGGACTGCTCATCGGCGTCGCCATCTTCGCCATCTCGGGCGGCCACGTCGTCTTTCTCCCGCTGCTTTTCCTGCTCCCGCTCGGCGGCCTCTTCGGCCACCGGCGGCGCGTGAGAAGGTTCTAGACCGTGCGTCGTCTGCTGATTCTCCCGCTGCTGCTCGTTCTGTTCGCCCTTCCGGCGGCGGCCTCGGCAAACAGCACGCCCACGGTGGTTCGCCCCGTGGCTGCCACCGCATCCGGCGACGTTGCGTCCACCGCGCGCTTCGCGCGGTTCGGTGGAGGCGGACGCTCCGGTGGCCGTGGTTTCTTCGGTGGCTCATCCCGCAGTCGCGGCGGGGGCCTGTTCGGCTCGCGCGGTCGCAGTCGGGGCCGGTCGCGTGGCATCTTCTCCCGCATCGCGCGCGCTCTGGCGTTCGCTTACATCTTTCACCTGTTCTTCAGCCACGGCGGTCTCAGCATCCTGGTGTGGATCGCGCTCATCGCTCTGGTCATGATGTTCATGCGCCGCCGCCGCCGGAGGCGTATGGCCTACTGAATCGGGGTAGGACCGCTTGGTGTTCGCCTCCGCCGACCATCAGGACCTCAGCGAGGTTCGCCGAGAGCTCGAAGAGCGCCGGGACCGTACGCAGGAACGGGTAGCCGAGCTCGCGAAGCGCCCCGAGCGCGGCAGCGCGCAGGGCTTCGGCAAGCGCATCGGCGACGGGACGACCGAGGCGATCAGCCGTCTCACCGAGATCGGCGTGGGGACGTCGCTGGAGGAGGGGCTGGCCCGCACGGAGCGGGCGCTGGCGAAGATCGGCGAAGGGACTTACGGCGATTGCGACGAGTGCGGCGCGCCGATCGCGCCGGCTCGGTTGGAGGCGATGCCGGACAGCGTGCTGTGCGTTAAGTGCGCCGCGGCTCAACGGCGCGTGCCGGCTCGGCGTCGCTGACGGGCGGCCGCGACGAACGCGGGCTCTCCGACGCGCGAACGTGCATGGACAGTCGCTCACGTAGCGGTGGATGGACGTTCGCGGCCCGCGTCAGATATCCAAGCTGGGGGTAGCTTCGGAATACAAGAGGTCAGAGGAGGCGAGTGCCATCACCGTCAGCGAGAGCGGCAGCGCAGAACAGATGCCTGGAGCACGAATGAGCCCCGCGGCGCCCGAGTCGTCGCAACCGTGGCGACCCTGGTCGTGATGGCGGTCATCATCGCCGTGACGGTCTGGTTCTTCTTCTTCGCCGGCACGTCGCCGACGGCATCGAGCTTCCTCTAGCCTGCATCCGTACTCGGACTGTGTAAGGGCATCCTCCGAGCCCTCGAAGATCCAAGTTGGCGAGACCCTGTCAGAAAGACAAGACGGGCCCGGACGGCTGTCCCAGCTGGCTTAGTCTGGAGCGAGCACGAAGCTCTCCACGCCGAGGTCGGGGTCGACGTGGTTGGCGCTCATGAACGCCAGGACCTTGCGGTCGGTGAGCCCCTCGATCTCGTTGACGAGTCGCTCCCCCATCGTGTCCTGGTACTCCGAGCGAACCGCGAGCACCGTCTCGTGCTTGTCGTCGGCGACGAGCGAGCGCTCGCCCTGCGTCAGGGTGTCCTGGACGACGACCGAGATGAGGTCGCCGACGTAGGTGGTGCGGGCCTTTGTGGGCCCGCGGCCGGTGAACTCGTGCAGAACCTGCACGACGGCGTTGGAGATGCGGGCGTTGAGCTGGCCCGCCGCGCCGTTCGGTGCGGCGTCGCTCATCCGGACGGGACGAGTGGGGCGATTGGGGGTCATGGCTTGAGCCCCCTTCCGGGCGTGCCCGCGGCCGAACCGACCTGAGCACTCCCTGTAGCGAGACACCGACTCTCCTCTCATTCGGCGGTAAGTCAAGGGCCGGCTCGGATCGGCGCCGCTCGCAGCCGAACCTGCTTTAGGGACGTGTTACCTCTAATCGGGAACGTGGGCGTCGGAACGGCGCGCCACTTGCCTGAGGAAGGGGGTCCGCCGTGTGCGACTCCCACCAGCAGTCGAAGATCTGATGCCTCTCACGACAGGCGTTCAGCCCGTCGGCGAAGGCAGCCGCCTCACGCGCGAGATCTCCTCGGCGATGGTCAAGCTCTACGCGGAGTTCTACGGGCACGACCGCACGACGGCGACCACGTACATCAACGACAACGTCGTCGTGTGCGTGCTGGAGGACATCCTCAGCACCGGTGAGAAGAGCCAGATCACCGACGGCGGGTCCCAGGAAGTGATCGACGGGCGCGTCGCCTTCCAGAAGGGCGTGGAGGATGAGTTCACCGCCGCGATCGAGCGGCTCGCCGGCCGCAGCGTCGTCGCCTTCCTCAGCGCCAACCAGACCGCCCCGGGAGTCGCCTGCGAGCTGTTCTTCCTCAAGGCGCCGCCGCTGGCTGTGGCGTGATGATCGATCGGGCCGAGATGTCCCTGGTCCGGCCGCGCGAGACGAGCGACGAGGAGCTGATGCGCCGCGTCCAGCGCAACGACGCCCAGGCTTTCGCGACGCTGTTCGACCGTCACGGCTCCCAGGCTCTCGGAGTCGCCTCGGCGATATGCGCGGACCGGCAGCGGGCAGAGGAGGCGGTGCAGGAGGGCTTCATCTCGATCTGGCGCAGCCGCGATCAGTTCCGCCCCGGGGTCGGGACGCTCGGAGCGTGGTCGATGACCATCGTGCGCAATCGGGCCCTCGATTCAGTGCGGCGCAACGCCCCCAGCGACCGGCGCCGCGCCGACGAGCCCGAGGAATGGAACGCAGGCCCGGGCTCGGTGGCCCAGGACGCCATCGACCGCAGTGAGGCCACGGCGCTGCGGGCGTCTCTGGGCCGGCTGCCCGAAGCTCAGGCCGAGGTGATCGGCCTCGCGTTCTTCGGCGAGCTCACCCACACGGAGATCGCCGCCCACCTGGACCTTCCGTCGGGAACCGTCGAGGGGCGGATGCGACTCGGGTTGGAGAAGCTGCGCGCCGATCTGGAGCCCGCTGCCTGCCCCGGGCCAACCTCCTCGGGGCGGGCCTCCGGTGAACCGGAAGCGGATGCCTCCCGCAGTCCCTTGTATGAACGCTCTTCACACCCGCCTCCTGCACGTCGAGAACGTGCTCCATCAAGCCCTCGTGCGCCACAGCGTCACGGCGCTCAGGCTGGCGGTCGGAGCGGTGTTCCTCGGCTTCGGCGTCCTGAAGTACTTCCCCGGCATCAGCCCGGCCGAGAATTTGACCAAGGCCGTGACGCACATCCTGACGTTCGGCCTGATTCCCGGGTCGGTGAGCATCATCGCCATCGCGACGCTCGAGTGCGTGATCGGCATCTGCCTGCTGGCGGGGCGGGGGATGCGTCTGGCCGTCTGGCTCCTGGCGTTCGAGTTCGTCGGGATCCTCTCGCCGCTCGTGCTGGTTCCGGGTCGCCTGTTCGCCGGTCCTCACGGCGCACCCACGCTGGAGGGCCAGTACGTCCTCAAGGACCTCATCCTCGTGGCGGCGGGCATGG
The DNA here is from genome assembly GCA_038200435.1 of Solirubrobacterales bacterium. Lineage (GTDB taxonomy): Bacteria > Actinomycetota > Thermoleophilia > Solirubrobacterales > Solirubrobacteraceae > JBBPXY01. Next base: position 10,689 of record JBBPXY010000082.1, read on the forward strand.
TGATCGCCGCGGCGACGTTCCGCGGCGGCCGGCTGATCCGCGGTGACCTCGCGCCGAACGCGGTCGCACGACCGGGAGCGCCGCTCGACGCCGAGCAGAAGCTCCGCGTCGTGCTCACGGGCATGTCGAACGAGAGCCTCGTCGGTGAGCTGGCCGCCCGCCACGGCATCTCCGAGTCGGAGTTCTACGAGTGGCGCGACACGTCGCTCGCCGGTGCCACGGAGGCGCTCGCGAGGCACTGACCCCGGGAGTGGTGGCTTGAGTGCGGTCCGTCAGGCCGCGGGGATCTCGACCAGCGTGGTGCCCACCGCGGCCGGCGGCGGAATGGGGTGCCCGTCTTCCCTGAGGCCGTCGAGGTGGAGAGTGATCGCCTCGCGCGCGAGTGCTTCGACTTCCTCGCGGGTGTCGCCGGCGACGCCGAGGCCGGGCAGGTCTGGGCAGTACGCGCCCCAGGCGCCGCCCTCGTGTTCGATGACTACCAAGTATTCGTTCATCGTCTCGGTCCTCGTAGACCTGCTTGACGGAGGATATTCCCTGCGGTGCCTTTCGGCACGTCTTTGTTCGAGGCGCCCGCTACGGTCACCTTGTCCGGCTTGTTCGAGTGCGTGTACTGGCGATGACTCCCGCGCTGGCTCGTTAGTTGCCATCCGTCCTCCTCGAGCAGCCGAACGATTTCGCGGACCTTCACGGATGCGCTGCGCTCGCCGCGGTCGGCGGTTCGGTCACCCGGAAAGCCTCGGCGAGCAACTTGGCCTCGCCACCGCGATCACGGTGGTGGACGTAGCGCATCGTCGTCTGGACGTCGGAGTGGCCCATCCAGGCCTGCACGGCCGGGAGCTCTGCGCGGCGCACGGCGAGCGTTCCGAACGTGTGGCGCAGGTCGTGGAACCGAAGGCGCCGCCGACTCGCTTGGTCGAGCGCCGCCTTGTACCGAACTCGCAGCGCAGTCGCGTCGAGGTGGCCTCCCGTCTCTCCCGGGAAGACCAGATCGGTGTCGCCTGTGAACAGCTCGCGGCCTCCGAGCGCCGCAAGCGCGATTTCCAGCGACGAAGCGGCGAAGGAATCGAACCTTCCAAGCGCCGGGCTACGACGCCCTGCCGGTTTTGAAGACCGGATGGGCCACCAGACCCCTGCCGCTCCAAGCGACGCTCAGGCTAGGGCACAGGCGCCGGAGCACGACCCTCCGACGGGACCCCGTGCCTGGAGCTAGGTCGCTTCGGCCGGACGCCCGCCGGGCGTCGGTGCGCCGACCCGCGCCAGCATCGCGAACCCCGCGATCGCCCCAAGCAGTGCGAACCCGGCGCCGACCAGGAACGCGCGGTGGAAGCCGCGGGTGAGCGCCTCGTGCAGCGAGGCGTGCTTTGCGAGGCTCGCGGTCCGCTCGGTCGCCAGGGTGGCCAAAGCGGCGAGGCCAACCGACCCGCCGATCTGGCGCGAGGTGTTCACCAGTCCGGAGGCCAGCCCGGCGTCGGCCTCCCCGGTGCCCGAGACCGCCGCGATCGTCACCGGCACGAAGGTAAGGCCGATACCGAGTGAGGCGAGCAGCGAGGGAAGCAGCACGTCGCCGCCGTATGTCCCCTCCACCGCGACGCGCGCGAAGAGCAGTAGCCCGGCGGCGACCAGGCTCATGCCCAGGGTGAGGATCGGGCCGGCGCCGAGCCGCGCCACCAGCCGGCCGGCGAAGGTCGACCCGATGATGATCATCAGCGTCATGGGCAGGAACGCGAGGCCGGTCGCGATGGGCGTGAAGTCGAGCACCTCCTGCATATACAGCGAGGCGAAGTACCACATCGCGAACGCCGCGCACCCGAGCAGGAAGATCACGACGTTGGCGCCGGACACGGCTCGCGAGCGGAACGTCGTCAGCGGCATCAGCGGCGCGCTGGCAAATCGCCCTTCGATAGTCAGGAACACACCCAGCAACGCGAGGCCGAGAGCCAGCGTGCCGAGCGTCGTCGAAGACCCCCAGCCGTTGACGTCGGTGCGCACGATGCCGTAGACAAGGACGACCAGCCCCGAGGTGACCGTGAGGGCTCCGAGGAAGTCGAAGTGCTTGCGCCGGCCGGCCTCCGGCCGGCTCTCTCTGACCAGGCGCAGCGCGGAGAACGCGGCGACCAGCCCGATCGGGATGTTGATGAAGAGGATCCAGCGCCAGCCCAGCGTCTCGGTCAGCAGGCCGCCGAGCAGCGCACCCGCCGCACCGCCGGCGCCGCCCATCGCGCCCCAGGCGCCAAGCGCCTTGTTGCGCTCGGGCCCCTTGGCGAACGTCGCGGTGAGGATCGAGAGCGTCGCCGGTGCGACGATCGCGCCGCCAAGGCCTTGCGCGCCGCGCGCCGCGATCAGCATCTCCTGGCCGCTCGCCAGACCGCCCGCGAGCGAGGCGACCACGAACAGCAGGAGACCCGAGATGAAGATGCGCCGCCGCCCGAGGATGTCGGCCGCGCGTCCGCCGAGGAGCAGGAACCCCGCGAACGCGAGCGTGTAAGCGCTCACCACCCACTGCAGGTTCGTGCCGCTGAAGTGCAGGTCGCCGCGGATCGACGGGAGCGCGACATTGACGATCGACACGTCGAGGACGACCATGAACTGCGCCGTGCAGCAGAGCACGAGCGTCCAGAAGTTGCGGCGGGAGTCGGACACCGAGGCGAGGATAGTTGCCGCCGCAACTTCCCCAGTGAAGCGCGGCGCTACTGCGCCAGGCCGTGCTCCAGCGCGCCCTTGACGCTCGCGTCGAGTGCGTTCAGCCGCGCCAGTGCGAGGGCTTCCGCTGAGCCGAAGCGCCGCCCCGGGGCCGCGTCGGGACCGTGGTGGCAGAGCACGCAATGCTCGAGCGCGATCCGCCGCGAGGGCTCGAGCCCGATCGCGCCCGCTCGCTCGCCGATCAGCCGCAGCCCGAGCTCGACGTGACCGAGCAGGCGGCCTTCCTCGGTCAGCCCGATCTCGGCGCCGTAGGTGAACTCGCGCGTCTTGCCCAGGTCGTGCACGAGCGCCGCCGTGATGAGCAGGTCGGAATCCAGCCGGGGGTGGAGGATGCAGGCCTCGGTGGCCAGCTGCGCGACCGCCACCGTGTGTTCCAGCAGCCCGCCCAGATAAGCGTGGTGACCTGCCCGCGTGCACGGGGCGCGCCGCCACGCGGCGCGAAGCACCTCGTCGGCGAGGAGCGCAACCAGCAGCGAGCGCAGCCCCTTGTCGTGCACCTCGCCCGCCAGGTGCTCGAGAAAGCCGTCCAGCTCGTCGAGGTCACGGTAGGCGACGGGCAGGAACTCCGCGGGATCGGCCTGCTCCTCGGGCGCACGCGCGATCGTCCGCACCTCCACCTGGAGAGCGTCGCGGAAGCTCTCGACCCGTCCGTCGACGCGCACGAGATCCCCACGGTCGAACCTCCCTGAGAGAAGGTCGGCGTCCCGGAACGCCCGTGCCTGGATGGCTCCGCTACGGTCGCGCAGCTCGAGCGCGAGGTAGGGCGTGCCGGCCTTGCTCGTCAGGCGGTCCTTCCGCGTGCAGGCGAACACCGCGTCGACCTCCTCGCCCGCGCGCAGGCCGCTGATCGGGCGCTCTGTTCTGGCGGCGGGAGTCACGGGGCCATGATGTACCTTGAGTCGGATGCAGTCGCTGATCTGGGATCGCCGTCCCGACGGGCTTCGCGCCCCGGCGATGATCTGCGCGTTCAAGGGGTGGAACGACGCGGGCGACGCGGCCTCCTCGGCCCTTACTTTCCTGGCTACGGAGCTCGGCGCCGAGCGCTTCGCGACGATCGATCCCGAGGAGTTCTACGACTTCCAGACCACCCGCCCGCAGATCCGCCTGACCGAAGGTCTCACGCGCGAGATCACCTGGCCGGCCGTCGAGCTCTACGAGGCCCGCATCCCACGCGCGCCACGCGACCTGATCCTCGTCGCGGGCAGTGAGCCCTCCATGAGATGGAAGACCTTCTCGCGCACGATCACGGATGTCGCCGAGGTGCTCGGCACGCAGCTCGTCGTAACTCTCGGGTCGCTGCTCGCTGACGTGCCCCACACGCGGCCGACGCACATCACCGGCTTGGCGAGCGATCCGGCTCTGGTCGAGCGCCTCGGCCTCACCTCGTCGAGCTATGAGGGTCCGACCGGCATCACAGGCGTGCTGCACACGGCCTGCCAGGACGCCGGCGTCCCGTCGGCCAGCCTGTGGGCAGCGGTGCCGCACTACATCGCCGCGGCGCCCAACCCGAAGGCGGCGCTGGCGCTCGTGCGGCGGCTCGAAGGCCTCGTCGGGGTGACGGTCGACGCCAGCTCGCTCGAAGAGGCATCGGTCGACTACGAGCGCCAGGTCTCGCGCGCGGTACAGAGCGATCCCGACGTGCAAGCTTTCGTCGAGCGCCTCGAGGAGGCCAGCGAGGACGAGGACGACGATCCCGACGCGAGCGAGCTGCCCTCAGGCGACGCGCTCGCGCGGGACTTCCAGCGGTTCCTGCGGCAGCGAGGCCCCGAATAGGTGGCAGGTGGCAGGAATACAAGGGTGGCAGGGCTGAGGCCCGGGCCGACGGTTGCGTCGAACCTGCCACCTGCCACCCAGCTTCACCGCTCCGCCGCCGGGCACACGATCCGGTAGTCGCAGCGCGAGCACACCGGCACCGAGGGCGTCGGCTCAAAGCCCTGCCCCAGGATCCCGTCGCCGACGTCGCGCACCGTGTCGGTGATCCACTCGCGGTCCTCGGCGTCGCGCGTGACGGGCACCTTCGCGTCGTCGAGCACGTAGTAGTAGCTCTGACGCGCCGCGTCGAGCTCCCACGCCTCGCGCGCGCCAACGGCGTAGAGCGAGAGCTGCACGTCGTCCTTCAGCTCCACCGCCGATTTGGGCAGACCGGTCTTGTAGTCGATCAGCTCATACGAGCCGTCGGGCAGCTCGTCGACGCGGTCGACACGGCCGCGCAGCACGTGCGGGCCCATGCGGAACGAGAACGAGCGCTCGAACCACACCGGCTTGGCGCTCTCGTCCTGAAAGCGCTCGTGGTAGCGGGTGAGCGCGGCCGCCGCCTTGCTCCGCAGCTGGCGCTCCTGCTCGGACTCGCCGAAGCCGCCGCGGCGCCACCCGGCGTCAAGCAGCCCCAGCAGCTCGGGCAGCGACCCGGCGGTGCCCGGGGCGGCGTGGTAGCGCTCGAGTACCTGGTGGACGAGGATGCCGAACCGCTGGTTGAGCGTCGGCTCCTGCGGGATCCGGAAGACGCGCGCGAACTTGTACTTGAGCGGGCACGTCCGGTAGGTCTCGATGTCGGACGCCGAGAGCACGAGGCCGTCGCCCCGACGGGGGAGGAAGCCCTCGAGCGAGGGCTCCTCGCGCGCGGCGAGCGACGCGGCGCGCCGGCCCGCGTCCTGCTCGGCGCCGAGCAGCTGCTCGTCGAGTGGAGAGGTGAGGCGGATCTCGCGCTGCCCGGCGGTGACGGCCTGGAGCAGCCGCGCGTTGATCTCGGGCAGCGCCTCGGCCGGGCCCTGCTGGGGAGCTCGGTCGATGAGCGCGGCGACCTTCAGCAGCTCGAGGTAGCGCACGACGGCGTGGGAGATGTCGAGGTCGGTGTCAAAGCGCAGCTCCCCGAGCCGGCTGCCGGTGCGCGCCATGCCCTCGAGCAGGTCGTCACGCAGCTCGCGATAGGCGGAGTGGAGCGCCTCCTCGGGCCCGAACAGCTCCTCCTCGCGCTCTTCCCAATCGGCGCCCAGCGCCGCGCGCGCCGCCTCGACGAACGGCGACGGCGGCTGCTCGGCGCCGCCCTGGCTCGCGCGCGGGTAGGTGAGCACCAGCCGGCGCCGGGCGCGCGTCATCGCGAGATGCAGCAGCCGCCGGCTCTGCCCGACGTGGGCCGCGGCCGGATCGTCGGGCACCTGCTCCTTGAGGAGGGCATCGGGGATGGGCTCGAGAGCAGCGCGCCACGTGCCCGGCATGCTCGCCGCGTGGAGGCCGAGCACGTAGACGTGATCCCACTCGAGTCCCCGCGCTGCGCGCATGGTCATCACCCGCACGCCGCTGCCGTGGCCGGCGGCGGTGTCGTCGTCGTCCTCCCGCAGGCCGGCCTCGGCGACGGCCGCGATGTAGCGGGCGAACTCCCGCGGGGTGGCCTGCGGCTCGCGCCGCACGTAGGCGGAGGCGAGCTCGGCGAACCGCGAGAGGTTGAGCAGGCGCTCGACCACGTCGGCTTGCGCGGCGAACAGCTGCTGGCGCCGCAGTCCGAGCCGCTCCACCAGCCGGTGGACGTAGAGGTCGGGGCGCATGGTGTCGAGCGCCGCGGCGGCCGAGCGGTAGAGCTTCAGGAAGGTGAGGATCCGCTCGCGCGCCTCGGGCGGGATCTGCGGTGACTCGGTCGCGGCAACGAGCCCGGCGACCATGTCGAGCTTGCGGCGGCGGGCGATCTGCGTGCAGCGCGCGAGATCGACCGAGCGCAGCTCGATCGGCGGACGGGCGAGCGCCCGGACGACCGCGCCCGCGTCTCCCGGGTTGGCGAGCAGCCGCAGCCAGGCGAGCAGGTCGCGCACCTCGGGCCGGAGGAAGAACGCGCCCGCTCCGACGATGCGGTGTGGCACGGCGCGCTCCTCGAGAGCGACGGCGACCGCCTGGCCTTCGGCGCGCACCGAGCGCACGAGCACGACCACGTCGTCAGGGGCCACTCCCTCACGGCTCAGCAGCCGCTCGACGTCGGCGGCGACGGCCTGCGCCTGCGCGCGCTCGCTCGTGCAGCGCCAGAAGGCGACCGAGTCGGGTTCTCCTTCAGCCGGGTCGAGCGGTTTCGGGATGCGCTCGGGCTCGGGTGTGACGACGGCCTGCGCGGCGCGGAGCACCGCCGGCCCGCACCGCCGGCTCTGGCGCAGGCCGAGGCGGCGCGCACCGGGATGATCAGCGAGGAACTCGTACACGTTCTTCGTCGCGGCCGAGCGGAAGCGCTCGATCGCCTGGTCGTCGTCGGCGAAGACCGTGATGTCCCCGTGTGCGCGCGTGAGCAGCCGGATGAGGAGGGTCTGCGCGTAGCTGGCGTCCTGGAAGTCGTCCATGAGCAGGTGGGCAAAGCGCCCGGCCACGCGTGCGCGCGCGTGCGGGCGCGCTTCAAGAAGGCGCAGCGCCTGCAGCAGGCAGTCCCCGTCGTCGAGCGCGCCCGTCTCGGTGAGCATGCGGTCGTGGTCGCGGTAGACCTCGGCGAACTCGCGCTCGCGGACTGCGTGGGAACTGGCAGCCTCGTCGTCTTCGGGCAGCTCAGCCGCCCACCCGGCGTACTCGTCGGGCGTCACGAGCTCGTCCTTCAACCGGTCGATCCGCCTGATGAAGCCCGCCACGAGCGCCGCGGCGTCGCCGCGGAACTCGTGCTCGCGCAGCGTCAGCTCGTCGATGCGGTCGAGCAGCATCGCGACCCGTGCGGAGGCGCTGACCGGCTCGGCGAAGGGATCGAGGCCCGCCTCGAGCGCCTCGTCGCGGAGCAGGCGGCGAGCGAAGGCACGCGGGGTGAGCACCCACAGCTCCTCGTAGGGACGGTCTGTCGCTTCCTCGACACTCGCGCGCAGGCGATCCGCCTCAGCTGCTCCCGGGGCGAGCACCAGCACCGCGTCGGGAGCCATGCCGCCGTCCACCAGAGCAGCCACCCGGGCGACCAGGGTGGCCGTCTTGCCGCTTCCCGCGCCGCCCAGCACCAGTAACGGGCCACCGGGATGTTCGATCGCCTCGCGCTGGACGGGAGTGATGCCGTCGAGCCGAACCCGCACGTCTGACAGCATAGGTCGGCCCCATGGCCCCTGCCGACTCCCTCCCCGACGACGATTGGCTCGTCGCCTGCCGGCAGGCGACGCAGACCATCCGCGGCATTCTCGAAGCGCGTCCGACGGTGCTCGAGCGCGCGGAGGAGACGGGCAACACCGGCGGTGGCGGCGACCGGACTCTCTGCATCGACAGCGAGGCGGAAGCGGCGATGTTCGCCGAGCTTCAGACGCTTCACGACGGCGGAAAGCGCTTCACGGTGGTGTCGGAGGAGCGCGGTGAGGTCGGCTTCGGCGACGCTGGCCTGCGCGTCGTCATCGACCCGATCGACGGCTCGCTGAACGCCAAGCGCGGCCTGGCCCATCACGCGCTGTCGGTGGCTGTGGCCGACGGTCCAACGGTCGCCGACGTGATCCTCGGCTACGTCTACGACTTCGGAACGCGCGAGGAGTGGGTGGCGCGGCGCGGGGCCGGTGCGTTCTTGAACGGTGCGCGCCTCGATCCAGCGTTGGAAGAGCAGCGCGTGCACGACGGTCGCCTCGAGGTCTTGGCCATCGAGTCGGCCGATCCCCGCTGGGTGGCGGCGTCCATGGAGGGTCTCTTGGGGGCGGCCTATCGGTTGCGCGCGATGGGCGCGATCGCCGTCTCGCTCTGCCAGGTCGCGGCGGCGCGGGTCGACGGGATGGTCTCGCTGCGCTCCTGTCGCTCGTTCGACGCCGCCGCTGGGGCGCTCATCGTGGCCGAGGCGGGCGGCTGCGTCGCGTTCCCCCGCTTCGACGAGCCGCTAGACGCTCCGCTCGACTTGCAACCCCACTCCCCTGTCGTTGCCGCACGCTCGTCCGAGGCCCTCGAGCTCCTCAAGACCATCCCCGGCTGAAAGTGAGCTGAACGGGCACCATGGGACAGACACCGATGATCGACTGGGTACTGGCAAAGCGCATTGCAGGGTTCGTGTCCGGTCAGGCGGACGCGCTGCCGCTCGACGCCGATCTCGCGGGTATGGCCGCCGAGAGCGAGCGGCGCGTGGTGGAGTACACCGGCCTGGTCCCTCGCGCACCGATCCCGCCCGCCGAGGGCGTCGGGCGCCAGGAGTGGGCCGAGGCGAACATCTCGGGCATGAAGCGCATGCTCGATCCGGTGCTCGCCAAGGTGGGCGGCTCGGTCGGCAGCGGGCCGTTGAAGCCCGCCATGCAACTTGCCGCTGGAGTCGTGCTCACGGCCGAGGTCGGGGTGCTGCTCGGGTTCCTCTCCCAACGGGTGCTCGGCCAATACGAGCTCGTGATGCTCGAGCCGGTCGCCGAAGAGGATTCCCGCCCCCCGCGGCTGCTCTTCGTGGAGCCGAACCTCGCGGGCTCGGTGAAGTCGCTCGGTGTCGACAAGACCGAGTTCGTCACTTGGGTCGCGCTGCACGAAGTGACGCACGCCGTGCAGTTCGGCGGGGTCCCGTGGCTACAGGATCACCTGGGCGGCCTGCTGAAGACGCTGCTTGCCGGCGTCGAGCTGCGCATCAACGCCTCCCGAGCCGTGCGACTGCCGGCCATGGACGACCTGCGTAAGGTCGTCAACGCCGTGCGCACGGGGGACATGGTCTCGCTGGTCGCTCAGCCGGGGGAGCGGGCGACACTCGACCGCCTTCAGGCCACGATGGCCGTAATCGAAGGTCATGCCGAGCATGTGATGGACGAGGTGGGTGCCGGGCTTCTCCCCTCGCTCCCCGAGCTCCGCGCCGCGCTCGACCGCCGCCGCCGCTCCTCCTCGGCGCCCGCCCGTCTCCTCGGGAAGCTCCTGGGGCTCGAGATGAAGATGAAGCAGTACGAGCAGGGCAAGAAGTTCTGCGACGCCGTGGTGCGCGAGGGCGGCCTCGAAGCGCTCAACCGGGTGTGGACCTCCCCCGAGGCGTTGCCTTCGCTGGCCGAGTTGGACGCGCCGGGCGAGTGGATTGCCCGAACACGCGTTCTTACCGCCTGAACGTACGAATTCCCCGTCCGGCAAGGGTTTATCCGGCGGAGATGTTATCGGCGTGTAACTCTCTGTCCTGAGAGGTTTACGTACAAGTGTTCGATGGTAGGCTCACATCGAACCTTCGATACAACGACTCAGGGCGAACACACGCTCTCAAGGGGGACATCAGCAAATGGCTGAGACCAAGACCACACAGCGCAAGACCACGCAGCGCGGCGGCTCCGCTCGTAAGAGCACCCGCAGCCGCAGCACTGCTGCTCGCAAGACCACCACTTCGGCTTCGCGGACCACCGGCACTGCTGCTCGTCGCACCGCGGCGTCGGCCACGCCCGCGCGCTCGACCTCTTCCGCTCGCCGGAAGGCCGCTGCGACTCGTCGCAGCACGTCGGCCAAGAAGGGCACGGCTACCCGCGCCCAGCGTTCGACCGCCACGCAGGCTCGCCGTACGGCCCGCAACGTGGTGCCCAAGAGCCGCATCGAGCAGGCCCAGCATCTCGCTGAGCGCGCCGTGCTCATCCCGGTGGGCGCCGCCCTCTCGGCGCGTGACCGCGTCGTCGAGGTCGTCGACTCGCTGAACGTGAACACCACGCGCAAGCAGCTCAACCGTTTCGAGCGCCGGGGCAACACCGCTCGCAACCGCGTCGAGCGCGAGCTGCGTCAGCGCCGCACGCGCGTCGAGCGCACGTTCAAGCGCAACGAGGCCCGCATCGAGCGCGACGTCAAGTCCGCTCAGCGCAACCTCAACCGCAACGGCTCGGTGCTGAACCAGGTGAGCGCCAACGTCGACCTCGTCTCCGCCCAGGTGGAGAACGCGGTGCAGACCGGCGTGACCGCTGGCGCCAAGCTCGTCGCCGAGGCGACCGATCGCGTGGCCTCCACCGTCTCGTAGCTAAAGGGACACCGACTTACCCGCCCCGGCGAGCTGGAGAGCGCCGGGTGTCGGAGAAGTTCGCCGACCTCATACCCCGTCGGCGGATGTAGCACCCTCTCCTCCCCAACCGCCGGGGCGGCCTTCGGGCCGTCCCGTCGGTCTTTAACGGATAGGTGGCAGGTGGCAGGTGACAGGGGTTAGGGCCCTGCCGCGGCTTCGCCTCGGGTCTGGGGAAGAGGAAGTCGTCTTGGGCGGCAAGTTCGGCAATGTTCTACGTGACAAACCCAGGCGACCCGCAGCCGCGCTTTGCTCGCGGCATCACTTGCCTACCAACTCATGTCCCGCGACACGGCCTCGCGGGCTTCGTCTACTTCCTGCTCTGTCGGCGGAACAAGCGACCACTCGAGTTGAGTGAGGAGGTCCGTCAAAGCCTGCTTGTCGGCTCGATGCTGGATAGGAATCGTTTCGAAATCGACCGACATGAGCCAATCGAAAAGCACGATCGCGTCCGCTCGCCAAATACGGAGGCTTACCTGGTCCTCGGGCTTCACTACTTGTTCCCCTCCGCCTGACGCCGCGGGGGAGCGTCTACAGGGCGAGAAGGCGACTCGTCTTCCGCGGGCTCCGCGTCGGGATCGACCTTCAGCAGACCGCTCACGGCCTCCTCAAAGGGGAGGTTGATCTTGACCTTTTCGTCTCGGTCAAGCGGCCCCTCTCGGTCATCCACGGAAGTCAACCTCAACCTCAATGTCAGTGGCTACAATCTGCCTCATGGTTCTCAACGATCCCCTTGACCTGCTTGGTCGGCCACCCAGTGAAGTTGACCTTGCCGCTCTCTCCGACGCGGTGACCGACCTCAAGGAGAAGATAGAGGCTGCGGAGACCGACCTGCAAGCCCGCCGCAGTTCGCTCGAAAAGACGAGGGAGGATTACTCGGCCCTGCTGGGGTATCGGAACTTCGTCGCACACTTCGCCAGGGCTGAGGCGACTCCGAAGAAGGCCGCCTTAGTGCCGAGTCGGCGGGGCGGCAAGCGACTGGCGCTCATCGCCCTGCTCAGCGATGGCCGCGCCCTGTCGGTAGCCAACATCGCCGGTGCGCTCAGGGACCAGGGGCTCATGACGGACCGGAACGCCGAGTACCACTCGCTTCAGGTGATCCTCTCGCGGATGTTCCGTAACGGCGAGCTAGAGCGCCCGAGCCAAGGCATGTACCAGCTTCCCGTTGAGGGGGTGGAGGCATGAGATGAAAAGGCGGCTCCGGTCTAAAGCCTAAGAACTAACCCCGGAGCCGCCGATCCCATCCAACCGGCCCGTCGCCCCTTCGGCGGCGGGCCTACATACACCCCTGTGGCGGAATTCGGTAGACGCGGGCGACTTGGAATCGCCTGGACCGGGGCCTCGCTTAAGTCCCCACAACGGTCCGTGCGGGTTCGACCCCCGCCAGGGGTATCGGCATTCTAGCCGTCCACGGATAGGTTGACTAGTCCGTGCAGGCTGGCTTGCGGTAAGTCAACCGCTTCCCGCCTACCTGCCGCGTGAGGCGCTGCATCCGCTCTGCGTCGGTTTCCTTGCAGGTCGAGTAGCGGAAGTCGAACTCGCTGAGGTAGCGGTTCAGATGCTCGCGGCTTACGTGGTGGTGCGTTCCATCAATCGAGCGTTTCAGTTGCGAGAAGTAGTTCTCGGCGTGGATTGGTCGATACATCGCCGCGGACGTACTCGCCTACTCCGTGATCGACTACGGAGTGGCCGGCCACGTCGTGCCGCAGGTAGTTGTAGTGCGGCCCCTTGTCCGTGTGTAGCTCCGTCGTCGCCAGATCGACTTGCTCGCTCATCGCGGCGCGCAGGTCGGCTCCGGTCAGGTTCGGCATGACTCGGGAGCGCACCTCGCCCGTCTCGCGGGAGACGAGGGACAGGACGGTCGTCTTCTCCGTGATTCCCTGCCGGCCGACGCGACCGCCGCGGTGGCGGTTCTTCGGCGTCCCGCCGATCCAGGTTTCGTCCGCGACGACGCGGCCCGAGAGGAGTCCGGCGAGTGGGTCGCGCTTCATGGCCTCCCGAATGCGATGCAGCATGAACCAAGCGCTCTTAGCGGTGAGGCCGTACTTGCGCTCAATCTCGCGGGCCGAAACCCCGTTCTTCGAGGAGCACATCTCGAAGACCACGAACACCCACTTACGAACCGAGATCTTCGACCCGTGAAAGACAGTCCCGGTCAGAACCGAGAACTGCTTACGGCAATCAGCGCACTTCCAAACGCGACGCTCAGACACCGAACCGGTGCGCGTCTTCCGCGACGAACCGTTAGCCGGGTTCAGGAAGTACGCGCGGCCCACGCACCCGCAATGCGGGCAGACCGGCTCCCCGTCCCAGCGCAGTTCCTCAAGGAACTTGTAGGCATCGCCTTCCGTGCGGATGCGGTCTGCCAGGGCCGGGATGCTGAACTGATCCATGCCTGAATCATCCCACCGCTGCGTGGGTTTGTCAAGTCACACATTGCCGAAATGTGCGGCTGAGCCGTTCTGTTCCTGGATCTGATCCACCTCGAGCGCCGATCCCGATTCCTGCCACCTGCCACCTGCCACCTCGCTCCGGCTACATTCAAACCATGCCCCTCCCGACAGAGCAAGCCATTCGCGACGCCCTCCGCGCCGTCATCGATCCCGAGCTGCGGCGCGACATCGTCGAGCTCGACATGGTCCGCTCGGTGGGCGTCAGCGAGGGCGGCGTCGTTGATGTGATGGTCACCCTCACCACCCCCGGATGCCCCATCCGCAGCCACTTCCAGACGGGCGTGGCGGAGACGGTCGGCAAGCTCGACGGGGTCACGCGGGTCAACGTCTCCTTCGACTTCATGGACGACGCCCAGAAGGGCGCCCTGAAGAAGAAGCTCGGCCGGGGCTCGCTGCCCGAAGGCGCGCTCGCGCAGGTCAGCGACGTGCTCTGCATCGGCTCCGGCAAGGGCGGGGTCGGAAAGAGCACCGTCACCGCCAACCTCGCCGCGGCGCTCGCCGCCGAGGGCAAGAGCGTCGGCGTGCTCGACGCCGACGTCTGGGGCTACTCGCAGCCGCGGATGCTCGGCCTCGGCGCCGAGCGGCCCAAGGTCAACGCGCAGCGGAAGATCGTGCCGCCCGTGACCCACGCCGGCATCAAGGTCATGTCGATCGGTTTCTTCCTCGAGGAGGACGCCGCGGTCGTCTGGCGCGGGCCGATGCTCCACAAGGCGCTTCAGCAGTTCCTCGAGGACGTCGAGTGGGGCGAGCTCGACCATCTGCTCGTCGACCTGCCTCCGGGCACCGGCGACGTCTCGATGACTCTGGCCCAGCTGCTGCCTCAGGCGAAGTTCATCATCGTCACGACGCCCCAGCCCGCCGCGCAGAAGGTGGCGCGGCGCTCGGCCGAGATGGCCAACAAGGTGAAGCTCGAGATCGCCGGCGTTGTGGAGAACATGACCACGTTCGTGACCCCCGGCGGCGAGCGGTATCCGATCTTCGGCGAAGGCGGCGGCCAGCTGCTGGCCGACGAGCTCGACGTGCCGCTCCTGGGCAAGGTGCCGCTGACCATGCCGCTGCGCGAGCAAGCCGACGCCGGTGTCCCCCTGGTGCTCTCCGATCCGGACGACCCGGCGGCCCAGGCGCTTCGTCAGACGGCCCGGGGTGTGATCGCGCTCTCGCCGATCGAGCTACCGGTCATGCAGGAGCCCGCGCTGGCCGCGGCGCCCGAGCCGGCGGGCATGTCGCTGCCCATGGCCGGCTGAGCACCCGACCCCCGGGTCAGTCTCCGAGAGCGGCCGGGTCCGCGGGCACGTCGACGGCGTGCTCCTGTAACGCCACGAGGGGGACAATGTCGAGGGCCCGCTCGTGGGTAGATCTCAGGACCACGAATGCGGCGGAGCCGTCTTCGTGAGCACGGCGCCAGTTCGCCGCGGTTACGCACCACCGGTCGCCTGGCACCAAACCCGGGAAGCCGTAAGCGGGCATCGGCGTCCGGAGGTCGTTGCCGATGCGGCTCTGATGCTCGAGGAACTCCTCCGTTACGACAGCGCAGATGGTGTGGCTCCCAAGGTCAGCGGCCGCCGTGTTGCAGCAGCCGTCGCGATAGAAGCCCGTGACTGGATCAGCGCCGCACGGCTCGAGTTCCTCACCGAGCACGTTGCGGGTCACCACCGGCACGCTACAGCTCGCGCGCCGGCGCGACGTGCGGGCCCTACCGGTTGGAGTAGTACTCGATGTTGATCTGCGCGAACTTGCCCCACTCCTCGGGCAGCTGATCTTCCGCAAAGCAGGCATCGACGGGGCACGCTTCGACGCACGCGTCGCAGTCGATGCACTCCTCGGGGTCTATGTAGAGCATCTCGACCTTGTCGTAGTCGGGCTCGTCGGGCGTGGGGTGGATGCAGTCGACAGGACAGACCTCGACACACGAGTTGTCCTTGGTCCCGATGCACGGCTCGGCGATTACGTAGGCCATTTGGGTTTCAGTTGCTCCTGAGGGGTGGCTTGCGGGGTGCATTCTGGCACGCCGGCTGCGTAGGCTGCCTGAACATGATCCTGCTGACCGGAGCCACCGGACTCGTCGGGTCTGCGCTGCTGCGCCGCCTGACCCTGAACGACGCCCCCGTGCGCTGCCTTGTCCGCGATCCGCGGCGGCTCGGGGCCGAGCGCGTGAGGGTCCAGATAGCCCTGGGAGAGCTGGCTGACGCCCGCTCCTTCCGCCACGCGCTGAGGGACGTCAAGACGGTCATCCACCTCGCTGCCTCAACCCGCGATCAGCCCCGGGGCTCCATCGAGGAGCTCAACGGCATCGCGACCTGGAGGCTGGTTCGGGCGGCGGAAGCGGCCGGAGTAGAGCGTTTCGTCTTCTTCTCGGCGCTCGGCGCGACTCACGACCACGACCTGCGCTACTTCCGCGCCAAAGCCCTCGGGGAGCGCGCCGTCGCCCGCTCGTCGATGGCGCATACGGTCATCGCCCCGTCGTTCATCTACTCGCCCGGCGACGAGTGGCTGACGCTGCTCGGGCGGATGTCGTTCCTACCGGTGCTTCCCACGCCCGGGGAAGGTCAGGGGCGTCACCAGCCGATCTGGGCCGACGACGTAGCCGACTGCGTCATGGCGGCCCTCGAGTCCGGCGAGTCGGGCCGGCGATATGAGCTCGCCGGCCCGGAGACGCTGGCCTACGAGAGGATGGTGCGCCTCGCCCTGCGGTCGTTCGGCCACACGCGCCGGATGTGGCCCGTGCCGGTAGGGCTCGCGCGGGAGTCGGTCCGCGCTCTAGAGCTCTTCACGGGAGGGCCGACGTTCGCCACTCCCGACGAGGTCGACCTCCTCCAGGCCTCCCTGCTCTCCGAGCGCGGGACCGAGGACGTGCTGCGGCTCGGGGTGCAGCCGCGGACGATGGGCGAGGTACTCGGCGTCTAGGACGTCGGCGCGCGGCGATCCGCCCACGGGCGGGCTGCCTCGAGCTGGGCGCTGAGCGCCAGCAGCGTGTCCTCGGCCAGCGGGCGCCCCATGAAGTGGGCGCCGACCGGGAGGCCGTCATCGCCGTGGGCGATCGGCACGGAGATGGCCGGCTGGCCGCTGACGTTGGCCAGCGCCGTGTACGGCGTGAACTCCCCGGAGCGCCGGAAGGTGTCGTCGGGGTCGGGCAGCAGGCCGTTCATCGTGCCGACTTTCACGGGCCGCTGGGCGAGACTCGGCGTGAGGATCGCGTCGTAGGGCTCGGAGAACTCGACAACCCGCCGTGCCAGACCCTGGAGCTGGGCCGCCGCCGCGAG
Organism: Solirubrobacterales bacterium; assembly: GCA_038200435.1. Classification (GTDB taxonomy): domain Bacteria; phylum Actinomycetota; class Thermoleophilia; order Solirubrobacterales; family Solirubrobacteraceae; genus JBBPXY01. Next base: position 27,002 of record JBBPXY010000082.1, read on the forward strand.
GTAGTAGGGAGATCCCAGCGACTTGCTGCGTTCCCACATCATGCGGGTGAGCGGCTCGAGGTCATCCTCGCCGGGCTCCCGGCCCGCGATCGCCGAGCCGAAGACGACGGTCATGCCTATACCTGGCCCAAAAGCGGCGGCGAAGAGCTCCAGCAGGCCCGGCTCGCCCCACGGCGGAGTGACCTCTTCGACGTGATGGCCGAGCGATTCGAGGAGCTCTGCGGTGTCGCGGACCGCCTGCTCCGCGATGGGGTCGACCCCGGTGTTCTCCAGCGGCGACTTCAGGGTCAGCCCGATGCGCAGCCCCTTCGGCGCCCGCGTCGCCGCTTCGGCGTACGGGATGGCCGGCGGAGGGGCCCAGGTCGCGTCGCCCAGTTCGTATCCCTCGAGCACGTCGAGGAGCGCGGCGGTCTCCGCAGTCGTGTGCGTGAGCACGCCGTCGCTGAGGAGGAACGACTCGCCGAGGTCGGGCGCTTTGGAGACCCTTCCCCGAGACGGCTTGAGGCCGACGAGGCCGCAGCAGGCGGCGGGGATGCGCGTCGACCCTCCGCCGTCGTTGCCGTGGGCCACGGGCACCATGCCTGCGGCCACGGCCGCTGCCGAGCCTCCGGAGGAGCCCCCGGGCGTGCGCTCGAGGTCCCAGGGGTTGCGCGTCGGGCCGAACCGCTCGGATTCCGTGGTCGGCAGGATGCCGCAGTCCGGGAGCGCGGTCTTGCCGATGACGATCATCCCGGCCTCGCGCAAGCGGCGCACGAGCGCCGCGTCGTGCCCCGGCCGGAAGTCGCCGAAGAGCTTTGTGCAGAACGTCAGCGGCATGCCGGCCACCGGCACGTTGTCCTTGATCGCGATCGGCACTCCGGCAAAGGGCCGCTCGTCGCCCTTCTTGACCGCGTCGGCGGCGGCCAGGGCCCCCTCGGCGTCGACGTGCACGAAGGCGTTCACCTGTCCGTCGAGCGCTTCGATGCGGTCCAGAGAGGCCTGCACGAGTTCGCGGGCGCTGAGGTCGCCTGAGCGGACCAGGCCGGCGAGCTCTTCTACGGGGCGGAACATGAGGTCGTCCATAGCGCGGAGCCTACGGGTCCGGGCGGGCTTCGGGCGGCCGGTGCGCCGCTTCTGCGAATCTTCGACCTCCAACACGTCTACGGGAGCGACGGAATGACCGCCACCAGCGAAGTGCAGTCGGGCCTAGAGGGCGTAGTCGCCTTCGCTACGCAGATTGCCGAGCCCGACAAGGAGGGCGGGGCGCTGCGCTACCGCGGCGTCGACATCGAGGATCTCGTCGGCCAGGTCCCCTTCGAGCAGGTCTGGGGCCTGCTCGTCGACGGTTCCTTCCAGCCTGGGCTGCCGCCTGCCGAGCCGCACGGCCTGATGGTGCGCTCGGGCGACGCCCGCGTGGACGTGCAGGCTGCGCTGGCCATGCTCGCCCCGGAGTGGGGCTTCGGCCAGGTGATCGACATCTCCGATGAGCAGTGCCGCGACGATCTCGCCCGCGCGTCGGTGATGGCCCTCTCCTTCGTCGCGCAGTCGGCACGCGGGAGCGGGCAGCCGCCCGTTCCCCAGCGCGAGGTCGACAAGGGCACCTCGATCCCCGAGCGCTTCCTCATCCGCTGGCGCGGCGAAGCCGATCCCGACGATGTCAAGGCGATCGACGCCTACTGGATCTCGGCCGCCGAGCACGGCATGAACGCTTCGACGTTCACCGCGCGGGTCATCACCTCGACCGGCGCCGACTGCGCCGCCGCCATGTCGGGAGCGGTCGGGGCCCTTTCGGGCCCTCTGCACGGCGGCGCGCCCTCACGCGTGCTGCAGATGCTCGACGCCGTCGAGGAGCGCGGCGACGCAGACGCCTGGGTCAAGGAGGCGCTCGACTCGGGTGAGCGGCTCATGGGCTTCGGTCACCGCGTCTACCGTGCCGAGGACCCGCGTGCGCGTGTTCTGCGCCGGACCTCGAAGGAGATCGGCTCAGAGCGCTTCGAGGTCGCCGAGGCGCTCGAGAAGGCCGCGCTGGCCGAGCTCCACGCCCGCAAGCCCGATCGCGTTCTGGCCACCAACGTCGAGTTCTGGTCGGCCGTGGTGCTCGATCACGCGAACGTCCCGTCGGATCTCTTCACCCCGATGTTCACGTGCGCGCGCACGGCCGGCTGGTCGGCGCACATCCTCGAGCAGAAGCGCGAGGCACGGCTGATCCGGCCAACGGCCAAGTACATCGGCGAGGCGCCGCGCGGGCGCGACGAGGTCTGACCGCGTCGCGGAGCCCTCGGGCGCGCCCGCCGCGGAGGCGGCTCACGGTCGTGTCGTAATCGGCCTGATACCGTATAGAGCATCACGACCTCGGCCCCGGGAGACATCGTCGCCTCCGCTCGCAGCCGACGCCAGCTCAGCCAGCGTGCGCTGGCTCTGCGCGCCGGCACGAGCCAGGCCGCGATCAGCCGCATCGAGAAAGGACTCGAGTCCCCGAGCTTCGAGCGCCTCAGCCTGATTCTGCGCGTGATGGGCGAGAGCATCGTGCTCACCTCTACCCCGACGCCGCTCCGCTTCCCGCGCGTGGAATCGCTCACGCCCGCCGAGCGCCTGCGCGAGGCCGCCTCGTGGAACCTGGCGGCGACGAGACTCGAGCTGGCGGGCGCAGCGGCGCGGCGTGCCGGTCATCCAGCCACGCGCCGTTCGTGACTCCCGGGCTGCCCGAGCGGCCGCTCGACATTCAGCGGCTGTTCGCCGCGCTGGCGGAGCATCGGGTCGACTACGTCGTGATCGGGGGTGTGGCCGCGCAGGTACATGGTCACCGCCGTACGACCCGCGACCTCGACGTGATCCCCGCCCCCAACGACGAGAACCTCAATCGCCTCGCGAATGCGCTCCGGGAGTTGGAAGCCCATCCTCGTGACCTGCCGGGGGGAGCCCCCACGCGCGAGCAGCTCGGTTCCGCTCCCGTGGTGCCGCCACTCTCAACCGCTCACGGTGAGCTGCACATCCTGCGGGATGTCCCGGGTGCCGCGGCCTACGACGACCTCCGGCGCCGGGGGCTCCCGCTGGATCTGCAGGAGGTACAGGTCGTGATCGCCGGCCTCGACGACCTGATCGCGATGAAACGCGCCTCGGGACGTCCTGCCGACCTTGAGGACCTCGCCGTCCTGACGGCCTGAAACGACGAGGGCCCCGGCGAAATCGCCGGGGCCCTCGGTACTTCGTGCGTCTGCCTGGGGGGCGCCGAGCGAAGCTCGGCGAGAGGGGGGCGAAGCCCTCCTACATCATGCCGCCCATTCCGCCCATGTCGGGCATGCCGCCTCCGCCGCCCGCGCCGTCCTTCTCGGGCATCTCGGCGACGATCGCCTCGGTGGTGAGGATGTTCTTCGCGATCGACGCGGCGTTCTGCAGCGCCGAGCGCGTGACCATGGCCGGGTCGATGACGCCGGCGGCGACGAGATCGACGATCTCGCCGGTCGCGGCGTTCAGGCCCTGGCCCTTCTCGGCCTTGCGCACGTCGTTGACGACGACCGATCCCTCGAGACCCGCGTTGTGCGAGATCTGGCGCAGCGGCTCCTCGAGCGA
>JBBPXY010000083.1:0-22100 GCA_038200435.1 Solirubrobacterales bacterium
CGCACGGAGGGATCGACCTCGGGGGCGGCGGCCTTCACGAGCGCAAGCTCGAGCTGAATGCGGGCTTCGGCCCCGTCGCGAATCGCCTCGAGGGCCGAGGAGACCAGGTCGAGTACGCGCACTACGTCGGGCCGCCCCAGCCGCGACGCCTGCTCGCCGAGGCGCTCGTCGTGCTCAGCAGTGAGCCGCAACTCGGAAGGCACCTCGCCCAGCGTCTGGACGACGAGCAGCTCGCGCGCGTGCACCTCGAGATCGCGCAGGAACTGCCCGGGATCGCGCCCGCTCTGCGCCAGGTCGGCCGCGGCCAGGAGCCCGGCCCGGGCGTCACGCTCGGCCACGGCATCGACCGCGGCGAACAGGAGATCGGCGCTCGCCACGCCAAGCACGGCCAGGACGTCATCGAGGGCGATGGCCGGCGTGGCCTCCTCGCCGGATCCGGCGTAGGTCACGAGCTGCTCGAGGGTGCCGAGCGCGTCGCGGAACGAACCCGTGGCCGCGCGAGCCACCAGGCCGAGAGCCGCGTCCGGCACGTCGATCGACTCTTGCTCGGCCACACGGCGGAGCACCCGGGCGATCTGCTCCACCGACGGGCGCCCGAAGTCGAACCGGTGGCAACGGTCGACCACGGTCGGCAAGACCTTCTGCGCCTCGGTGGTCGCGAGTACGAAGATGGTGTGTGGCGGGGGCTCCTCGAGAGTCTTGAGGAACGCGTTCCACGCCTGCGGGGAGAGCATGTGCGCCTCGTCGAGGATGTAGACCTTGTGGCGGCCCGAGACAGGGGCGAAGCCGACCTTGTCGCGCAGGTCGCGGATGTCGTCGACCGAGTTGTTCGACGCCGCGTCCATCTCGATCACGTCGAGCGAAGTCGCGCTCGCGATCGACGTGCACGAGTCGCACGTGCCGCACGGCTCGATTGTCGGGCCGCCGCCCGACCCGCCTTCGGCGTGTCCCCGGCAGTTGAGGCAAGCGGCGAGGATCTTGGCCATCGACGTCTTGCCGGTGCCGCGAGAACCGACGAAGAGATAGGCGTGATGCACCTTGCCCCGCTCCACCGCGTTGGAGAGCGTGCGCACCACGTGCTCCTGCCCGACCACGTCGGCGAAGGTGCGCGGGCGGTGGCGACGGTAGAGCGACGGGCCGGATGACACGGGACGGGCGAGTCTACCCCCGCCTTCGGCGCCGGAGCCGTCCTTATGCTGCGCCTGTGAGCAACCGGCTGCGAGCTCTGGCGCCGGTCCTCGTGCCGAGTCTGCTGGCCCTCGCGATCATCATCGCCTGGGCTGCCTCCGGAGGCGGCTACCTGTCCCCCGCGGGCTCGGAAGGAAGCTATGAGCCCGACTCCTGGTTCCTCGGGGCCCTGGCCCTGGTCGGGCTGTTCCTCGCCGTGCTCGGCGGTCTCGGGCCTGCGCGCATCAGGGTGTCGCGGACCACGGCCATCGCCCTCGGGGCGTTCGGCGCCTACGTCGTCTTCTCCTACGCGTCGATGCTCTGGGCGCAGGTCCCGGGTGACGCGCTCGACGGCGCCAACCGTACGCTCGTCTTCTTCTCGATCTTCGCGACCTTCGCGGTGCTGCCGTGGCGCACGAAAGCGGCCGAGCTCGCACTCGCGGCCTTCGCGATCGCGGGCGGCCTTGTCGCGCTGGTGACCGCGGTGCGGCTCGGTACGGCACCGCATCCGTCCTCGGGGTTCTACCTCGACGGGCGCCTCGCCTCGCCTCTCTCCTACCAGAACGCGAACGCCGCCTTCTTCACGATGATCGCGCTCGTCGGGGTGGGCGTCGGATCGCGCCGCCGGGTGCCCGTGGTGGCCCGCGTGCTCGCTCTCACCGCCGCCGGGCTCGGGCTGCAGCTCGCGGTGCTCGCCCAGAGCCGAGGCTGGCTCTTCACGCTGCCGGTCGTGCTGCTCGTGGCTCTCGTGCTCGTACCCGGGCGCGTGCGGCTCGTGCTCTTCGCGCTGGCGCCCGTGCTGGCCACCGCCACGATCACAGGCCCGCTTCTCGATGTCTTCCGCGCCGCCGGCTACCACGGCACCGTGCGCTCGCCCGCGGTTCTCGACTCGCTGCTCGCCAGCCGGGGGAGCGCAGCCACTTCGAGCATCCTTCTGGCCGACGTCGTGCTCCTGGTCGTCGCGGCCGTCGTGGTGCTGCTCGACTCGCGCCGGAGCGAGCCCAAGCCGTCGACCGTGCGGACCGTGAACCGCGTCGCCGCGGCGGTCGGGGTCGTCGCCGTGATCGCCGGCGGCGTCGTTGGCATCGTCGCGGCGCACGGCGATGTGGGCGGTCGCATCGACAGTGCCTGGCGCAGCTTCAAGCACCAGGAGTCGGCGAACGCTGGCGCCAACCGATTCACCCAGCTCGGCTCGGGCCGGTACGACTTCTGGCGTGTGTCCCTGAACGTCTTTGCCGAGAACCCCGTCGGCGGCATCGGCTCCGACAACTTCGCCGAGGCCTACACCAAGCGCCGCCGCACTGGGGAAGAGACGCGCACCACGCACTCGCTCGAGATGCGCCTGCTCGCTCAGACGGGCGTCGTCGGCACTGCCCTCTTCGTGGCCTTCCTGATCGCTTCGTTTCGCGGCGCCCTGCGCGGCCGCGGACGCCGGCGCCGGCCCGAGGGTGATCGGGCGGTCGAGGAACCGCGCGTCCGTGCCCGCCGCGATGCGGCGGGGCTGGCGCTTCTACCGGCAGTGGTATGGCTCATCCACGGCTCGCTGGACTGGTTCTGGGAGTTCCCGGCGCTCAGCGGCGCGGCGCTGGCCTTCCTGGGGACCGGGCTCGCACTGGGCGCTCGCCCCCGCCGGCGCCCTCCGAACGCCAGGCCTCGCGACCCTCGCCTGAACCGTGCCCTGGCGGCGGCAGGGGGGCTCGCCGGGCTGCTGGCTCTTCTGGTGCTCGTCTTCTCCTACCTCGGCGACCGCGAGCTCGCCGCCGGGCTCTCGGTGGCCAAGCGGGATCCCACCGCAGCGCTGAGCGACTTCGCCCGCGCCGCGTCGCTAGAGCCGCTGAGCGCACAGCCCGATCTGCTGGCGGGCACGCTGACGCTGCGCCAGCCCACGCTCGCCCAACCTCATTTCACCGAGGCGACCAGGCGCAACCCGCACAGCTGGGCGACCAACTTCTTCCTCGGTCTGCTCGCGTCCGCGCGCGGTAACCAAACCGAAGCAGAGGGCTTCTTGCGTCGCGCGCACCGCCTCATCCCGAGCGACCCGATCGTGGCCGACGCCCTGGCTCGCGCGGCGAGCCCCCGGCCCATGACGGTCGAGCAGGCCCTCTCGGCGCTGCGCGAGCGGACGCGAAGGAGGTTCGGACCCTGAAATCTGTCTCCTGGCAGAGCTTTAGCTGGGGTCCGGAAAGATCAGACATCCGTCCAGGGCGCTAAAGGGCCCTCGTTTCGCGAACGACCATACGTGGTACCAGTTTCGCGCTCTTCTGCGCTTTTCGGATGAAACGCGGGACTGCATCCAGGCCTTGTATCTATCGCCTCCGACCCGCTACCTTCCGGGACGACCCACGGAACCGGGCAGGAACACAAAGGAAGGACTCCTTCATGAAGCGCTTCATTCTCCTCGTCGTCGCTGTCTGTTTGATGGCGGCCCCCACCGCATTCGGCGCGAGCGCCGTGCGCGGCAACTACAGCGGACCCGGCGGTGTCGTGAGCAACCTCGACCCCACCAGCCCCCCGCACGCGACGAACGTCAGCCACACCCCCAGCTCTACCCCCTCCTCGACCGCCAGCAAGGGCCAGCTGCCCTTCACCGGCCTTGACCTGGTGCTGCTGGCCTGCGGCGGCATCGCGCTCGTCGGTGTCGGCATGGGCGTTCGCCGCCTGTCGCGCCCCCTGGCCTAGCCCCGAACGAGACATAGCGCCGGCGGTGAGATGCCGCCGGTATGAAGTTCACCGACGCCGACGGCCTGCCCGTCGGCGTCGGGCTGTCCGGACCAGAACGGGCTCCCACGCGGAAGGGCTCAACCTCGACGCTCCAAGTGCCGACGTAGGCATCGAGCCCTATGAGTCGCGCCGCCCTGATATCACCGCTGTCCCGCGTGGCCGGCACCCCGGCCTCGCCGGCCGGCAACCGGCGCGTCACCGAACGGCGCCGCCGGGTTCGTGCCTACCTGCTGGCCGACTCCGGGATGCTTGCGCTCGGCGGGGCGGTCGCCGTGATGCTCGCGCCCGCCTACCTACACCAGTCCGAGCATTGGTGGTGGGCGATCGCCTTCATGCTCACCACGGTCGCCGCCCTCGAGCTGCGCGGCTTCTACCACTTCCGCCTCCACCGCTCTCCGCTCGACGACATCGGGCGCATCTTCGCCGCCGCCGCCATCGCCGCCATGGTGATCGTCGCGGTGCGGGTGATCGTCGGCTCTCCCGCGGGCGCCGCCGAGCTGACCGCGCGGCTGTGGGTCTTCGCCACCGTCTTCCTCGGCGCCGGTCGGGCCGGAATGGCCTTCGACGCCCGCCGCGCCCGCCGTGGCGGCGAGGGCGGGCAGAACACCTTGATCATCGGCGCGGGCACGGTCGGCCAGCTCATCGCCCACCGTCTGCTCGATCGCCCCGAGCTTGGCCTGCGGCCCATCGGCTTTCTCGACAAGGAGCCCATGCCCGACATCCACGGCAACGAGAGCTCGGGCGCGCCTCCGGTGCTCGGCGCCAGCTGGGATCTCGAGCAGGTCGTCGAGGAGCACCAGGTCGATCAGGTGATTCTCTCCTTCTCCACCGCCCCGCACGCGGTGATGCTCGACATGATGCATCGCTGCCGGACGCTTGGCATCGAGGTGGCCTTCGTCCCGCGTCTCTTCGAAGAGGTCAACAGCCGCATCGGCATCGAGCACCTGGGCGGCATCCCGTTCCTGCGCGCCGAGCAGATCGATCCGCGCGGCTGGCAGTTCGCCATGAAGTACGCGATCGACCGGGCGCTCGCCGCGATCTCGCTGATCGGGCTCTCCCCCGTGCTGCTTGCGCTCGCCCTCATCGTCAAGCTCTCCTCGCCGGGCCCGGTGCTCTTCCGCCAGCCGCGGCTCGGGCTCGACGGCACCGAGTTCGACATCCTCAAGTTCCGCTCCATGGCCGGCGACGACTCCGCCGACGGTGTCGCCAACGCGGCGTGGGCCGCCGAGCAGCGTGGCGAGAAGCCGGGCGAGTTCGACCTCCTGCCGGAGATCGACCGCCGCACGCCGATCGGGCGCTTCATGCGCAAGACCTCGCTCGACGAGCTGCCCCAGCTCATCAACATCCTCGTCGGGGACATGTCCTTCGTCGGCCCGCGGCCCGAGCGCAACACCTACGCGCGCTCCTTCGAGCAGCACGTCTACCGCTACGCCGACCGTCACCGTGTCAAGTCCGGCCTGACCGGCTGGGCCCAGGTGCAGGGGCTTCGCGGTCAGAGCTCTCTCGCCGATCGCGTCGAGTGGGACAACTGGTACATCGAGAACTGGTCGCTGCGCCTCGACTTCAAGATCATGCTGCTGACGGTTTCTGCCGTGCTCGGCCAGGAAGGCGCCGCATGAGCGTCGAACAGCTACCCAACCTGCGACAGGAGAAGAACCCGTGTTGAGCACCGATCAGATCTTGGGCGTGCTGTGGCGCCGCCGCGTCAGCTTCGCGCTGACCTTCGCCCTCATCCTCGGCGCCATCGCCGCGGCCACATTCCTGCTGCCGAAGGTCTACTCGACCTCGGCCAACGTGCTCATCTCCAACAAGAAGGCCGCTTCGAGCACCTTCGAGGCCACCCAGGTCAACCAGGTTCAGACCAAGACGATCTCCGAGCTGATGCTGACCCGCGGCTTTGCCAACGAGGTGTCCAAGAAGCTGCCGTTCAACATGCCCGGGGCAGCCCTCCAAGGATCGGTGCAGATCTCTCCGGTCTCGCAGGCCCAGCTCATCCAGATCACGGCCGAAGGCGCCTCTCCGCAGATCGCCCAGACGATCGCGAACACCTACGCGCAGACCTACATCGACAACCCCACGCGTAACGGGCTCTCCGACGTGAACGTCTCGCTGGCCGCGCCCGCGGCGCTGATCGACGGCCCGGTGCGCCCGCAGCCCAAGCTCTACCTGATCATCGGCGCCCTGCTGGCCGCGTTCGTCGCTGCTGGCGTCGCGCTGGCCCGCCAGCGCTTCGACCAGCGCCTGCAGATCGATCCTTCCGACACCGAGGTGCTGGAGATGCCGATCATCGGGCGCATCCCCCAGCGCTCCGCCGCGGTCATGCACTCACTGGGCGACACCGACGGCACGCGCGACACGGCCACCCGCCACCTCGACGAGGCGTTCCGCCTGGTCATGGCGAACCTCTCGTTCGTGTCGCTGGGCACCCGCCCGGCCACGGTGGCGATCGTCTCCTCAGGGGAGGGCGAGGGCAAGTCGACCTCGTCGTACGCCCTGGCGCGAGCGGCAGCCGAGCTCGGCATCCGCACGCTGCTGATCGACGCCGACCTGCGCCGCCCGCAGCTGACCAAGACGATCGGCGCCTCGGGCCGAGCAGGAGGCGCCGGGCTCTCGGCCTTCCTCTCGAACCTCTCGCCGCTCGCCCTGGGCGACGTCGTGGTGGAGATCTCGAGCTCGCTGCACTTCATGCCCGCCGGGCCGCCGCCGCCGAACCCCTCGGCGCTGCTGGCGTCGAAGTGGCTCGGTGACCTGAACCGCCGCGCGCGCCGCGTCTACGACTTCGTCATCTACGACACGCCGCCGCTCGCCGTCGGGGCGGACGCGACGCTTCTCGCGGCCGCGGTCGAGGGAGTGATCATGATCGTCGATCCGTCGAAGGCCAAGCGCTCGCGGGTGCTCCAGGGCGTCGACCAGCTCAAGCGCGCGCAGGCCAACACCCTGGGCGTCGTCCTCAACCGGACGGCCTACGACGACGACCAGTACTCCTACTACTCGATGGACGACGATCATCCCGCGACCGCGATCCTCGATGACCCGCGGGACACTCCGGCGGCCATCGTGGCACCGGCGGAAGAGCCGGTCGCGCCGCACGACGGCGACCGGTCGTGAGTCGGCGCCCCCAGGCGTCCGGGTAGCGAGAAGATCGGCTGATGCGCGCCGCGCTGGCCAACATGGGCGGTGCCCCGCCGGTTCGTCGCGCCGCGTTCGGCGCGGCATGGGCCGGCGCGGCTGTCCTCTTCGGCTTCGTCTACGCCTACATGGCGTTCAACTTCTCGCCGCTCGTCCTGCCCGTGCTGGCGGTGGGGGTGGGGCTGGCGATCGTGACGGTCACGCGGCCCGAGGTGGGGATCGCGGCTGCGCTCGTGCTCTCGCCCCTGCAGAGCATCGGTGGCGGAGGCGGAGTCGTGAAGCTGTTTCTGCTCGCCTGGTCGGTCTTCCTCTTCACCCTGGCCCTGCTGAACTCGCGGCACCGCCCGGCGGGGAAGCGGATGCCGTTCCTCGTCACCGCCGTGCTGCTCTACCTGGCGATGGCGGTCGTGGCCTTCGCCCTGGCCTCCGACCCGACAGAAGCCCGCCGCCTGCTGCGCACCCTGGTCACCGGCCTGTTGCTGTTCGGCACCACCGCGGTCACGGTGCGAACCCGGAGCCAGGTGGGCTGGATCCTCGGTGGTGCCACCATCGCGGCCCTGCTCGTCGGCGGCTTGGCCACGACGGACTACCTGCGCGGCACCGGCTCGACGGGCGGGTTCCTGACCGACTCGGGCGAAGTCGTCTCGCGCGTCACCGCGGGCTTTGCCCACCCCAATCAGCTCGGCGGCTTCCTCGTCCTGCTCGTGCCGATGTCGCTCGCCGGCATGGTGCTCTACCGCAAGATGCGATGGGTCCATGCCGCCGCGGTCGCGCTGGCCATCGGAGGCATCTACGCCAGCTTCTCGCGCGGGGCTTTGATTGGCCTGGCCCTCGTGCCCTTCGTGTTCCTGCGGGGCCGCCGGACGCTCGTGATCGTTCCCGTGCTCGCGCTGCTCGTCTCGGTTGCCGCACCCAACCTGCTCGCCGAGCGTTTTGCCACGCTCACGACGTCGGGCGGTGAAGCCAGCAGCCGGCTCGACATCTGGCACAGCGCGGTTTCCATCTGGCAGACCCACCCCATCGCGGGAGTCGGGCTCGGCTCCTTCCCCCAGGCCTACGCCTCGGCGCGCATCCCCGGGAAGGCCTTCCTCCCCCAAACCATCTTCGAGCCGCCGCCCCACGCCCACAACCTCTTCTTCCACACCCTCGCGGAGGAGGGGCTCGTTGGGTTGCTGGTGCTGATCGGGCTGCTCGTGCTCGCGGGGCGCACCGCGTGGCGCATGCGGCGCCGTAACGACCGCTGGAGCTCGGTGATGGGCGCCGGCATGCTCGCGGCGCTCGTCGCGTTCGTGGTGCACAACTTCTTCGACGTCACGCTCTTCGACGGCTCGACGGCCTTCTACTTCTGGACGCTGCTCGGGTTGATATGCGCCCTACCGCGGGTGGAGGGCGACCCGGAGAACGCGCCGGAGCCCGACGCAGCGCCGTCGGGTGAGCTCGTGCCCGCGCCGGGTTAGCGGACTCCTACTCCTTGGATTCGGCGCGGGCGCCGCGCCGCCGTCCGACGCGCTCGGCGGCTTCCTCGAAGTACTCGAGGAGAGGCTCGGCGACGTCGAGCGAGGTAGAGCGGCCGGCGGGCAGCCCAGCGGCCGCTCGCGCGAACCTCATCGCCCGTTCCGTGACCCAGGAGACGGCGCTGTGCGCCGACATCTCGCGGGCGGCGGGGCGCGGATAGCGGACGGCGAGCTGCGCCTCCCCGTATCCGTAGCGCACCCACTGGCTCCAGATGCCCTGGAGCGTCGAGCGATGCACGTGCTCGACCACCGAGTCGCGTACGAGGGCGACGCCGAGCCCGAGCTCGCGTTGCAGCCGCCAGCTCAAGTCGAGATCTTCCCCCGAACGGAGGCTCTCGTCCAGCCCGCCGAGCCGCTCGAGCGCATCGCGGCGGTAGCAGCAGCTCGCGGTGAGGAGGTAGGGAGCGATGGGCTCGGCGAGGGCGCCCTCCTGGGACACGTAGCGGCGCCGCTCGGCGTAGCTCTCGAGCAGGGTGCCCGGAGCCGCGGCGACGATGCGCCCACCGACTCCTCCGAGATCCTCGCGGCGACGGAGCTCCTCCACGAGGGGCGCGAGCCAATTCGGCCGCGGGATGCAGTCGGCGTCGAGGAAGGCGACGAGATCCGACTCCGCGGCTCGGATGCCCGCGTTGCGTGCGGCGGCCGCGCCGGGCCGGGCGTACTCGATGACGCGCGCGCCCGCGGCCCGAGCGAGCTTGCCCGTGCCGTCGGTGGAGCCGTTGTCGACGACGAGGGTCTCCCACCCGCCCTCGACGCTCTGGCCGCGCAGGCCCTCGAGCAGGGCCGGCAGGGTGCTCGCCGCATCGCGCGCCGGGACGACGACGGACACGGCCGAAACGCTCATCCGGCCCTCCCGGCGACCCGTCGCAGCGTGGCGATGTCTCGGTCGGTGATGACCCGGGTGAGGCGCACGACGACAAGGTAGGCGGCGAGCGCGAGGAGCGCGGTGAGGATGACCGGCCAGGAGCGCCCGAGGACGGCGACGCCGGAGAGCGCCGCGAGGCCGAGAGAGAGCCCGAAGAGTGGGAGCCGCGGGCGGCGCACGACGCCCTGGCGGATCGCGATCGCGACAAGCACGATCAGCACCGCGCCCTCGGTAGCGACGGTCACGGTCGCGGCGCCGTTGATGCCGAAAGTGCGCACAGCCCAGATGTTGAGCCCGATGTTGAGCAAGGCTCCGAAGCCCGTCACCGCGGTGAGCGACAGCGTGCGGCCGGCCCCGCGCAAGAGCCCCGCGAGGAGCATGTTCAGCGCCCAGAGAGGGCTCGACCACACGAGAATCGCCAGGGCCGGACCGGCGGGACCGAAGCGTGCGCCGAAGAGCAGGTGCACGATCGGGTCGGCCAGCAGGCACGTGACGAGAGCGAAGGGCAGTGCGAGCACCAGGACAACACGCAGGGTCTCCTGCCACGAGGCGTCGAACAGGTCGTCGGTGCCCTCGAAGGAACGGGCGAACACCGGAGTCGCGGCCACCGCGATCATCCAGGGGAGGATCTGCAGCCCACCCACCAGCGCGTAGGCGCTCGTGTAGTAGCCGAGGGTGCGATCGTCGTAGATCGAACCGATGATCACCGAGTCCGCACGCAGGTAGATCGTCGCGAAGAAGCCGATGAGGCTCATGGCGGCGATCCCCCGCCAGTCCAGCGGGGGCAGCTTCTCCTTGAGGCGGACCCACGGGCGCTCGCCCAGCGCTCCGCGCAGGCGCCGTGCGGCCCACACCGCTTGGGTGCCGGAGGTGAGGAGCATCCAGATCACGACGGCGATCAGCCGGTGCGTCGTCACAGCGATGGCAATGCCGCCGATCGTGCGCGCGATCGCGGACACAGCTGTGACCCCGCTCTCGAAGCCCATCGCCTCGCGGCCGCGGAAGTAGCCGAAGACGAACTGGGCCCAGTCGTCGGCCAGGTTGGCGAGGAGCACGACGACGATCACCGCGGCGACCTCGAAGCCGCTCGCGGTCAGAAACGCCGGCACGGTCACCCCGACGAGCACGAGCAAGGTCATGACCGTCTTCAGCCTTAGCAGCCGCCGCATGTTGCGCTCGGTCTGCTCGCGCGAGCGAGCGACCTCGCGCACGATCCACGACGTGAGGCCGACATCGGCAATCGGCACGACCACGGTGGCGAGCGCGCCGGCGTACCCGTACTGCCCGTAGCTCGACGGGCCCAGAGCCCGAGTCATGACGATCGCGAGGGCAAAGGTGCTGAGCCGCGCGACGATCGTCCCGACCGCCAGAAGGCCGGCGTTGCGCGTCACGACGTGAGCCGTGTCGCCGTTCTCCGCCTCCCGCTCGGTGCCGAGACGGGTCTCGGGCGTCGACGTCGCGGTCACCGGGTCAGCCTATGTGCGGCGGCGGCGGTGCTTGAGCGTTCAGGGGTTCGCATAGAACATCTGTCGTATCGGCCATTCAGCCCTGTTGCCGTAGCCCTCTGCGCCCGATGTTGAGGGTGCGTACCTGTTCATAAAACGCCATTCCGACAAGGGCAAACCCACCGTGAGGTGGAGACGCAAAGCCACGGGGCTCGACGCACCGAGTCAGCCGGGTTGCCGAAGAGGACCTTTCGCGAGCGGCCAGATCCCACGGAAGGGAAGATGCTCGCCAACGCGCTCCCGCGCTCGTTCTTTCGCCTCGCTGCTCTGGCCGCGTTGGTTCTGATGACGTTCCTCATGCTGGGCGGCTCCGCCCGCGCCGCTGATGTCGGAGTCAACTCCGACATCACGTGGAACATCCCGCACGACCAGGTCGACCACTCGGTGGCCCTGATGAAGCAGTCCGGCGTGCGCTGGATCCGTGTCAACGCCAACTGGAGCGCCGTCGAGACGAACGGCAAGGGCATCATCAACCAGGGCGTGATCGCCGACTACGACTACGCCGTCAAGGCGGCGCGCGACGCCGGCCTCGAGGTGCTCATGCCGATGGCCGACGGAGTGCCCTACTGGGCTTCAGCGGACCCGCACAAGTCGCGCGGCAGCTGGAACATCGCCTACCGCCCGCGCTCGATGCGCGACTACGCCGACTACGCCCGCTTCATCGTCAAGCGCTACGCACCCCTGGGAGTGCACGCCTACGAGGTGTGGAACGAGGAGAACCTCGACAAGTTCTGGCCCTCGGGCCCCAGCGCGACCTCGTTCGTGTCGATGCTGCAGGCCGCCTACCCGGCCATCAAGGCCGCCGACCCGCATTCCACGGTGGTGCTCGGCGGGCTCTCCGGCAACGACTACCCGTTCCTCCGCAAGCTCTACGAAGCCGGGGCGCGCCCGTACTTCGACGCAGTCGGGGTGCACCCCTACACGGGCGTGGATCCCGACGAGTGCTGGAACGAGAACGATCGCAAGAGCGTCTGGGCCTTCTGCGGCCTCGAAGAGGTCCACGCCACGATGGCCTCGCACGGCGACGGCGCGAAGCCGGTGTGGGCCACCGAATTCGGGTGGACGACCGCCCGCGGCGGCGTGAGCGAAAACGAGCAGGCCGTCTTCCTGCAGAAGGCCTTCCACAAGCTCGAGTCCTACCCCTGGGTCACCAAAGCGTTCTGGTACGGCTTCCGCAACGTCTTCTTCCTGCACGACGACTCCTCGGACCGAGAGGCCAACTTCGGGCTCATGCGCTCCAACTACTCCGCCAAGCCCGCCCTGCGTGCCCTGGCCAGCTACGCCGGCACCCATGCCGCTCAGGCCCAGGTGCACCGCGTGCATACCTCGCTCGCTGTGCGCCGGCTCGACACGGGTGCCCACGCCGCCGCGGCCGGGCCCCTCCCCGCGCGCTCGCGGTGGCTCGCGAGCGGTGGCGTGAGCGGCGCCCACGCGGGGCGCGTGACGCTGCTCGTCAGCCGCTGGTCGTCGGTTCGCCATCGCTGGCAGCGCGTTGCGCGGATGCATCCCGGCGTCGGTGCGACAGGACGCTTCTCCGCCCAGTTGCGCACGCACTTCCACGGCAGCTACCGCGTTCAGGCCTTCTACCAGCGCGGGGCTCTCGTCGGAACCTCGCGGTCGCAGAGCTTGCACTCCTGATCGGCGGGCGGCTGGTCCGCTAGCGTCCGGCGCCATGTCCGCGCGGCGTCCCATGCTCTTCTACTCCGACTGGCCGCTCGGGTACCACAACCAGGAGGCGGAGCGGAAGGCCCGCGCCTTCGGGCGCGACGGCTACGACGTCGTCTACGTCGCGGGCGTCGGTGTACGCAACCCGCGGCTCTCGAGTGCCGCGAAGGTGCTCGACCGCGTCTCGCGCAAGGTACGCGACCGCGCGCCGGCCGCCACGCCCACCGCCGCTGCCGGGGCGAGCGCCGACGGACTGCGCTCCGCGGGACTGCTCGTTGCTCCGCCCCGCCAGGTGCCGGCGGTCCGCCGGTTCAACGTCCGCTGGGTGGAGCGTCAGATGCGCGCGACGATCGCCGACTGGCCCCACGCGGTGGCGTGGATCCGCCACGCGACTCCTGAGTTGGTCGATGCTCTCGACTCGCTGAACCCTGCCGTGACGATCTACGAGTCGGTCGACGCCCATCACGTCACGCCCGGGATGACAGGGATCTGGCGCGAAAGCTTCGAGCGAGCCGAACGCGCGCTGGTGGAGCGCGCCGACGCGGTCGTCGTCACGTCGCGCTCGCTCGCTCCGCGGTTCGAGGCCTGGGGCGCCGACGTCCGCTTCATCACCCACGGCGTCGATCTCTTCCCGTTCCCGCCCCCGCGCGCGCGCGCGAAGGACGAGCTCGTCGCCGGGTTCGTGGGTGTGCTCGACATCCGCCTCGACCAGGCCGTGCTGCGGCACATCGCGACGGCCCGGCCCGACTGGCGCCTACGCCTGATCGGCCCGGTCGAGAACGGCTTCGAACCGGCCGCCTACTCCGACCTCCCGAACGTGAGCATCGAGCCGCCGATACCGCACTCGGAGGTCGGGGCGCGGCTCGGCGAATTCGACGTCGGGCTCATGGCCTACGCGGACCTGCCGGTCTACCAGCACATGTCTCCGCTGAAGAACCTCGAGTTGCTGGCGGCGGGCAAGCCCGCAGTCGCCCGCCCGACGCCCGCGCTCGAGCCCTACGGCGACATGGTGCGCTTTGCGGAGACTCCGGACGAGTTCGTGGTTCAGCTCGAGCAGGCAGTAGCCGAGGACTCGCCGGAGCGGGCCGTCGCGCGTCGCGCCCGAGCCGAGGCGAACACGTGGGACTCACGGATCGCCGAGCTCGAGGCGCTACTCGACAAGGTGCTGACGCGCTGAGACCACTCTCCCCTTCGAGCGATTGGCGAATTGAGCGCGGTGTGCGCGCACCCGATTCGCCACCCGGCTCGTCAGAGCGCTCCCACGCCTCCCGGTGAGAGCCAAAACCGCACACTCCCCGCCAGGAACCCCGCCCCGAAGCACACGTGCATGATCGCCAGGACGACGGGCACGCCGGCTAGGTCCGTCGCGTCGCCGCCGCGTCGCGCCGCCCGCGCCGTGAGCGCCGCCAAGCCGATCCCGTACGCGCCCATCGCCGCGCGACACGCCCGCGCCGGGAGGGCGCGCGTCGGCACCAGCGAGCCCGCGGCCGCCATCGACAGCGCCCCCGCCCCGATGAACGAGCGGCGGACGGTCCGCGGATGGCGCCGTGTGGTCTTGGCGCGGTAGAAGCCGTAGCGGAGGTACTGCCGGACCAGGCTGCGCAGGTCTTCGCGTGGCGCGTACTCCGCGGCCATCGCCGGGATGCACACGATCCGACCGCCCTCGTCGAAGTAGCGAGCCGCCATCTCGGAGTCCTCGTTGACCGGCCAGCGGTCGTCCCACCCACCGAGGCGCTCCAGCGTCGCGCGCGGCCAGACGCCCGCGAAGACGCCCGTGTCGAGCTCGTATTCGTCACCTGCTCCCGCGCCCTGCTCGCGCCATTTCGCCGAGCCGCCCTGGCCGAGCGGCGTGCCGAGCGCAAGCGCGACGCGGCGCGCCCACGGCCCCGTCGGCCGCGGCACCGCCGGGCCGCTCACCCACTCGACGTCGCCGCGCTGCAAACGCTCGACCCCCAGTGCCACGTAGTCGTCGGGATACCAGGAGTGCGCGTCCATGCGCGCGACCCACCGCCCCCGGGCGGCAGCGAGGCCGACATTCAGCGCCTGAGGGATCTGTCGCGCCGGGTTGTCGAGGACCCGGATGCGCTCGTCCTCGGCGGCCAGCTCCTCGAGGATCTCGCGGGTCCGGTCCTCAGAGCGCCCGTCGATGAAGATGAGCTCGAGGCCGCCTTCCAACCGCTGGGCGCGCATCGCGGCGGCCGTCTCCCGGATCAAGCGCTCCTCGTTGTAGACCGGGATGAGTACGCTGGCCGCGGGGGCCGGCCCGCTCTCGCTCACGCGTTGCCGGGATCGAGGCGCCGGTCGTGACGAAGGCGGTTGTGCTTGGCCTGGAGGTAGTACCAGTCGCGCAATGCGCGCAGGCTCTTGCGCCCGTAGAGGTTCTGCCGGGTCACGTTCTGCCACTTGTGCATGACGACCGCCTCGGGCACGTACTGCACGCGCAGCCCGGCGCCCCAGACGCGCAGGCACCAGTCGAGGTCTTCCCCGCCGTAGGAGGACACCACCGTGTCGTACAGCCCGATGCGCAGCGGCAGGTCGGCTCGCCACATCTGCGCCGCGCCCGAGACCCAGATGACCGGCCGCGCCGAGGCGTGGTCGAAGTCCTTCATCAGATGCCGGCGGTGAATGGGCGGATCGTCGTTGATCTTCGGATATGGCCCGCGCCGCAGCAGAGGCACGATGAACGGAGGCCAGCGGCGGCACGAGAGCTGCAGCTCGCCCTCCTCTCCCACGAGCTTGGGGCCGACGAGGCCGACGCGCTCATCGGCGTCCAGGGCGGCGACAAGCGTCGGGATCGTGCCGGCGCGCACCTCGGTGTCGGCGTCGAGCATCAGGACGATGCGCCCGCGCACCAACGGCAGGGCGGCGTTGCGCCCGGCGGCGAGACCCTCATTGACGGGCTTGGCGTGCATCACGGCATCGGGGAAGGCCGCCCGCACGGCCTCGGCGGTGTCGTCACCCGAGCCGTCGTCCACGACGATCGCCTCGCAGGGGAGCTCGGCGTGCTGCTGGAGCGAAGCCAGGCAGGCGAGCACGTCGTCGCGCGAGCGCCACGCGACGATGACTACGGAGACCTCCGGGCGCTCGGACATGAGGGCGCAGTGTGACGCCCCGTGCGGACCGCTCACCGGCCGGAGGCTCGCCTATCCTGCCCCCCCGCCCCACCATGCCCCGCATCGACAACTCCACCCCCGCGGTTGTACTCCCCGTCTACAACCACGGGAGCCTCGCCGCGGCACGCACCCTGGGGCGGATGGGCGTGCCTGTCTACGGCACCCACAGCCCTAAGCGCGAGCCCGCCACCTACTCGCGTTACCTTCGCCAGCGCTTCGTCTGGGACCTCGACGAGGCCGCTGACGAGGACACCCTCGCCTATCTCCTCGAGGTCGTCGCCGTCTCCATCGGGCGCCCCGCCGTGCTCATCCCGGCGCACGACGCGGCGGCCATCTTCATCGCCGAGCACGCGGAAGCGCTCCGCGAGAGCTTCATCGTCCCCGAGCTCGATCCGAGCCTGGCGAGACGCTTGGTCGACAAGCGCGGCCTGCACGAGCTGTGCCTCGGGAGCGGCACCCCCTCGCCCGACACGATCTTCCCGACCACGCGCGAGGAGGTGGAGGCCTTCGCCCGAGATGCGGCCTATCCCATCGTCATCAAGGCCATCAGCGGCTTCCTCCTCCAAGGTCTTCGCCACCCGACGCTGATCGTGAACGACGAAGGAGAGCTTCTGGCCAACTTCAACGCGATGGCGGTCGGCGACGATCTCAACGTGATGCTCCAGCAGTACATCCCGGGCGGCCCGGACTCGATCTGGATCTTCCACGGCTACGCCGACCGCGATGCCGAGACCCTCTTCGGCTTCGTCGGCAACAAGCTGCGCGAATACCCGGTCGACACGGGGCTGACCACCCTCGGCGTCAACCGGCCCAACGCCGCGGTCGACGAGGCTGCGCGTAACTTCGTCAAGGGCATCGGCTACAGCGGCATCATCGATATCGACTTCCGCTACGACGCGCGCGACGACCGGTACAAGCCGATCGACTTCAACCCGCGGCCGGGCGCGAACTTCCGCCTGTTCGTCGATTCGAACGGGCTCGATGTCGTGCGCACCGCCTACCTCGACTTGACCGGCCAGCGGCCGGTGGCGGGCGAGCAGCGCCTGGGCCGCCGCTGGATGGCCGGCAACTGGGATCTCGCCGCGGCGCGCCAGTACATGGCGCTCGACCGGCTGACGGCGAAGGGCTGGGCCCGCTCCCTACGCGGGGTCGAGGAAGACGCGTGGGCCGCGCGGGACGATCCCGCGCCGTTCTTCGCCATGCTGCGCGAGTTCACGGCTTTCGCCGGCGCGTTCGTGGCGCGCCGGCTCGGCCTTGAGAAGTAAGCGGACCGTGCACCCTCCGTCGAGACGGGTTCTCGGGCGCGTTCACCGTCCGCGAGCTCCGGCCGAGCACTCCCGCTACGCCTGCAGGTGACCGCTTAAGGCTGCTTCCTTCCGGACCTGACCTGGTTCACGGGCCTACATCGCGCGGGACCCGACCATCGACGCCCACGAGCGGTGCGCTGGCCCCGAGAGCCGGCGCCCCTCTAGAGGGAATTCAGCCTCGCTAGAGCGGATTGCGAGTACAGGACACCGCTACTTCCCCGCCTAGCACGGTCCGCGAGCGATCCTACCCGGTTTGGAGCCCTAGACTCGCGGCACCCCTGGGGCGCGTAGCTCAGTGGGAGAGCGCTCGCTTCACACGCGAGAG
This sequence comes from Solirubrobacterales bacterium, assembly GCA_038200435.1. Lineage (GTDB taxonomy): Bacteria > Actinomycetota > Thermoleophilia > Solirubrobacterales > Solirubrobacteraceae > JBBPXY01. The sequence goes on from JBBPXY010000083.1 coordinate 17,312, forward strand.
GTCGCAGGTTCGAAACCCGCCGCGCCCATCGCCGTGCCTCGCCCGGATCAGGGCTTCTCATCCGTGCCCGCGCGGCACGAAGCCTCAGTGGCAGGCGGTGCTTCCGGCGTCGGTGAAGGTGCCTCCGGCGATCGGGACGAACTGCCAGTCGTATCCCGCTGGGTGCAGAGTGAGCTTGAGCACGCCGAAAGTCGCTGTGTTGTGGACTTCGCTATTGGCCACGAGCGAGGGGATCGAATGCCTGTCCTCACCGCCGGTGCCCGAGATGATCTCCCTTATCCCTCGTCCGAAATCCAGGGCGCCTGCCGGGGTCTGCGGCGCAAACCGCTCGTAGTCGTGAGCGTGGCCGTTCAGCACGACATCAGCGCCGGCGTTGTAGAGGTCCCACCAGAGCGGCCTGACTTCGGTGTCAGATCCCGTGAAGCTCGAGTTGAAGAGCGGCCGGTGCCAGTAGGCCAGCGTGCACTTGGCCGGATGAGCGGCAAGGTCGGCCTTCAGCCACTGCTCCTGGGCTGATCCGACGCCGCAACCGCCGACCCGAGAGCACTCGGAGTTCAGAGAGACGATGTGCCAGGCACCGACGTCGAAGCTGTAGTAGCCCTTGCCACGGGCGCCGGCGAGTCCCGACGCCACTCCGACGCCGTTGAAGTAGTCGAAGTACCCGCTCGCGGCCGACGTGTTGTATTCGTGGTTGCCAAGGGCGGGCCTCGTGAGCGACTTCACGCGGCCCCACGTGGGCTCATACGCCCCCTGATACTCGCCGAGCGAACCGCTGTCGTACTGGGTGTCACCGAGCGGAAGCACGGCGGAGAGCCCGGCGTTGACCAGCAGATCCGAGGTGGCGAGCTGACGGCAGGCCGCCGCGACGCCCGCGCCGCCGTTGTAGTTGGCGTTCGCGGGTGAGCACGAGATGTCGCCGGCCGACGCGACCACCGGATCGGAGCCACCCGGCGTACCGTCCGTGAAGTGCGCGGCGACGGCGGCCGGCGGCAGCTCACCCGAGTAGACCGCCACCTCGTCGACTGTTCCGCGGAAGAACGCGGTTCCCGAGCTCTCGCCGATGAGCATCGGTTGAGCGTTGTCCACCATCGTCTGGTTCGTGATCGTTCCCGTCACGTCCTTGCCGTCGATGTAGAGGTGCATCGTCGTGCCGTTCTTCGTCGCCACCACGTGATGCCACGCCGTGGTGTCGGTGACCCTGCTGGAGGAAACGACCACGTCCCCCACGGTCGAACGGCGCAGCACGAGCCTGTTACTCGAGTCGAACAGGAGAACCCAGGATCCGCTCTGCTTAGAAGCGATCGCCTGACTGCCCGGCGTGCTGATCGCGCCTCGCTTGACCCAGGCCTCGACGCTGAACGAGTCCCCGAACCTCAGTGTGGCGCTGTCAGGCACCTTGACGTAGCCGGTGCTGCCATCGAACGCGGTCGCAGTGTTGCTGTCACCGGTGATCGCTCCGGCGACGCCGAGTGTGTAACGGCCGGTGTACGTGCCGGCGTTGCTCCCTTTGCTGTCGGCCGCGGTCGTTCCGGACGTCTCCCCGAGGCGCCAGTAGGAGATGGCGCCAGGCGTAGCGGCGACTGCGTCGCTGTACGTGGAGGCGCTCGCCGAAGCCGGCCCGGCGAGGCAAGCGGCGACGGCAAGCGAGAGAACGCCGGCACGAACTCGCCGGCACCGCCGGCTCGGGATGCCAAAGCGCGGCATCATCAATCCGCGAACGAGGCGTCGTAGACCCGTTGTGAGCGCCCGTGTGACCCGCGGCAGGCGAACACGAACGGGGAGCGCCCGGAGTTGGTGCGCCGCCCGTGGCACCCCCAGGACGAGAGCTGGCGCTGCCGTCGCAGGAATCGCAGGCCGACGCGACGAGCCGTCGTACATGAGACGCCGCCGCGAACGGAGTACACGTCGCCGACCCGCCCCACCATCATGTCGTGGCAGTAGCCGTGCACGGGCGACGTAGCCGGCCGAGCGGGACGAGCGGGACGAGCGGAGTCAGCCTGAACCGCCGAACCAGCCAGCAAGAGTCCGCCGGCGATCAGAGTGGCGGAGACGAGCAATGCGACCCGAAGTCGGCAGCTGCTGGCTCGCGTCTGGGCGGCGAGAACGATCGTGCGGTGGCGCATGGGGTTGAACCTACACCCGAGCGGCGTGAGCGCAAGGCTCAGGGCACCTTCATACCGCTTTCATACCTAAGCTCGTGTGCTCTCTCACCGCCGTACGGACTTGATTAGGCGCAAGGCCTAATCCGCGGCCGTCACGCGGTCTGTTACGGCCGTGCGTTCGGTTACGACAGGCGACCTGCCCGGGTCGCCCCTCCGCCGCCCACCCGCCGAACGTGTCTGGCCCGAGAGCCGGCCCGTGAGGAGCGGCTCGCAAAGCCTGGCCGTGAGCCGCAGCGACCTGCCGTTGCGGGGGACTCGAGCTGTGGACTGCATGCGATCCAGAAGCACAGGCGATCCCCGTATCCGGGGGCGCACTCGGTGTCCTGCTTCACACGCGAGAGGTCGCAGGTTGAAAACCCGCCGCGCCCATGAAGGTAGGCCGCTCCGTCGGGCTCTCTCGCCCCCGGGATGTCCGTCTAACCTCCGGCGCATGGGCGGCCCGACCCTGACCGTTGGCGAGTTGGAGCGCTGGGTGCTTTTCGGCGCGCAGTGGCGAGTGGCGCGGCTCTCGGACGACCATGTTGTCGTCGAGCTGTGCGCGTGCACGGGCGAGCCCGTCTCGCGCCGGGAATCCCGCGACGCGGCGCTGATCGATTATGTCGCCTCGCGCGGCCAAGCCGGCATCTCAGGCCGCTGATGCAATTGGACGGGGAGGGGCGCGATCGCGATCCCCTGCACGTCGCCTTGACGGCCGGCGCTGCCGCGGCTCATTCAGCGAGCCGGGAGTCGTCTGATCGGCCCGATCGAGGGGCTCTTCGAGCACCTCGACCCGCGTCCCGGCGAATACACCGAGAAGGACATCGCTCCCCACCTGTGGCCCAACGGCAAGATGCCCGACCAAGCCCAATACGACGCGCTCGCCGCTGATCACTTCGCCGACTACCGGCTTCGGATCTTCGGACTGGTGCAGCACCCGCGGGAGCTCAGCCTCGAAGAAGTGCGAGGACTGCCTGCGCAAGAGCAGATCACCGCCCATCACTGCATCCAGGGATGGTCGGGGGTGGCCAAGTGGACTGGCGTGCCGATGCGCGAGATCTGCGACCTCGTCACGCCACGTCTTGAGGCCCGGTGGGCGGTCTTCTACTCCTTCGTCGACGGGCCTGACGGAGGGCTGTACTACGAAGCCCACAAGATCGAGCACATGTACCACCACCTCACCATGCTCGCCTATGAACTGGGCGACGAGCCGCTCGGTCTCGTCCACGGCGCCCCCTTGCGACTACGCAACGAGGTCGAGCTCGGCTACAAGCTCGTCAAATGGGTCCAAGCCGTCGAGTTCGCCGACACCTTCGAACACCTCGGCGGTGGTGAGGGCGGCTACAACGCCGACCACGAGTTCTTCGGTTACCGAGCTGCCATCTAGACCGCGGCGGTCCGAACCGATAAGCCGCGCGCGCACTTCGAGCGGCAGCACGGACGGCTACCCATGGCACATGAACGCGGCTAACCGAGGATCCTGAATGCGGCGCACGCGGGCAATCGCGCTCAGCCATTGCCCGGATCGGGACTTATCCGACCGGATCGGCCCGTGTCAAATGCGGCGCGTGCCGGCTTTGGCGCTGTCGAGAGCCGTCACTAGCGGCGCTTTTGCCGATCGACCGCTCCTATCGCTTTGCGCTTGACACGCGAGAGGTCGCAGGTTCGAAACCCGCCGCGCCCATACTCTGAAAGGCCTGGAGACTCGGCCGTTTGGAGGATTTGAAGCTACATACGGGCGATCTCGCTCGGTGCTACGGGTGCTGGCCGCCCGGCCCGCCAGCTCACCGGAGGCACCGCTCTCGGTCTCGTGGATGAAACCGCGAGTCAGGGGTAACTATGGGAGCGTGACGCGGACACACGAAGAAGCAGGACGGGCGGAGGCGAGGCCGGCTTGCCCGGAATCCGCGTCCTCTTGATCGGGGGAGGACAGTTGACGGACGCGACGGCTGGAGCGCTGCAGGCCGGTGGCGCCTCTGTATGCCGCCTCCAGGAACCCGAGGATCGCGAGATCCGAGAGGCGTTGGATGAGCGGGTCGACCAAGTGGTCGTGATCTCCCGCTTCGATCACGTCTCGCTTCGGCTGGCGCTCGTTGTCGCGCACGTCCGACCGGATGTCCCGGCGCTCGTCACGATCTTCGATCGAGACGTGGCGGCGCACCTCCAAGACACGGTCCGGAACGTTCACGTGCTCTCGATGGCCGACGTCGTTGCACCGGCTTTCGCCGGACCCTGCCTCGATCCCGCGCTGGCCTCGGTGGTCCGCGGCGCGTCCGGCCTCGACGGGATCCGCATGACCGGCGGCGAGCCGCGCCGCGTGCGGCCGGAGTGGAGAACCCCGCGCCGGTCAGCTCGTGTGCTCGCGAGGGCCGAGGCGCTGTTGTGGCCGTTCGACGCCGGCGCGCGCATACTCGTGGCCGGGCTCTTCGGTGTCCTCGGCGTGCTGGTGATCGAGACCGTCGTGACGATGGCGGCCGAAGGGCTGCCGTTCATCGACGCCCTGTACTCGGTGACGAAGGTGACCGTGACGGCCGGTCCGAGCGCGGCGGCGGAGCATGGTGCCAGCTGGTTCAAGCTCTTCTCGAGCGTAGGGATGCTGCTCACGCTCGGGTTCACCGCGGTGTTGACGGCCGGGCTCGTCAACCGGCTCC
>JBBPXY010000084.1:0-39035 GCA_038200435.1 Solirubrobacterales bacterium
CAAGCGGCGGATCGTCCAGCGCTTTCTCGAGCTTCGTCAGGCCGATGGTTCGCTCCCGGCCGCGTTTCACTGCGCGGTCTAGGGGAGCTGAGGCATGGCGATCGGGATCATCACCGGCTCGGGCACCTACGCGCTGCCGGATTTCGACGACGCGGAGCCGGTCGGCCTCGACACGCCGTTTGGCCTCGCGGTGCTGACCCGCGGGCGCTTCGCCGGCCGCGAGGTGCTCCACGTCTCGCGCCACGGGGAGGGCCACGTGCGGCTCTCCAACCACGTCACCTTCAAGGCCAACGTGTGGGCGCTGCGCGAGCTCGGCGCCTCCGCGGTGATCGGCTGCACGGCGTGTGGCGCTGTCGATCCCATGTTCGAGCTCGGCTCGCTCGTGGTCTTCGACGACCTGCATTTTCTCTCCAACCGGCTCCCTGACGGCAGCCTCTGCACGTTCTTCGAGCGGGAAGGCGATCCGCAGCGTGGGCATTGGATCTACGACGGCCCGTACTCGCCGGAGCTGCGCGCCGCCGTGCTCGCGGGAGCGAGCGAGGCGGGTCACCCGGCGCGCGACGGCGGGTGTTACGGCCACGTCGACGGGCCGCGGTTCAACACGCGCGCCGAGATCCGCGGGCTGGCGGCCTGCGGGGTGAGTGCAGTGAGTCAGACCGGTGGCCCGGAGACCGTCCTCTGCGGTGAGCTCGAGCTGCCGTTCGCCCTGGTCGGGTTCGCCACGGACTACGCAAACGGAGTCACGCCGGGCGACCCGACGCCGGTCGCGGAGCTGATCCGCCTGATGGGCGAGAGCTCGGGCGTGTTCGCGCAGACGCTTGCCGCGGCGCTCCCTCGATTGGACGGCGGGCCTCCCTCGCCGCCGGGGATGGTCTATCGCTTCGAACCTCAGTGAGCGCCGCCGCGCTCGTGATCGCCCGAGCCCCCCGGCCCGGGCAATGCAAGACCCGGCTCGAGCCGCTGCTCGGGCCGGAGGGCTGCGCGCGACTCCAGGCCGGCCTGGTGCGCCGCGCCGCGAGGTGGGCCGCCGCGGCGGCGCCGGGGGCGGCCTTCGTCGCGTTCGACCCGGTTGATGGAGAGGCCGAGTTGCGCGCGCTCGTGCCCGAGGGGGTGCGGCTCTTCCCGCAGGTCGAGGGCGATCTCGGCGACCGGCTCGCGGCGGCGATCGACCGTGTCTTTGCCGAGCACGGCGGCCCCGTGCTGACGATCGGGGTAGATGTGCCCCGGCTCGATGCCGGCCACGCCGCCGCCGCCCTGAGCGACCTGGCCGACGAGTGCGACGTGACGCTGGGGCCGGCGCTCGACGGCGGCTACTACCTGATCGGATTGCGGGAGCCGCGGCCCTCGTTGTTCGCCCTGCCGACCGAGGCTTGGGGCGGCCCCGACGTGTGGCTTCTGACCATCGAAGCTGCTCAGAGCGCCCGTCTGAGCCTCGGCCTGCTCCGCGCCGAGCGCGATCTCGACACGCCCGGCGACGCGCAAGCGCTGCTGGCCGACCCAGCGCTCCCCGCCGACGTCGCCTCGCTTCTGCGAGCCGCTTGAAGGGGCCGCTCGTCTCGGTTGTCGTACCCGTCCTCGACGAGGCCTCGACAGTTGGCGAAGCGCTTGATCGGCTCGCCGACTTACCGGGCCGATTCGAGGTGATCGTGGTCGACGGCGGATCGCGCGATGGCACCGCGGAACTCGCCGAGGAGCACCCGTTGCGCCCACACGTGCTACGCATCGGGCGCGGGCGTGCGCGTCAGCAGAACGCCGGGGCCGCGGCGGCCAGGGGTGAGCTGCTCGTCTTCCTGCACTCCGACACGCGCCTGCCGCCTGATGCCTATGCGTCGCTCGCCGAGGCTTTGTGCGACCGCGGCCTGCTCGGCGGCAACTTCGACTTGCGCTTCGATGGCGATGACCGGTTCGCGCACGTGCTCGGGCGTTGGTACGCGGTGCAGCGCCGACTCGGTGTCTACTACGGCGACTCCGTGTTGTGGACGCGGACGGCGACGTTCTCTGCGCTCGGCGGCTTCCGCCCGCTCGAGATCATGGAGGACTACGAGTTCGTCCGGCGACTCGAGCGGCTGGGCCGCACGGCGTGCCTGCCCGGTCCGGTCATCACGTCGGGCCGCCGTTGGCGAGCACTCGGCGTCGGCCGCACCGTTATCTCCTGGGTCGTTATCCGTTGGCTGTGGCTGGCGGGGGTGCCGGACCGGCGCCTGGCGCGCCTTTACCGGCAGGTGCGCTGAGCTGGGGAGCCAGGATTCGAACCTGGACAACGAACTCCAAAGGTTCGCGTGCTGCCGTTACACCACTCCCCAATTGCCAGCGAATCTATCGAGCCGAGTGACGATTTGCGGTCACTATGTGGCCGGATTTCGACGCTCGACCTCGACGACTTGTCCAGTGTCGAGTTGACCTCGCATACGGTAGGTAACTCGACACTCGCCCCACCGGGGCTAGCATCCGCGCCATGACCGGACCCGTCGTCGTGATCATCGCCGCCGGGCGCGGTACTCGCATGCGCTCCGCCCTGCCGAAGGTCCTTCACCCCGTCTGCGGGCGGCCGATGATCCTGTGGCCGATCGCTGCCGCGCGGGCCGCCGGGGCCGGGCGGATCGTGGTGGTCGACGGTCCCGATCGTGCGCTCGAGCCCGTGCTCCCCGACGACGTCGAGATCGTCGTGCAGGCCGAGGCACTCGGCACGGGCGATGCCGTGCGTGCGGCCGTGCCCGCTTTCGATTCCAACGCGCCCGTCGTGATCCTCTCCGGAGACGTCCCCCTCATAACCGCCGAGGCGATCCGCGAGCTCTCGGCGGCGCACGAAGCGGCGAAAGCCGGCGCGACGCTCGTGAGCGTGCGCCTCGAAGACCCGACCGCATACGGGCGGGTGGTCCGCGGCGCGGACGGGACGGTCGAACGGATCGTCGAGACCAAGGCCGGAGGCGACGCGAATGCCAAAGAGCTCGCCCTCGATGAGGTCAACGCCGGCATCTACGCCTTCGACGCCGATGCGCTCGCGTCCGCGCTCGGCGACTTGCGCTCCGACAACGCCCAGCGGGAGTACTACCTGCCCGACGTGCTGCCCCTCCTACGCGATCAGGGCCGCACCGTTGCCGCCCTCGAGATCGCCGACCCGGACGGTGCACGCGGCGTGAACGACCGCGTCGACCTTGCCACCGTCACTGCCCTGGCCCGTCGTCGCATCCAGGAAGAGCACATGCGCGCGGGCGTGACCTTCCTCGATCCCTCATCCACCCAGGTCGACGCCGAAGTCGAGATCGGCCAGGACACCGTCGTCGGGCCGGGGTCGAGCCTTCTCGGAAACACGCACGTTGGCGCGGACACCCGCGTTGGACCGCTCACCACCGTCATCGACTCCGCGATCGGTGACGGTGCGAGCGTCGTCCACTCCTACCTCGACTCCGCTCAGGTGGGCGACCGCGTGAGCGTCGGCCCCTTCGCCTATCTGCGGCCCGGCACCGTGCTGCGACGCGGCGCCAAGGCCGGCACGTTCGTTGAGATCAAGAACTCCGACATCGGCGAGGGCGCGAAGATCCCACACCTCTCCTACATCGGCGATACAGACGTGGGGGAGAACTCCAACCTCGGCGCCGGGACGATCACGGCGAACTACGACGGTCGCGCCAAGCACCGCACGACGATCGGCGCGCGGGTGCGGGGAGGCGTCGACACGGCGTTCGTCGCGCCGGTCACAGTGGGGGACGACGCGTACACCGCTGCCGGTTCGGTTATCACCGAAGACGTTCCCCCCGGCGCCCTCGGTGTTGCCCGCGAGAAGCAGCGCAACGTGCCGGATTACGCAGCGCGCCGGACCCGTTCCGAGTAGCGCTCCGTCCCACGGCGTGCGTAGACTCGCTTCTGCGATGAGCGTCCTGCGCGAACCGAGCCTGCGGAGCTCGATCGAGACGGGCTACGACAAGCGAATGATGCTCTTCTCGGGGCGTGCGAACCCGGAGCTCGCCGCTCGGATCGGCGACAAGCTCGGGATCGAGCTTGGTGGGGTCACGCTGAAGACATTCTCCAACGGGGAGGTCTACTGCCGCTACGAGGAATCGATCCGCGGCGCCGACGTCTTCATCGTCCAGCCCACCTGTGGCAATCCCGACACGGGCATCACGGCCAACGATGCGCTCATGGAGCTGCTCGTGATGGTCGACGCAGCGGTCGGCGGCTCGGCCCACCGGGTGGTGGCGGTCGTCCCCTGGTACGGCTACTCCCGGCAGGACAAGAAGTCCGCTCCCCGCGAGCCGATCACGGCACGGCTCGTGGCTCGCCTGCTCGAGGCCGCCGGCATCGACCGCATCCTCACGATGGATCTCCACTCCGGCCAGATTCAGGGCTTCTTCAACCAGCCGCCCGACCACATGACCGCGCTCTTCATGCTCACGCAGTACTTCGCCGACCAGGGTCTTGAGGATCTCGTGGTCGTCGCTCCGGATGCCGGCCGCGTGAAGCTGAACAAGAAGTTCGCCTCGAAGATCGGCGCCGATCTGGCCATCCTCAACAAGGAGCGCCCGGCCCAGCAGGTCGCGGAGATCGGCTACGTCATCGGCGACGTGAAGGGCAAGACCGCGCTGATCGTCGACGACATCATCGACACTGCCGGCACCCTGAAGGCGGCGGCCCAGACCGTGCTCGACGCGGGGGCCACCACAGTCCACGCGGCCGCCACCCACGCGGTCTTCTCCGGCAACGCCTGGGAGAACCTCGCATCGTCCGGCTTCGAGCAGATCGTCGTCACCGACACGATTCCCCTGCGCGCGGGTGCGCCCGACAACGTGCGCGTGCTCTCGTGCGCAGAGCTCCTCACCAACTCGATCCGCCAGATCTTCACCGACGGTTCCGTCAGCGAGGTCTTCGGCGGCGAGAACCAACTCTTCTAGTAGGAACTGAGCTGGATGGCGTCGTCGAGCGGCGCGGCCCGACTGATGGAACTACTCGGGCTCACCGACGAGGAGCTATGCACGGCGCTTGACGCCGATCCGCTGATGGTCGTCTCGGGCCAGCTCGATCACAAGGCCGAGATACCGATCTTGCTCGACCTGCTCGCTGAGGCGGAGGAGCGCGCCGGGGCCGCCACGCTGCGACGCTGGGTGCGGTCGACCGGTCCGTCGGGACGGCCGCTCGACCATCTGCTGCAACGCGACTTTGCGCGCTTCGAAGACGCGCTCAGCTCACTCGCCGACCGCGGGTTCGTCCTGCGCGGGGGCGGCTTGGATCCCTGATTCGGAGGAGCTACTCAACGTCGGGCCGCTTGGGCCCGGGCCACGTGCCCGTGAGCGACTCGAAGCCCTTCGCGCCCGCGCGATTCACGGCTGCCTTCGTCACCTTGAACGTGACGCCCTCGACCGCCGCGGAGCTCAGGACCTTCGGCCATGAGGTCTCTTCCGTCGTTGGCTTGGGTGGCTCTTCCTTGTCGATCAGCCCCCAGATCTGCTCGAAGATCTTCTTGGCGATCTGACCGGCGATGAGCGAGACGATGATGCCGAACGGCTTGTAGAGAAGCTTCACGCGGGCGAGCGTATCTAAATGTGCGCGCGGGCAACCCCCTCGCGCCGGTCCGTCGGTAACACTCCTTGCCCGAGCAGCCGATAACTCGCAGAGAGGGATCGTGACCGAGCAACCAAGACGCCGCGAGGACGACGCAGCAGAAGCGCTGCTCCGCAGCGCGCTGCTCGACTCGACCGGTTCGGCTTCGGTGTCGCTCGCGATCGACGGCCTGCCCGTGAGCGACGACGTCACCGTGATCTTCCACGGCCGCCGCGACCTCGGCACCGTGCAGACCTACGTAGCGCGCGGGCATCTCGGCGCGGGCGATGCTGTCGGGGCGGGCGATCTGCTCCGCGTCCCTTGCGATCTCGACCTGGCCGGAGCCGAGGACCGGGAGGAAGCCGAGCGCCTGTACCTCGCGCAGGCCTCTGCCCTGCGCGATGCCCTAGTCGGGGCCGACACGGTCCTCTCGGTCTGGCGCGAGCCTCTGGAAGCGGCGGCTGGCGGCACCGTCACGGTGCAGCACTCCACCCGGCTCGATGTCTCCCTGCCGGCTCACCGGCTCCTTCCGGTCGCGCTCGTCGCGCCGGAGCGCCACCTGGTCGTCGCCCCTGTCTGCAGCGCCCGCACGCTTGCCGAGGGCCGTCCGCCCATGGGGATCGCCTGCGTCCAGCAGGACTGCGTGCAGATCTACCCGCTCCCGGACGACCCCGAGCGCTGCCTGGACGACTTCGGGGCTCGCGCCGCAGATCACGCCCGGCGCCTCGCCGACCGCCTCACCCATCAGGAGGCTTCGGTTGAACGCTTCCTCGAGCTGAGCGCCGAAGAGCCGCCCGCCTCGCCCGCGTAGCGTGGACTGCGCGCGAGCGCATGCAACGATGGCGCGCGCTGTGTCCAGACGCCGCCGCCTACTGCTCCTCGCCTCCGCTGTCGTGGTGTTCGCGCTGATCAGTGCGTTGCTCGCCCGGGTGCTGAGCGCGAACACCGCCGAACGCGATGCGGTGGTGCAGGTGCTGAACGCCCAGGTGCGCGGCGACGTGAGCGCCGTGCGCCGCCAGATCTCGGGGTGCGCGGCTGGCTCGCCGTGCGAGACGCACCTGAACGAGGTGATCGCCCGTGTGCGGCGCCCCGGACGCGTTCTGGTGCTGAGCTACGAGCCCGCGAGTGGCTTCTCGCTCGGCGGCACCGCAGGCATCGCCCGGGTGGCGTGGCGCACGGACACCCAGGTCAAGCCGGTCGTCCAATGCGTGTCGGTGCGGCGCACGGGCAATCCGGTCGGCGGCCTCGGTATCGAGCTGACCGCCCTCTCGGCGCCGATCGGCAACGAGACGAGCTGCCCGGGCAAGTCGGAGGCGCTTTAGATCAGTCTCTGACAGGCGTGCGCTCGGGCGCCGGCTCGCGGGCCGGCCGGCGTACGCGTCCAGGCCGCAGGTCGGACAACCGCTCGGGGCCGCGCAGGCGCACGGCCGCGGGCTGCGCGTCGGGCAGCGGGAGTCCGCCGCCGCGCGGATCGGTCGGTGCCGGCGGGCGCCGCCGCAGGTTGCCGCCGCCGTCATCACCGTCGTCGGACTCTCGGCGGGTGGCCTCACGGTCACCGCGCAGAACCGGCAGGAGGAGCACCACCGCAAGGGCCAATCCGGCGACGTGAATGGCCGCCGCCAGCAGTACAAGCTCACCCGATCCCGCCACCAGCATGAGAGTAGACCACCCGGGCCGGGCATGGAACCCTTTCGCTAGCATCGGCGCCGTCCATGGCCAAGTCCGACGCTACCGTTCTCGACGCTGCTCACCGCGATCCCTCCGGCTCGCGCTCGACCCGCCGCCTGCGCCGCACGGGCCAGGTCCCGGGCGTGGTCTACGGGGGCACCGACGAGCCGACGGCCTTCCAGGTCGAGGCGCGCACTCTGCGCCGCGCGCTCGCCCACACGGGAGCGGTCATCGAGCTCCACCTCGACGGTAACTCGAATCCGGTGCTCGTCAAGGACGTGCAGCGCCACCCGGTCACGGGTGACGCCATGCACATCGACTTCCTGCGCGTCCGCCTCGATCGCGCCATCCAGGCGATCGTCGTGCTCGAGCTGATCGGCACCGAAGATTCGCCCGGCGTCAAGAGCGGCGGAGTCATGGAGCAGATCAACCGCGAGTTCACGATCGAGGCTCTCCCCGGGGACATCCCCGATCAGCTCGAGCACGATGTCTCGACGCTCGAGATGCACGACACCGTGACCCTCGAAGCGATCACTCCGCCGCCCGGCGTCACGCTCGTGGACGATCCCGAGACCGTCGTCGTGACCGTGACGCCCCCGCGCCTCGAGATCGAGCCCGAGACGGACATCGAGCAAGAGACCGAGCTGGTGGGCGACGCCGACAAGGCAGACGCCGAAGGCGACTCCGACGGCGACACGGGCGCCGGCGAGTCTCAGACTCCCGAAGGCTGATCATCTCGTGCGCCTGCGCGGCGCCCCCGCCCTCGACTGGCTGATCGTCGGGCTGGGCAACCCGGGTTCGCAATACGCGGGGACCCGTCACAACATCGGCTTCGAGGTGGCCCAAGCTCTCGGCGAGCGCTGGGATCTTCCGCGGGCCAGGAGCAAGTACGGCGGCCTCCTCACCGAGGGCCGCACCGGCCCGAGCGGGCCGCGAGTCGCCCTTCTGCTTCCGCAGACCTACATGAACGAGGCGGGCCGGTCGGCCGGCCCGGCCCGCGGCGCCTACCGGCTCGAGCTCGACCGGGTCGTGGTGGTCCACGACGAGATCGACGTGCCGTTCGGTGAGGTGCGTACACGGCTGGGCGGCGGGTTGGCGGGTCACAACGGCCTCAAGTCGCTCAAGGCGGAGTTCGGGGGCGCCGACTTCTGGCGTGTGCGCGTGGGCGTCGGGCGCCCGGACTCGACCGGCCCCGAGGTGGTCGCGGGCTATGTCCTCGGACGTTTCCGCGAGCCCGCGGCCGAGGTGGCGCAGCTCGTCGCACAAGCCCGCGAGGAGACCGAGCGGTTGGTGCTCGGAGCGCCCGAGAGCGAGGCGTAGACTCGAAGGCCAGCACCCGGCCGCGCTCCCGCGCGGTCGTTTGTGCTGCCCTCCACCATGCTCCGTTCGCTCCTTGCCTACGCCGAAGATGACCCGGACCTTCTCCGGCTGGCCGGAGAAGGGGGCCGCGCGTTCGTCTCGCAGGCGCTGCGGCCCTTCCTTGTCGCGGCGCTGGCCGAGCACGCCGGTGACGACGCGGCGCTGGTGGTCGCGGGCGACGACCGCTCGGCCCGCGACCTCGCGGCCGACCTGCGCGCGTGGCTGCATCCCCGCCCCGTGCGCCTCTATCCCTCGCGCGGGGTCACCTACGAGTCGCACCTGGCGCCGCCTCCTCACCTCGTCGGTCTGCGGATCGCGGCGCTCGACTCGCTGCTCGAGCGCCACGCTGCGACGGAGGCGCCGGTCGTGGTCGTCAGTGCCGTCGCGCTGTCGGAGAAGGTGCCCGACCCGGCGCTGCGCCCCCACGGGTTCACGCTGACCAAGGGCGAGCTGCTCGACCTCGACGAGACCTCGGCCGATCTCGTGGCGGCGGGCTACGAGCGTGTCGAGCAGGTGGAGGACCGCGGGCAGTTCGCCGTCCGCGGCGGGCTGCTCGACCTCTACCCGGCGACGGAGGACCGCGCGATCCGCGTAGACCTGTTCGGCGATGAGATCGAGTCACTGCGTTGGTTCTCCACGTTCACACAGCGGTCGCTGGGTGATGCGGAGTCGGTCGAGGTCGCGCCCGCCGCCGAGCTTGCCGCCGAACATCGAGAGCTCGCGGAGATAGCCGCACTCGAGGATGCTTCCGAGCGCCCAGGGCACCGCGCGCCGCAGGCGGGCGGTCTAATCGCGGAGCTGCTCCCAGTCGATCAGTTCCGCTCCTTCCTCGACCTCGTGCCGGAGAGCGCCGCCGTGCTCATCGCCGCCGAGGAGGAGCTCGAGCCGGCTCTCGCCGACCACTGGCAGGACGTCTGCGCGGCCTTCCACGACACTGACGCGCATCACCTCTATGTGCCGCCGGCCGAGATCTCCTCGGCGCTCGCGGCGCGCGCCGGCGCGAGGTTGTCCTCGATGGACCAGGATCAACCCTTCCAGTTCCGCGCGCAGGCCGCCGATGTCGCCGCGCGCTCGGTGAAGGACGCGGAGCCCGAGCTCGAGAAGCTCGTGCGCTCGGGCTACCGGACGATCGCCGCCTTCGCCCAGCGCGGCGAGGGCGAGCGTGCGGCCTACAACCTCGGGCGGCTCAAGGCGCAGTGGATGAACGGCGGCGCCGCCCCCATCCAGCCGGGGTTGCGCTTCGGCCAGGCCCGCCTGCGCGAAGGCTTCATCTCTCCTCAGTTCAAGCTCGCCGTGCTCCCCGAGCACCGCCTGTTCCGCCGTCGCAGCGCCGCGCGACCCGAGCGTGGCCGCGGCGGCAAGCGCGGCGCTCTGCGCTCCTTCGCCGACCTGCGCACGGGCGACATCGTGGTGCACGAGGACCACGGCATAGCCCGCTTCGCCGGCTTCGAGACGAAGACCGTCGCCAATGTCACGCGCGACTACCTCTACCTCGAGTACCAGGGCGACGACCGCGTCTTCGTGCCCTCGGAGCAGCTCGCGAAGATCTCCCGCTACGTCGGTGCCGGCGGATCGCATCCGCCGCTCTCGAAGCTCGGCGGGACCCGCTGGGATCAGATGAAGGCGCGGGCGCGGCGCGCCGCCCAGGAGATGGCGGGGGAGCTGCTCGGTCTCTACGCCGAGCGCCGCCGCCGCGAGGGCGTCGCCTTCGAGCCCGATTCCGACTGGCAGAGGGAGTTCGAGGACCGGTTCCCCTATACCGAGACGCCCGACCAGCGTGAGGCAATCGACCGCGTCAAGGCCGACATGGAGACGCCGCGCCCGATGGACCGGCTCATCTGCGGCGATGTCGGCTACGGCAAGACCGAGGTCGCGCTGCGGGCGGCGTTCAAGGCGGCGAACGCCGGCAAGCAGGTGATGGTGCTCGTGCCGACGACCATCCTCGCCCAGCAGCACTACGGCACGTTCGCCGAGCGGCTGAAGGACTATCCGTTCACGATCGAGCACGTTTCGCGCTTCCGCCCCGCCGCGGAGCAGAAGACGGCGATCAAGGGCTTCACCGAAGGACGTGTCGACATCCTCATCGGCACCCACCGGCTGCTCTCGCGTGATGTGCGGCCGAAGGATCTCGGGCTCCTGGTGGTCGACGAGGAGCAGCGCTTCGGCGTCAAGCAGAAGGAGCTGCTGCGCCAGCTCAAGCTGAAGGTCGATGTGATCTCCATGTCGGCCACGCCGATCCCCCGCACGCTGCAGATGTCGCTGGCCGGCGTGCGCGACATCTCGGTGATCGAGACCCCGCCCGAGGGCCGGCGGCCGGTGAAGACCTACGTCGGCGAGTACGACGAGGAGCTCGTCCGTCAGGCGATCGAGCGGGAGATCGCGCGCGGGGGACAGGCGTTCTTCCTCCACAACCGCGTCGAGACGATCGACGAGACCGCAGAGCGGCTGCGCGGCCTGTGCCCCAAGGCGCGGTTCGAGGTGGCCCACGGCCAGCTCGACGAGAAGGCTCTCGAGGAGCGGATGCTGCGGTTCCTTCGCGGCGAGGCCGACGTGCTCGTCTGCACGAGCATCATCGAATCGGGCATCGACATCCCGCAGGCCAACACGCTGATGGTCGAGCGAGCCGACACCTTCGGGTTAGCCCAGCTCTACCAGATCCGCGGCCGCGTCGGGCGCTCGCGTGAGCGCGCGTACGCCTACCTCCTGTATCCGAGCGCCGCCGCGCTCACCCCCGACGCCGCGCAGCGCCTCTCTGCCCTGTCTGACTACACGGAGCTCGGGGCCGGCTTCAAGATCGCCATGCGCGACCTCGAGATCCGTGGGGCCGGCAACCTGCTGGGCGACGAGCAGTCGGGTCACGTCGCTGCGCTCGGCTTCGAGCTCTACATGCAGATGCTCGACGAGGAGGTGGCGCGCCTTGGCGGTGAGGAGGAGGGCGAGGACTTCGAGCCCGTCCGGCTCGACGTGAACGTCGACGCCTACGTGCCCTCGGACTACATCCCCTACGAGCAGGCCAAGATCGACGTGCACCGGCGGATCTCCGGCGCGCGAGAGGTGGCCGACCTCGGCGTGCTGCGCGAGGAGCTCGAGGACCGCTTCGGCGAGCCGCCGGAGCCGCTGCTCAACCTCCTCGCGCTGCAGCAGGCGCGCATCAAGCTGGGCCAAGCCGGGGCCACGATGGTCTCCTTCCGCTCGGGCCGGCTGGCGGTCACGCCGATCGAGCTCGACTCCGTGCGAGCCAAGCGCATCCGGGAGGAGATCCCCGAAGCTTTGTACGAGTCGGGTAAGTCACAGCTCTCGATGCGCGTGCCGGACGACCCCCTCGAGCGCTTTCCGGCCGTCATCAGGGCGGCCGACGTGCTCCTCGCGGTCACGCGCGAGGGCGCGCCTGCCGTCGCCGCCTAGCGTGCTCTTCGCTAGCATCGCGGCGCGTGCACACTCTTCGACGGCTGCTCCTGGCGCTAAGCGCCTTTTTTGTGCTTTGTCTCGGCCTCGCCGCGTGCGGCGGGGTGCCGGGCAACAGCGTGGCCAAGGTCGGCGGCGAAACGATCACCAAGGACCAGTTCAACCACTGGCTCGGGGTGGCCGCAAAGGCCAACTCGCAGAGCACTCCGGGCCAAGCCGCCGTCGTGCCCGATGCTCCGACGTTCAAGAACTGCATCGCCAACCTCGTCAAGACGACGCCCAAGCCCGCCCAGGGGCAGCCCAAGCCGAGCACGGTGCTGTTCAAGCAGCAGTGCCAGACGCAGTACGACGGCTTGAAGAACCAGGTGCTCCAGTTCCTCATCCAGTCGCAGTGGGTGACGGGGGAGGCCAAGGATCAGGGCGTGACGGTCTCCGACGCCGACGTGCAGAAGAGCTTCCAGGCGGCTAAGAAGCAGAACTTCAAGACCGAGGCCGACTTCCAGAAGTTCCTCACGACCAACGGCCAGTCGCTGCAGGACATCCTCTTCCGCTTCCGCCTCGACCTCACGCGCAAGAAGCTCACGGACAAGATCACCAAGGGCAAGTCGACGGTGACGCCCGCGCAGATCACGCAGTACTACAACTCGCACAAAGCGCAGTTCGGTCAGCCCGAGCGCCGCGACCTGCAGGTGGTGCTGACCAAGACCAAGGCACGCGCCGACGCCGCCAAGAAGGCGCTCGAGGGCGGAGCGAGCTTCAAGGAAGTCGCCAAGAAGTACTCGGTCGACCAGCAGAGCAAGGCCACGGGCGGGCTTCTGAAGGGCGCGATCCGGGGCCAGCAGGACCAGGGGCTCGACAAGGTCGCCTTCTCGGCGCCGAAGGGCAAGCTCCAGGGTCCCGTCAAGGCTCAGTTCGGCTTCTACCTCGTCAATGTCAAGAAGATCACCCCGGCCAGCCAGCAGCCGCAGGCGGCGGTCGAGGCGCAGATCAAGCAGCAGCTCACGTCCACCGGGGCGCAGACCGCACTGACGAAGTTCCAGAAGATCTTCGAGAAGAAGTGGGTCGCCAAGACCGACTGCCGCAAGGGCTTCCTCGTCCCCGGCGTCTGCAAGAACGCGCCGAAGAAGCCGGCTACGCCCGGCGTCGGCCAGCAGCAGGCGCCGCAGCAGGGCGCACCGCAGCAGGTGCCCCAGCAGGGTGCGCCGCAGCAGGTGCCCCAGCAGGGTGCGCCGCAGCAGGTGCCCCAGCAGGGTGCGCCGCAGCAGGGTGCGCCGCAGCAGGTGCCTCAGCAGGGTGCGCCGCAGCAGGTGCCCCAGCAGGGTGCGCCGCAGCAGGGTGCGCCGCAGCAGGTGCCTCAGCAAGCGCCCCCACCCGCTCCGTAAGCCGTTGACGAGCGGCGCGCACGCGCTCGCCGAGCTCGACCAGCTGACCCGGCGCCTGCGCCGCGAGTGCCCCTGGGATCGCGAGCAGGACGAGCGCTCGATCGTGCCGCATACCGTCGAGGAGGCCTACGAGCTGGCCGACGCCGCGCACAGCGGCGATGACGCGAAGATGCTCGACGAGCTCGGAGACGTGCTCTTCCAGGTGCACTTCCTCTCGCTGCTGCTCGAGGAGCGCGGGGCCGGCGACCTCGCCGCTGTCGCCGATCACTGTGGCGCGAAGCTGATCCGCCGCCATCCGCACGTCTTCGGCGAAACCGAAGTCGGCGATGCCGCCGAGGTGCTACGCAACTGGGATCAGATCAAGAGCGGCGAGGCCGGCCGGGAGAAGGGGCTCTTCGCCGAGGTGCCGGAGAATCTGCCCGCGCTGCTTCACGCCCGCAAGATTCAGAGGCGGGCCGCCTCGAGCGGCTTCGACTTCGCGGGCGCCGAGGCCTCGTTGCAATCGGTGCGCGATGAGCTCGACGAGCTCGCCGAAGCCGGAGAGGACCGCGACGCTGCCTTCCACGAAGTGGGCGACGTGCTGTTCGCGACGGTCAACGTCGCCCGCAAGCTGAAGGTCGATCCGGAGCTGGCCCTGCGGGCGGCGAGCGGGCGGTTCCGTGGCCGGCTCGAGGCCGCCGAGGCGCTGGCCGCATCGGCAGGGCAGTCGTGGCAGGATCTCTCTCCCGACGAGCAGCTCGGGCTCTACGTCCGCGCCCGCCTCGATGACTAATTCCACAACCTCGGCCGCGAAGGCCGCGGAATCAATCATCCAAGCATCCCCATGAGCGCAATCGAGCACGTCCACGCCCGCGAGATACTCGACTCGCGCGGCAACCCGACCGTCGAGGTCGAGCTGAGCCTGCGCTCGGGCGCGTGGGGCCGGGCGGCGGTGCCTTCGGGGGCCTCCACGGGGGAGTTCGAGGCCACCGAGCTGCGTGACGGGGGCGAGCGCTACGGCGGCAAGGGAGTCATCCGGGCGGTCGAGAACGTCAACGGCGAGGTAGCCCGGGCGATGAAGGGCCGCGACGCGAGCAACCAGAGCGCACTCGACCGCGCCTTGATCGAGCTCGACGGCACTCCCAACAAGTCACGGCTGGGCGCCAACGCCACTCTCGCCGTCTCGCTCGCCGCCGCGCACGCTTCCGCCGCGGAGGAGCGCCAGCCACTCTGGCGCTACCTCGGGGGCGAGGCCGCGCACGTGCTACCCGTGCCGATGATGAACGTGCTGAACGGCGGCGCCCACGCGGACAACCACGTTGACTTCCAGGAGTTCATGGTCGTTCCGGTCGGGGCCGAGAGCTTCTCGGAGGCCCTGCGGATGGGCACGGAGGTCTTCCATCACCTCAAGCGCACCTTGTCGCGAGCCGGGTTCTCCACCGCCGGGGGTGACGAGGGCGGCTTCGCGCCCGACTTCGAGTCCAACGAGGCAGCGCTGACGATGCTGATGGAAGCGATCGGCGCATCCGGCTACGCGCCCGGCAGCCAGGTGGCTATCGCTCTCGACCCCGCGACGAGCGAGCTCTATGAAGGCGACCGTTACGTGCTCGAGCACGAGGGGCGCTCTCTCTCCTCGGAGGAGATGGCGGGCTACTGGGCCGAGCTCGCCGGCCGGTACCCGATCGTCTCGCTCGAGGACGGGATGGACGAGGAGGATTGGGACGGCTGGAAGACGCTCACCGAGCGACTCGGCGAGCGGGTCCAGCTTGTCGGAGACGATCTCTTCGTGACGAGCTCCGAGCGCCTGCGCCGCGGCATCGAGCTCGGTGTCGGCAACTCGATCCTGATCAAGGTAAACCAGATCGGCACGCTCACCGAGACCCTCGACGCGGTTCGCATTGCGCGCGAGAACGGCTACACCGCGGTGATGTCGCATCGCTCCGGCGAGACCGAGGATGTCACGATCGCCGATCTGGCGGTGGCGACGGGATGTGGTCAGATCAAGACGGGCGCGCCGTCGCGCTCGGATCGCGTGGCGAAGTACAACCAGCTCCTGCGCATCGAAGAAGCCTTGGGCGACGACGCGGCGTATCCCGGGCGCAGCGTCTTTAGCGTCTGAGCAGGGCTTTCTCCGCCGCGGGCGCTGGCATGCTCGCGGTTGCATGCGCCTGCGCACGCAAGATCGCTCGCAGCAGGAAGGAAAGGGCAGAGGTCGAACGAAGGGGGCGGGGATGCCTCCTGCGACGACCCGAACTGCGTCCGCCCGCGCTGCCGCGTCCCCCTCCGGGAGGCGGGTGGTGGTGCGCTCCTCGAGCCGCCGCGCGAACTCCGCCGACCTCGCGCTTCACATCCGCTGGGACCGCGTCGCGCGCATGGCGCTGCTCTTCGTGCTGCTCGGCGTGCTCGCCCTGTACGTGCAGCCGGCGCGCAACTACCTCTCGACGTGGAACACTGCCTCGAACTCGCGCGCTCACCTGCAGCAGCTGCAGCGCGAGCACAAGGCGCTGCTGGCCCAGCGCAAGTCGCTTCGTGACCCGCGGACCCTTGAGCACGCGGCGCGATCGCTCGGCATGGTGCGTCCCACCGAGCGCTCCTACGTGGTGCGCGGCCTCCCCCGCTAAGGGACTAAAACGCCGTTGATAGGCTCGCGGGCGTGCTGTTCGTCGACGCGCGCCAGCGGTGGGACGAGGGCGCGCGGAGCCTGGCTCACGCCGCTCCCGGCGAGCGAGCGACGCTCGAACGCATCAGTCAGATCATCCTCCTGGAGTTGCGCCGGCGCCTCGGAGGGCCCTTCAGCACCGATGAGCTAGCCGAGCTCTACGGGCGAGGCACGGACTGGTGCCTCCACCTTGCGGTGCAGGCTGCCCCGCACGACCCAGAGGCGTGGAAAGTCGAGGTCGTAGCCGACGCGGCCTTCTCGCGCTACGCGCGAGAAGCGGTCGACTTCGCTGGTGGGCGCCGGCTGGGCTGAGTAGCTAGAGAGAGCTACTCAGAGCTGTCGTCGGCGGCGCTGCTGGCGCCTCCGCGGCGGATCACGATCTGGTCTTCTTCGATCGTGACCTCGACGGGCCGGTGGCCGGCCCAGTGCTCGGCGTAGATCGCATCCTCCTGCACGGCGGGATCGAGCCAGAGGCCGTAGCCCTCTTCGCCATGCTCGAAGGTGCCCTCGAGCGGAGTTCCGGAGCGCTTGCGGCCGCGACCGCCTCGACGTGGGCGGCGGCGCGGCGCCGGCTTCTCTTCGTCGTCCTCTTCGGGAGGCGCCTCGGCCGCCTCCTTCTCCGCCTTCGCGGCCGCCTCCTCGAGCTCGGCAGCGATGACCGCGTCGTCTTCGGCACGCAGATCGATCTCCCCGTCGAAGTCCGCGCCCGCCGCGTCTTTTTCGTCATCGGGGGCGAGCTCGTTCTCGCGCTTGAAGGCCTGGATCTGCTGCACCGTCGCCTCGAGCTGATGGGCGATCCAGGCGTCGGTACGACCTTGTCGCACCCAGCCACGGATCTGGTTCAGCTGGGGACGCAGGGAGCGGCGAGTCATTGGCGGCGCAGACTAGCGAATACCTCGGCGCGCCCGCGCCGAATGAGGTTTCCGCGCCGCCCCGCTACCCGGTATGCTCGCATCGCGTCGCACGAGCCGACAGGATGGACGCTCGGTTCGGCGAACGGCAAAGCCGGCAGGGAGGCAAAATCGATGTTGGTTCTCACCCGCAAGTCCAATCAGAGCATCATGATCGGCGACGACATCGAGGTGTCTGTCCTGGCCATCATGGGCGAGAAGGTGCGGATAGGCATCCAGGCTCCCCGCGAGGTGCCGGTCTTTCGCAAAGAGGTCTACCTCGAGATTCAGCAGGAAGAGGCCGCGGGGCGCGAGGGCGCCAGCGCCGAGGTCGACGCCGCGCTGAGGGATATGAGCGAGACGCAGGCTCAGCCGGAGAAACCGGGGCCGTAGGTGGTCGGCCGCCGCGGGATCGCGGCGTGCGGGGGATCTGATCTGGGAAGGGCGAGCGGGCCTGAGCGGGCAGGCTTGGCCGGGCCTCCGCGCGGGTCGCCGGTCGAGTGTCGAGTTGACCACCGTATGCGGCGCTGATTCGACACTCGTCAGATCACGTCGGCTAAGGCCGCTCCCTTCCCCAGATCCGAAGAAACCGAGACGCTAAGACCTGCCCGCCCAGGGCGCCTACCCCATCACGTAGTACAGCGTCTCGAACATCGCCACCGTGACGGCGATCGCCGTCAGCAGGAGCGACAGAACGAGGAGCCCGAA
Source organism: Solirubrobacterales bacterium (assembly GCA_038200435.1). GTDB lineage: Bacteria > Actinomycetota > Thermoleophilia > Solirubrobacterales > Solirubrobacteraceae > JBBPXY01. The sequence continues at coordinate 17,586 of JBBPXY010000084.1, forward strand.
GCGCAGCGAGCTGCGCTGCTGGGCCCGCGCGACGGATCGCTGGCGGGCCCTCTGAGCGGCCGTGCGCTGTAGCCGCACGCGGCGGCTGCGATCGAGCTCGGTCTCGTCGTAGAAGGCCTGCTCGAACTGGGCGACGCTCTCGCGCATGCGCATGGCGCCGAGGCTAGCAGGGGTCATAACTCCTAGAAGGCGTCCTGGCCGCCGTTTCCGCAATGCCTCCAAAGGCCGACGGAACGATGCTGCGCGGCCGAGGCCAGGCGGGCGAATTCTGCACGATGAGCGGTGTTGTCGGGGAACGGGCGAGCCCGCGCGTCGCCCAGGCGCACGAGCTCGGCGTTGACGAACAGCCCGTCGCTGGCCCGGTAGACGTAGGCCAGCAGCCGCCCGTAGCGGTCGCGCGCATTGCGGTCGAAGCGGAGGGTCACCTCGCGCCCCTTGACGAGGCGCGGGTTGTCGGCGGCCGCCTTGAGCGACCAGCAGCGCACGCCGACCCCGGGCTTCTTGTCCTCGGGCGTATCCATCCCGATGTAACGCAGGCTCTGCGTGCGCCCGTCGAGCTTGACCTTCACGGTGTCTCCGTCGACCACTCTCACCACGCGCGCCTGCGCGCGGCGGCCGCTCTCGCGGCTGCCTCCGCAGCCGCCGAGGTTGAACGTGCCGGCGCCGGCGGCCGCGAGCAGGACGAGGGCAAGGAGCGGAAACGCACGAGAGGAACGCATGACCCGGCACGCTACGGGTGGTCGCCGCTGGCATGCATGACGCGTTGCAGGTGGCGACGAAGATGGCTCTGAGTCGGCGCGGATGGCGCTACTTCCGCGCTTGGCTGCGTGGCCGGCGGGACGGGTTCTGGGAAGGAGGAGCGAAGCACTGTGTGAAGCCTTTTATCCCCTATGGGGGGTACAGGGCTTCATCTTTTCGCCGGAGCCGCTCCCTTCCTGGATCCGAGCCCGAAGCGCTCGCTCGAAGCGAACGAAGTCGCGTCAGTGCGCGACTTCCTGCTGCTCGTAGACCCGGACGAAGCGCCCGTAGTTCTCGGCGATCTGCGCCGCCGCCTGCTCCCGCGGAATTGTCTCGTCGAGGTAGCCCTTGAGCGCGTCCCACCAGATGGAGCGTCCGATGGCGAAGCCGATGAAGCCGTCGACAGGAGCGGCCTGGGTGAGCCAGTGATCGACCTTGTCGTCGCTCGCCCCGCGGCCCAGCAGCACGCACACCACGTTCTCGCGGCCCTCGCCCGAGCGCGTCTGCGCCGCGAGCATCTCGCAGTCGGAGCGCTCATCGACACCCTCGATCTTCCAGATGTCGACCTCGATCCCGTAGTCCTGAATCGCCTCGATGGCGCGGCGCATCAGCTCGGGGCGCAGCTCGGAGTCGTAGCGATCGACCTCCTCGCCCACCTTGGTGAGCTGGTCGGGCTCGGCCGGCACGAGCAGCTCGAAGAGGAACTTGCGATCGTTGGAGTGCAGCCAGTCGGCGAGCTGCTTCAGCTTCCCCAGCTGAGTGGAGTTCATCTCCGCGTCGCCTTCGGGGTTGTAGCGGACGAGCACCTTCGAGAAGTCCGGGTCGAACGAGGTGATGTGCTCGCCGAACTGCTCGCCGTACTGGAAGTCGAAGTCGTTCTGGCCGCTCTTCTCGACCGGCATCGCGAGCTTGAGGCCCTTCTCCTTGGCCTCGCGCGGGATGTCGCCGCCGAACTGCTCGTCGACGAGCACCCCGGTCGCGCTGGCCTCTGCGCCGCGGTCGACCGCGAGGGCCATCCCCTCGTAGATCAGCTGCTTGGCGTCGGCGATCGTCGCCGTCTCCTCGGGCGTGGGGTCGCCGACGATGCCGAACATCTTCTTCTGGAACGAGCCACGATGGTCGAACGCGAGGATGTAGAGCTTGCCGTCATAACCCAGTGCCATGGAACCGTCCTGAAGTAGTTGGAGTCGGTCACCGAGTCTAGAACCAGCGGGCCGTTCGGGGCGACCTCGCGCGCGAGTATGGTTCGCCAGCGCATGGAGCACAAGTTCACCGGCTCCAGCTACACGCTGGGCATCGAGGAAGAGCTCATGATCCTCGACGCGGAGTCGCTGGAGCTCTCCAACTCGATCGAGGCGATCCTCGAGTCCGCGCCCGAGGGTGATGTGAAGCCCGAGCTGATGGAGTCGGTGCTCGAGGTCGCGACCTCGCCGTGCGCGAACACCGCGGAGGCGGGGGCCGAGCTCATCGGGCTGCGCAAGCAGGTCATCCAGCTCGCCCACGCCAAAGGCCTCGCGATCGGCTCCGCGGGCACCCACCCGTTCGCCATGTGGGAGGACCAGCGCATCGTCGCGCGCCCTCGCTACCGCGATCTGGTGAGCGCCCTGCGGTTCGTCGCGCGCCAGGAGATCATCTTCGGCGTCCACGTGCACGTCGGCATCGACGATCCCGAGAAAGCGATCCACGTGGCCAACGGCATGCGGGTGCACATTCCCGTGCTGCTCGCGCTGTCGGCCAACTCGCCGTTCTGGCGCGCCGACATGACCGGGCTCGCCTCGACCCGCACGCCCATCTTCCGTGCGTTCCCGCGTGTCGGAGTTCCGCCGGCCTACGACGGCTGGGAGGACTACCAGCGGCGCATCGAGTTCATGGTCTCCACGCGGATGATCGAGGACTACACCTACCTCTGGTACGACGTGAGGCCCCACCCCGAGCTCGGCACGGTCGAGGTGCGCGTCATGGACGCCCAGACACGTGTCGAGCACACCCTCGGGCTGGCCGCGCTGGTGCAGTCGCTTGTGCGTGAGCTCGCCGAGCACTACGACGCGGGTGAGCGGCTCTCGCACATCGACCACGAGATGCTCGACGAGAACAGGTGGCTCGCGGCACGCCACGGCCTCGAAGGCGAGCTGATCGACCTGCCCACGAGCGACCGGGTCGGCACGCGGCAGCTGGCTCTTCGCCTGCTCGACCGTATGCGCGACCACGCTCGCGACCTCGGCTCCGACACCGAGCTCGAGGCGATCACGGACCTGCTGGATCGCGGCAACGGGGCGCAGCGTCAGGTGGTCGTCTACGAGGCCAACCACGACCTGCGCGAGGTCATGGGAGAGATCGTCGACGCAACCCGCGTCGGCTAGGTCCGGACCGCCCCTAGAATCGACGGCGTGTCCTCGGGCGGCCCTGACCTCTTCGTTGTCTGCAAGAAGTGCGGGTCGGAGGTGAGCCCGTACATCACGGAGTGCCCGTACTGCGGCACCCGCCTGCGCAAGCGGGCGCCGCGACTTGACCGGCCGCCCGAGCCGGAGGGCGGACTTGGCCGTCAGCGCACAAAACGCCGCCCCGCGGCGCCGTCGCTCGGTCGCCTGCGCCGGGGGGAGATCCCCGGCATACGCGGCGATCGCCGGCCCTACGCGACCATCGCGATCGTGCTTACGAGCTTGGTTGGCGCCGTGTTCTGGCGCACTGGGCTTATCGGGCTGCACTCAGTCTCCGTGTCCCCGCCGTTCGACGGACAGTGGTGGCGTGTCTTCACCGCGCCTCTGGTCTACGGATCGACGGGCTACGCCTTGGTCGCCCTCAGCGCCGTGGGGATCTTCGGCTGGCTGCTCGAACGCCGGTACGGCCCGGTGGTGATCGTCGCCCTCTTCCTCCTCGGCGGTGCCGGCGGCATGGCCGTAGTCGCCGCCGTCTACGCGCTTCCGCTGGCGATCGGAGGCAACGGCCTAGCCCTTGCGTTCCTGGCCGCCTGGGCGGTGCCCGACCTGCTCGACGCACGACGGGGGGAGGAGATCGACGGCGACCTCATCGGCACCGGAGTGTTCGCGGCCGCGCTCCTCGCCCTGCCGTTGGTGACCGACGAAGCCGACCCCATCGCGGGCGCTGTCGGACTGGTGGTGGGTCTCCTCGCCAGCTTCGCGCTCGTCCCGTTCAGACGAGCCTGATCGCGCCGGCCGGGCCGTCGACGAGACGGCCGATCCGGGTCCCGTCGACCTCGGGGCCCCGGCCGGGTGGCAGTGCCGCCAGCAGGCCACCGGAGGTCATGGCGTCGCACGCCAGCCGCCGCGAGGCCTCGGCTACGCCGGCGTCGAACGAGGCAAAGCCCTCGGCCCACGTGCGGTTGCGCCGGCTCCCGCCGGCCAGGGCCCGGTCGTCGTCGAGCAGCTCGAGTGCACCGGGCAGCGCCGGAATCGCCGCGGCCTCCACTTCAGCCGCGAGCCCCGAAGCCACGGCGAGCTCGTGCAGATGGCCGAGCAGGCCAAAGCCGGTCACATCGGTCAGGGCATGCGCCCCGGCGGCGCGCGCTTGCTCCGCTGAGCGGGCGTTGAGGCGCGACATCACCTCGACCGCCGCGTCCATCACGGGCGCCGCATCGAGTCCCCTCTTCACGGCCGTGCTCGCCGCGCCGGCGCCGAGCGGCTTGGTCAGCACGAGCTCGTCGCCCACACGGCCGCCAGCGTTCGTGAGCAGCTCGTCGGGGTGGACGACGCCGGTCACCGCCATCCCGTACTTCGGTTCCGGATCGTCGATCGAGTGGCCGCCGAGCAGCGCAACGCCCGCCTCGGAGGCCGCGTCTGCGCCACCGCGGAGTATCTCCTCGAGCACTTCGCCGCCGAGCTGCGCGAGTGGGAAGGCGACGATGTTCAACGCCGTGAGGGGTGTCGCTCCCATGGCGTAAACGTCAGAGAGCGCGTTGGCGGCGGCGATCCGGCCGAAGAGGAACGGGTCGTCGACGATCGGGGTGAAGAAGTCGACCGTCTGCACGAGCGCGAGGTCGTCGCGGAGCTTGTAGACGCCTGCGTCGTCGGCCGTGGCGTGGCCGACCAGCACCGCCGGGTCGGCGGGCCGGGGGAGAGAGGCGACGATCTGCGCGAGATCGGCCGCCGGGATCTTGCACCCGCAACCCGCGCCGTGAGAGAGCGAGGTCAGCGCTGGGGACATGGACGTATCATGACGAGCTTGCCCGAACGCGTGTTCACCGCCGCCGAGGTCGACGCCGCGGTCGCCCGTATCGCCGATCCTGAGAGCCTCAAGCACGCGCAGGAGGTCGTCACCCACGCGGCCCCGGCGCTGCAGCGGATCCTGGGGGAGGCCCTGGCCGACGGCGACTACTTCGGCTCGGCGCACGAGCAATCCGTGCAGGAGGCGGCGGGCGAGGCCGACCTCGAGCGGCGCCTGATGCTTGTGCGCACGCTCGTCGCCGAAGAGGCGCGCCTGGGGATGTTCGTGGGCGCCGCCGTGGGCTTTGAGCTGCACCGGCAACTGTCATCCATCTCAGAGGAGCACTGACCACACCTATGAAGCTGCGCTTTCTTGGCCAATCCTGTTTCGAGCTCACCGACGGCGAGGATTCGGTGATCATCGATCCCTTCCTGACTCACAACCCGAAAGCCGCGGCGAGCGCCGAGGAGGTGAACCCGAAGCAGATCCTGCTCACGCACGGGCACGCCGATCACCTCGGCGACACCGTGGCCATCGCCAAGCGCACGGGAGCGAAGGTGCTGGCGATCGTCGAGCTCGCCAACGAGATCGGCGAAGAGGGCGTCGACGTGGTCGATCCCAACCTGGGTGGCACCGTCAAGTTCGACTGGGGCTGGGTGAAGCTGACGCCGGCCTGGCACACCGCGGTGAGCCCCAGCGGCACGCCGCATGTGGCTGCGGGGCTCCTGATCTCGTTCAAGGGCACGTTGATCTACCACCTCGGCGACACGGCGCTCTTCTCCGACCTCGCGCTGGTCGCGAAGCGCGGAGACCCGGTCGACATCGCCCTGGTCCCGATCGGTGGCCACTACACGATGGACCGCTGGGACGCCGTGACCGCCGCCGAGCTCGTTGACGCGACGACCGTGATCCCGTGCCACTACGACACGTTCCCGCCGATCGAGACGGATGCCCAGGCGTTCAAGAGCGACGTGGAGGCCGCGACCCAATCGACGGTGGTCGTGCTCGCGCCGGGCGACGTGCACGAGACATGAGGTGGGAGGGATGACCCACGCCGTCGTGCTCATCCAGGCCGAGCGCACCGCTATGGCCGAGCTCGGCGGAGCCCTGGCCGATGTCGACGGCGTGGCGGAGGCCTACTCGGTGACCGGCGACTGGGATTTCGTCGCGATCGTGCGCGTGCGCGAGCACGTCCATCTCGCTGAGCTGGTCACGGCCCAGCTCTCGAAGCTGCCCGGCATCACCCGGACGCAGACCATGGTCGCCTTCGAGGCGTACTCGAAGCACGACCTCGAGTCCATGTTCTCGGTAGGAAACGAGTAGGTGGCCGGCTACGGCTGCGTGCCGGCGCCGCGCTCGAACCACATCGACCGGTCGGCCCAGTCGTGGGCCATCAGCAGACCGCCGCTGGCCGCGATCGACAGGGCGGCGGGCATGGTCGCGAGTTGCACCGCCAGCCCTGTCAGCCCCAGGCCGGCGACCAGCGCGCCGGTCGCGCCATGGTGGCAGCGTTGCCCGGCGATCCACAAGCGGCGGCGTACCGAGTCGTACTCGACGAGGGTGCGCGTGCGCGATGTGGTTTGAACGGCCATGGAAGGGTCCTCGCCGAGGAAGATCGGCCCGGTCGGCGGCACGCGTGAGCGCTGGAAGCCTCGGCATCGTCCTTTCGTCCACCCTGGCCTTGACGGGGTGCGGGGGTGGCGCTAAGGGCCCCGCGTCGGAAAGCTCCGCCGTGGCCCCGCCAGGCGGCGCGACGGCCACTGCGCCCGGGACGCCTCGTCCGGTGCATCCCGTCGCGCCGGAAGCGAGAACCGCACCTGATCGGGGTGACAGGCAAACGTCACCGGTGCGTCCGCGGGTGCCGCGCCCGGTGCCTGACTCGAGTCCCGAGGCCGCTCAACCGATCCGCGTGCCCGTGCGGTTCGTCCTCGGCGGCGGCAAGCTGCGGCCCGCGACGGTCTCGGTTCCGCCGTTCATCGCCATCGAGTTGACGATCATCTCCCGCGATCATGCGGCGCAGAGCCTCGTGCTGTCCACCCGCCCGACGAGGAAGATCACGATCCCCGCCGGCGGCAAAGTCAAGGTGACGCTGAGGGGCGTGCCGCGGGGCTCCTACCGGCTTACTGTCTTTGGCGCAAAGGCCGGGACGCTGGTCGTGGGCTCGGAGCCCGGGCCCTAGCGCTCAATCTCTAAGGGCGCGCCGGGGTCGTGCCCGGCGCAGGGCCGGTCGGCCCGGTCGACCCCGTCGGCCCGGTCGTGCCTGTGGACCCGGTCGAGCCCGTGGACCCGGTCGGGGCGGTGGACCCGGTCGGGCCGGTGGAGCCCGAGGGGTCCGTCCCGTCTGTGCCCGACCCGGTGTCCTGCGGCGAAGACGAGGAGGACAGCGTCGTCACGTCAGAGACTGACTCGCTCGGCGGAGCCGGCGGAGCGGGGTGCGCGGCCACATCGTTCGAAGGGAGCGTCGCTGCCGGCGCAGACACAGTGCGCGGAGCCGTCGTCGCGGCTGGCTTGACCACAGGGTTCGGCGGAGTAGGAGCCTTTGCGACGGTCGCGGCGGGTTGCTTGGGCGCCGGAGCCGCGTGCGCGGGGGCTTGGGTGCGGGGCGCAGGCAGGGGACCCGCCTTGAGATGGCCGGCCGGGGGCAGCACCCGGGGCGCGGCAGTGGCCGGCAAGGCGCTGATCGGCAGGGCGGCGGCTGCGTGGTGCTCAGGCGCCGTGGCGACGTCGCGGACTTCGACGGCGCCGGCCGTGACGAGCACGGCCGCGGCCAGCCCGGCCGCGGTCTTCGTCGCAACGGCACCGAGCCCGGCCGAGATGAACCCGCCCGACCCGGCGGCTGCCGTGGCCGCGCCCCCGCCGGCTGCGGCCCCGCCAGCGGCGGCGCCGCCACCCGAGGCGGTATGGCCGAGATGCGCGAGCAGGAGCTTCTTCGCCAGCAGCAACGGGCCGACGGGCAACACGGCGGCCAGGGCCTTGTTGGTCGACTGGAGCTGCTTGCGGAACGCGGCGCAGCGGTCGCAGCCCTTGACGTGGCGGCGAGCGGGCGCGCTCAGCTTCCGCAGGCCCTCGGCCACCTCGCCGAGTTCGTCGCGCACCTCGGCGCAGGTGAGCTGCCGGGCCTCGGCGGCCTCCGCCAGTCCGACGCGCGCGCGCACGAGCAGCGACTTGACGCTCGGGATCGTCGTGTCCATGGCTTCGGCGATCTGCTCGTAGGACAGGTTGTCCATCTCGCGAAGCAAGAGGGCGGAGCGCTGCGCCTCGGGTAAGTCGTGCACGTCGGCCATGAGAAGGCGGAACTCCTCGCGGCGATGCACCTTGTCGGCGGTTGTCGTGCCGTGCTCGGCGAGGTGCACATCCATCGAGTCGACGCCGACAGCCTGCGTGCGGCGCATGTGGTTGAGGCTGCGGTTGCGCGCGATCCGGTAGAGCCAGGGCCGAACGTTGATCGGCCGGTCGTCGGCTCCGATGGCGTTGTAGGCGGCGGCGAAGACCTCTTGCAGCACGTCCTCCGCATCCTCGCGCGAGCCGAGCATGTGGCGGCAGAACGCGAGCAGCCGGGTCGTGTAGCGACTGACGAGGACCTCGAAGGCCCCCTGGTTGCCCCGGCGGACCAGCGCAATCAGGCGCTCGTCGGACTGGAGACGGAGCAATGGCGAACGCCCCGCCACCCGGACGGGCACTCCTCCTGCGCCGAGTGGCTTGAGACTCGAGACTTCCATTCGATTCCGCGACCGTCGCGACTTAGACACTTTATCGGCGCGAGAGTTGCGTTCTAAACCGCCTTGCGCAGTGCGAGAAGTCGCTGGTCCCAACGAGGTCCCGGAATCGGGGCCATGGGTTCAGAAGCCGGTTTTTGGGGGAGAACGCCGTCCAACATGCGGACAGCACGGCTGGGGGAAGCCGTTTCATGAGTGATTCATACGATTTCGGAGGCGTCCGCCTCGATCAGGTAGAGCGTTTTTCGCAGGCCGTCACCGGCGGGGTCGTCGGCGCGACCGTGATCGTCTTCGACCGGGAACTGCGCATCCTGGTCGCCGACGGCGCCGCCTACGTCCGGCACGGAACGCGCGCCGAGAGCCTGATAGGGCGCCAGATCGTCGACGTCCTCCCCGCCGAGGCCTGGCGCCGGCTGAAGGGTCGCTACGAAGCCGCCCTGCGCGGCGAGCGCAGCTCCTTCGAGTACCGGGCGACTGACGGTCTCGGCTGCTACTGGGTGCACCTCTCGCCGTTCCAGGACGAGCTCGGCGAGGTTGTCGGCGGCGTGCTCGTCTCCCAGGACATCACGGAGCGGCTCGAGCGCGACGAGGAACGGCGCATGGAGGTCGAGCACACAACCGCCGCCTTCGCCGACGCGCCGATCGGCATGGCCGCCGTCGGAATGGACGGCAAGTTCATCCGCGTCAACCCGGCTCTGTGCCGCATGGCCGGCCGCACCGCCGACGAGCTCGTCGGCACCGATTACCGCGAGCTGATCCACCCTGACGATCTCGTCGCGTCCGCGGCGGACCTGATCGCTCTGCGATCGGGCAAGTCCACGCACGAGTCCGAACGCCGCTACTTCCGCGCCGACGGCAGCGTCGCGTGGGCGCTCGTGAGCACGACGCCGCTGCGGTCGGTGGGTGACCGCCCGTCGGTGCTCTTCGTCCAGGTGCAGGACGCGACGCTGCGCCGGCGCGCCGAGGAGAACCTTCATAGACGGCTGCGCCAGCAGTCGGCGGTCGCCGAGCTCGGGATGCGAGCGCTCGCCGGCGGAGATCTCGACGAGCTGCTCGAAGCCGCCTGTGAGGAGATGGCGCGCGCCCTCGAAGTGGAGCTCACGAGCTACCTCGAGGTGCGCCCGGGCGGAGACGAGCTGCTCCTCCGCGCGGGTACGGGATGGGAGCGCGGCGATGTGGCCCACTTGCTCCTCCCGGCCGGGGAGCAGTCCTTGGCCGGCTACGCCCTGCAGAGCGGGCGAGCCGTGGTCACCCACGACCTGCGCGAGGAGGAGCGCTTCGATGCGCAGATCCTGCGCGCCCGGGGAGTCATCTCGAGTGTCTCCACGGTCGTCGGCGGCCCCGCCCACGCCATCGGAGTGCTCGCGGTACACGCCCGCGAGCCGCTGGCCTTCACGTCCGAGGACGTGCACTTCGTGCAGTCTATGGCCAACGTGCTCGCGGAGACGATGGAGCGCCGGGAGGCCGAGGAGCGCATACGGCACCAGGCCCACCATGACCCGCTCACGGACCTGCCCAACCGCCCGCAATTCGTCGCGCGCCTGGAGGATGCGCTCGAAGCGAGCGCATCTCGGCATCTACATCCCGCGGTGTTCATCGTCGACATCGACGACTTCAAGGCGGTCAACGACTCCCTGGGACACGAGGCGGGCGACGCGCTGTTGTGCGCGATCGCTTCCCGGCTGCGCGAGGTGGTTCGCGACGGCGACGTCGTCGCCCGCTTCGGCGCCGACGAGTTCGCGGTGCTCTCGCCCACCCTGCGCTCGCGCAACCAGGTGCACGAAGTCGCGGAACGGCTGCTCGCGGCGTTCGCCCGCCCCTTTGAGGTGGGGGCGGAGACTCACTACGCGCAGGCGAGCGTGGGTGTGTGCGTAGCCGAGGACTCCTCGCGCGCGGCCGAGGAGATGCTGCGCGAGGCCGACGCCGCCATGTACCGGGCGAAGGACCGCGGGCGCAACCGCTACGAGCTGCTCAGCGAGGCCGTCGTCGCCAAGACGGTCGACCGCCTGCGCATCCACAACGAGCTGCGCCGCGCACTCGCCAACGGCGAGCTGCGCGTCTGCTATCAGCCCTTCTTCAACCTGGGTGACCCCGTTCTTGTGGGGGCCGAGGCACTGGTGCGCTGGCAGCACCCGGAGCGAGGCTTGCTCGGCCCGGGCGAGTTCCTGCCGGTGGCCGAGGAGTCGGGCCTCATCGTCGCGCTGGGCGAGTGGGTGCTGCGAGAGGCATGTGCACAGGCGGCCCGCTGGAGCGACCGCCTCGGCGACGCTCCGTTCCTCCTCACCGTGAACGTGGCCGCTCGCCAGTTCGCGACCTCCACTCTGCCCGACGTCGTGCGCGACGCACTCAAACGGTCGGGGCTGGCCCCCGGAGGCCTCGGGCTCGAGGTCACCGAGGGGGCCCTGGCGGACGCCCATGCCGATCCTGAGGCGGCGCTCCACGCGCTCAAGGAGGTCGGCGTTCGGTTGCTCCTCGACGACTTCGGCAAGGGCTTCTCGTCGCTCGGCCGACTCAAGCGCCTGCCCATAGACATGGTGAAGATCGATCGCACCTTCGTTGATCAGGTCGCGCACCCCGACAGCCACGACTCGGCGATCGTCGAGGCGATCATGGGTATGGCGCGCGCGCTGGACATGGACGTGATCGCCGAGGGCGTCGAGACCGAGGCGCAGATGACCTCGCTACGCGGCCTCGGTTGCGGGGTGGCGCAGGGCTTCCTGCTCGGCCGGCCTTCGCCGGCAGCCGACATCGACGCACTGGTCGATCGAGTCGGCACGTAGAACTGGTCCGAGGGGCAGTGCCCGGGGTGGGACTCGAACCCACACGCTCCATGCGGAGCAGCCGATTTTAAGTCGGCCGCGGTTGCCAGTTACGCCACCCGGGCGACGCCGCCGAGTCTACGCGCGGGTCCGCGCGTCAGATACCCGCGGGGTCGCGCGTGTATTGAGCGCGGATGAAGCAGCGGTTTGGACCACGTGATACAGCCCAAAACCCCCAAGCAAGCGGCGGTTCCCGTTTGACGTGGCGATTCTCCGCTTGCTAGTTTCGCGCTCGGCCTTGCCGGGGGATTGGAGACCCGGATGGCGAACTAGAGGGAGATGTCCGGGGTGCGCGCATGCGCAATGTGAGCTTGGTAGGTAGGGTCGCCGCGCTCGCCGCCGTCTTGGTGGCGGTGGTTGGCGTCGCCGTGCTCCTGCTCGGTTCCGGCGACGGCTCCACCACCATCAAGGCCCGGTTTATCAACGCGAGCCAGCTGGTGACGGGCGACCTCGTGCAGGTGGCGGGCAGCCCGATCGGCCAGGTCAAGGACATCGCGCTCACGACCGACGGCCAGGCCGAGATCACTTTGCAGATCGACAAGGCGCACTCGCCGCTCCTGCAGGGCACGCAGCTCACGGTCCGCCAGGCCTCGCTCTCGGGCGTCGCCAACCGCTACGTGGACCTCCGCTTCCCGCCCGGCAACCCTCCCCCCATGGAGCGGGGGGCCGTCATCCCCACTTCGAGCACCACCACCGCGGTCGACCTCGATCAGATCTTCAACATCTTCGGCCCCAAGCAGCGCCAGGCTCTCCGGAACGTCTTTCAGGGATCGGCCAAGCAGTACCAAGGCATGGGCCCGGCCGCCCAACGCGGCTTCGCCTACCTGAACCCGGCGCTTGCCTCGACCAGCGTGCTCTTCCGCGAGCTCAATCGCGACACGCCGACCTTCACGCGTTTCATCACCAAGACGGCCGGCCTCGTGACCGACGTCGCCGACCGCCGCGATGATCTCGCCGGCCTCGTCGATCACCTGGCGACGACGCTCGGCGCGGTGGGCAAGCCGTCGGGTCAACTCGCCTCGGCCATCGAGCAGCTGCCGCCGTTCATGCGCCGGGCCAACTCCACCTTCGTGAACCTCCGCTCGACGCTCGACACGCTGAAGCCGCTCGTCGACGAGTCCAAGCCGGTCGCCAAGAAGCTGCGCCCGTTCCTGGCGCAGCTGCGCCCGCTCGCGCGGGACGCTCAGCCCACCATTCACGACCTCGACCGCCTCGTCTTCAGCCCCGGTAAGGCCAACGACCTGATCGACCTCACCGGCAGCTCGGTCCCGCTCGCTCAGGTGACAGTGCGCAACAACCGCATCAACGGCAAGACCCGCGAGGGAGCGTTCCCGGCGAGCACCCGCGCGCTGAAGACCGGAACGCCCGAGCTGGCCTACGCGCGGCCGTACGCGGTCGACCTCACCGGCTGGTTCGACGACTTCTCCCACCCGGGCGTCTACGACGCGCTCGGCGGGGCCAGCCGCGTCTCGCCCGTGTTTGGCGGGGCCGCGTTCCAACAGGCCAACCCGGTCGGTCTCCAGGTGCTTCCGCTGTCTTTCCTTCCTGCCAACGCGGGGAAGACGGCGAGCCAGATCTTCCAGCAGGCCTTTTCGACGAACTTCCAGCCGAACGTAAAGACCAGGCAGTACGAGCGCTGCCCAGGCTCGCTCGAGCGCCCGGTCGACGGATCCAACCCGATCACCGGCAGCTCCAGCCCCGTGGCGCCCACGAGCACGCTGCCGGACGGCGTCAGGTACTGCGATCCCTCCCAGACCCCCCTCGGCCCATGAGGCGCATACTTCTCATCACGCTGGTCCTGGGCGTGAGCGCTGCCTTCGTGTTGCTCGCGTCCGGCTCGAGCAACTCCTCGGTCGGCAAGTCGTACACGGTGCAGCTCGACAACGCGTTCGGGCTCGTCTCTGGCGCCGACCTCAAGGTCGACGGCGTGCGCGCGGGCAAGATCACCTCGTTCTCGCTCGACGGGAAGAACCACGCGCTGGTCGGCATCAAGATCGATCAGCCCGGGTTCGGTTCGCTGCGCACCGACGTCCACTGCCAGTCGCGCCCGCAGTCGTTGATCGGCGAGTACTTCCTCGACTGCGCCCCCGGCCGGAACAAGGAAGAGCTCAAGTCCGGGGCGATCATCCCCGTGGCCCAGACCGAGACGACCGTCGCTCCCGACCTGGTCAACGACGTCCTTCGCATGCCCTACCGCGAGCGCCTGCGTCTGATCATCAACGAGCTGGGTGCAGCGGTGGCCGGCAACGGAAAAGCGCTGAACGACGCCGTCCGCCGTGCGAACCCGGCCCTGAAGGAGACCGACCGCCTGCTGGCGCTGCTCGCCAACCAGCGCAACAACATCACCGACCTCACGGGCAACGCCGATCAGGTCGTCACCGCGCTGGCGCAGAACAAGGGCAACGTGACGCGCTTTATCACCGAGGCCAAGCGCACGGCGGTGGCCACCGCCGAGCGCCGCGCCGACAACCAGGCCACCTTCCACAAGCTTCCCGGCTTCCTCGAGCAGCTCAAGCCGACCATGGCCGAGCTCGGCCGTACCGCCGACGCACAGCGTCCCGCGCTCGCCAACCTGAGCGCCTCCGCGCCGCAGCTCAAGCGCTTCTTCAACGACCTCGTGCCGTTCTCCCAGGCCTCCACGCCCTCGTTCCGCTCGCTCGGTCAGGCGTCGATCATCGGGCGCCAGGCGGCCGCCGCGGCGCGCCCGACCGTCGGGCTCCTCAACTCGTTCTCGCAGAAGACCCCCGAGGTCGGCAAGAACCTGGCGATCATCCTCGAGAACCTCGACGATCCGAAGCGAGCCGTCGAGCGGAACACCAATGCCGACGATCAGACGGGCCGCAAGAACACTGGTTACACCGGCCTGGAAGCGCTCCTGCAGTACGTCTTCAACCAGTCCGTCGCGATCAACTCGTTCGACAACAACGGGCAGCACCTGCTGCGCGTCAACGCCTTCGTGGACAACATCTGCTCGCCGTACACGGACACGGCCCTCCTGAAGAAGGACCTCACAGATAAGGATCCCAACAAGTTGGCCCAGGCCAAGCGCTGCCTCTCCTATCTCGGGCCGAACCAGCCCGGGTTCAAGGGTCGGGGCATCCCCACGATCCCGGGCAAGCTCAACCCCACGGGCGATCCCAGCACGGGGGCCTCGAGCGCGTCCGCGTCGAGCTCGAAGAAGGCGTCCGGGAGCCGCCGCGCCTCTGCCGGCCGCCGGTCGTCGACGTCCGCGCGGTCGCGCGGCGCCACCGGCAACGGCCTGGGGGGCACTCCCGACGGGATCCTCGGTAACAACACGGTGCCGGGCATTCACCTGCCCTCTACCTCAGGCACACTCGCCCCGCCGGCGTCGGCGAAGGGCTCGGATCCGATGGGCCTCCTCAACTACCTCCTCGCGCCATGAGACGCCGCTCCTCCCAGTCGATAGTGGCGAACCCGGTCCTCGTGGGCGCGGTCACGACGCTCGTGGTCATCGTCGCCGTCTTCCTCGCCTACAACGCCAACAACGGACTGCCCTTCGTGCCCACGAAGCAGCTCAAGGTCAACGTCTCCAACGGCTCGAACCTGGTCAAGGGCAACGATATACGCGAGGGCGGGTTCCGGATGGGCGTGATCGAGGGCATCAAGCCGGTGCTTCTGCCCAACGGTGTGACAGCCGCCCAGCTCACGCTGAAGCTCGACAAGGTCAACGGCGACATCCCGAAGGACTCCACGATCAAGATCCGCCCGCGCTCGGCGCTCGGCCTCAAGTACGTCGAGCTCTACCGCGGGAAGTCCAAGAGCGTTTTCGCCGACGGCGCGACGATGCCGCTGTCGCAGTCGTTCGTCCCCGAGCAGTTCGACGACGTGTACCGCACGTTCGACGAGAAGACGCGGATCGCCTCGCGGAAGAACCTCGAGGGCTTCGGCGACGCGCTCGCGGGGCGCGGTATGGATCTGAACGTGACGATCCGCAACCTGCCCAATCTGTTCCGCCACCTCGTGCCGGTCGCGCAGAACCTCACCGATAAGCGCACCGGTTTGCCCGGCTTCTTCAAGGGCCTCAACCGGGCGGCCAGCACCGTGGCGCCGATCGCGAAGCTCAACGCCAAGACCTTCACGCAGCTGGCCGACACGTTCGGGGCGTTCGCGAAGGACACGCGGGCCCTGCAGGCCACGATCTCGAAGTCGCCGGGCACGCTCGACGTGGCGACGACGTCGCTCCGGGTCCAGCGTCCGTTCTTGCGCGACACGACGGCGTTCTCCGCCGACCTGTCGCGCGCGGCGAGCACGTTCCGCAGCACGCTGCCCACGATCGACTCCGCGCTCGAGGCGGGTA
Source organism: Solirubrobacterales bacterium (assembly GCA_038200435.1). Lineage (GTDB taxonomy): Bacteria > Actinomycetota > Thermoleophilia > Solirubrobacterales > Solirubrobacteraceae > JBBPXY01. Next base: position 33,338 of record JBBPXY010000084.1, read on the forward strand.
CGCGGGTCCTCCCCCGCACGATCGCGCTGAACAACCGCACCGCCGACGTACTGGCCGCCCTCAAGGACCTCGCGCAGGCACCCGGCACGAACCTCGCGATTCGTGCGCTGAACGGCACGGTCACGACGCTGAACCCGCAGCTGCGCTTCTACGGCCCCTACGTGACGGTGTGCAACAACTGGAACTTCTTCTGGACCTACCTCTCCGAGCACCTGGGCGAGGAGGACGTCAACGGGTTCGCGCAGCGCGCCCTGCTCAACTCGACCAACGGCGGGACGAAGAACTCGGTTCCCGGTGGCCAGTCGCTTTCGGTCGGTAATCAGGGCTCGGTCGACTTCGCGCAGAATGTCGGTCCCGCGAACCCGCGCGGCGCCATCGAGAACCTGCACGGGCAGCCCTACGGTGCGGCTATCGACTCGAAGGGCAAGGCCGACTGCGAGAAGGGGCAGCGCGGTTACCCCGAGGGCAACCTGTCGCCCTTCGTGCCCAAGAACGTCAAGATCGTCACGAACCCACACACACCACGCGACCAGGGCCCGACGTATGCGCCCATCGGCGGCCCGGCCCGCACGCGTGTTCCGCGCGGCGAGACGTTTACGCGCGAGCCGCAGACCGGCGAGCAGCTCCCCCTGGCGGTGCGCCCATGAGACCTGGCAAGCGCGGACTCTCCTTCTTCATCGTCGGCCTGATCGCCATCGTCGTGGTGATCGCCGGCACGTTCCTCGGGTTCAACAAGGGGCTGCCGTTCCAGCATCACTTCACGGTGAAGGCGATCTTCCGCAACTCGAACAACGTCAAGAAGGCCTCACCGGTCCGCATTGCCGGCGTCAACATCGGCAAGGTCTCGACGGTCGAGCCGATGCCGGGCGGCGTCGACCGCTCGATCGTCTCCATGGAGATCGAGGACGCGGGCCTGCCGATCCACTCCGACGCGACCGTGGCGGTTCGCCCCCGCATCTTCCTCGAAGGCAACTTCTTCGTCGATCTCAAGCCGGGGACGCCGTCGAGCAGGACCGTCAAGGACGGCGACACCCTCCCCGTGCAGCAGGCCACCTCACCCGTGCAGCTCGACCAGATCCTGTCCTCCCTGCAGAAGGACACGCGGCACAACCTGCAGACGCTGCTCCTGGAGTACGGGCGCGGCGTCCAAGAGGGCGGCGACGGTTACAACCGCTCGATCAAGTACTGGGAGCCCGCGTACAAGAACTCCGCGATCGTGAACGAGGCGACGCTCGGGCAGAACCAGCACGATCTCTCGGGCTACATCAAGGAGTCGGGCGTCGTGGCCGAGGCCCTCGACAAGCATCCCGGCCAGCTCAAGAGCCTGATCACCGACTTCAACACCACGGCGGGTGCCTTCGCCTCTCAGTCGACTGCGCTCTCCTCGGCCATCGACGAGCTTCCCCGCACGCTGAAGGTCGGCCAGCCCGCCCTGGCCGCCCTCGACAACGCCTTCCCGCCCGTGCGGGCTCTGGCGAACGCTCTGCGCCCCGGCGTCCGTTCGACCGGCCCGACGATCGACGCGAGCCTTCCGTTCATCTCCCAGGCGCGCCAGCTCGTCTCTCAGGCGGAGCTGCGGGGCCTGGTCAGCGACCTGCGGCCCACGATCCCGTCACTGGCTCTCCTCCAGACCCGCTCCGTGCCGCTCTACCAGCAGGTGCGCCTCGCCTCGAGCTGCCAGAACGACGTGATCCTGCCCTGGACGCGCGACACGGTGATCGACAAGGCCCCGGGCCTGGGAGCCAAGGGCCCCGTCTACTACGAGTCCACCAAGTCGCTTCCCGGCTTGGCCAACGAGAGCCGCGCCGGCGATGCCAATGGCATCTACTTCCGTGTCCTCGCCGGCGGCGGTGTGAACCAGTACGGCTTCAAGGCCGGAATGAAGAACCCCGCCGTGGGGACGGTCTTCGGATCCCTCCAGGGGCTCGAGCCGCTGAAGCCTCGACTCGACGCGGCGGGCCGGCCCGTGAACACGGGTGGAGTCAAGACCCCGCACCCGCCGATCAGGCCGCACGTCCCGTGTGAGACGCAAACTGCTCCCAAGCTCGATACGCCGCTGGGCCCCGCCCCGCCGACGGTCGGCACAGCGACCTCCTTAAAGCCGGCAGCGAAGAAGTTCGAGGCGCTTGTCAAGTCGATGCGCGAGGCGCAGGCGAAGACGAAGGCGAAGCCATCCGGACCAGCGGGCACCCCCCAGATCGGATCGGTGACCGGGCGATGATGACCACCATCCGCAAACGCGGTAAGGACTTCGCGGCGATCGTCTTCCTGGTCATCCTCGCGCTGGGAGTCTCCGCGTTCATCCTCCACAAGGAGAGGCTGCGCTTCCCGTTCATCGAGAGCAAGCCGTTCCAGTTGAAGGCCGAGTTCGGCACGGCGCAGGCAGTCACGCCCGGCCAGGGTCAGACCGTGCGGATCTCGGGCGTGAAGGTCGGCGAGATCCAGAAGGTCGCTCTCAAGGACGGCAAGGCGGTCGTCTCGCTCGACATCGATCACCCGTACAAAGACACCATCCACACCGACGCGACCGCATTGTTGCGCCCGAAGACCGGCCTCAAGGACATGTTCATCGAGGTCGTCCCCAACCCGACGGGCAAGCAGGCTCCGGTCGCCAAGGAGAACTGGGTGATGCCGGTCAAGCACACGGCTCCAGATGTCAACCCCGACGAGATCTTCGCGGCGCTCGATGGCGACTCGCGTGCCTACCTCCAGCTGCTCGTCAACGGCGCTGGCGCCGGCCTGCAGGGCCGTGGCGGCGATCTCGCCGCGGTGTTCCGCCGGTTCGAGCCAACCCACTACGAGCTCGCCCGTCTGTCCAAGGCCGTCGCAACGCGCCGGGTCGCCCTGCGCCGCCTCGTCACTTCGCTGCATACGCTGAACGGCGCGCTGGCCCAGAAGAAGGGCGACCTGACCTCGCTCGTGGATTCCTCGGCGGCCGTCTTCCGCTCCTTCGCGGCTGAGCAGGGCTCGATCCGCCGCGCCGTCGGGGACCTCCCGGGAGCGCTCAAGCAGACCACCAGCACGCTGGGCAAGGTGCAGAGCTTCGCCCAGACGCTCGGGCCGGCCGCGCGCAACCTCATCCCGGTCGCGCAGTCGATCCCGGCCGCCAACCGCGCGGTCGCCGCCTTCGCCAAGCCGACCACGCCGGTTGTGCGCGACCAGATCCGCCCCTTCGTGCGCGAGGTGCGCCCGCTCGTGCGTGACCTGCGCCCGGCGGCCCGCAACCTCGCGACGGCCACTCCCGACCTCAAGCGCTCGTTCGTGGTCCTGAACCACCTGTTCAACGACCTCGGCTACAACCCCTACGGTCCTGACAAGACGGGCGACCCGACAGCGTCCAAGGGCTACCTGTTCTGGCTCGCGTGGATCAACCATCAGGGGCTGCAGCTTTTCTCGATGAACGACGCCGCGGGCGGATGGCGTCCCCTCTTCCTGACACTGGGCTGCTCGACGATCAAGGAGCTCATCTCTGGTAACTCGCCCCTCGGACCGACTCAGGGGCTGGGGCTGCTCGCCTTCAACAACGTCGTTTCCCCCGCACTGTGCAAGTAGAGACTTCTTAGACCATGCAAAAGCAAGCTCCCTCAGTCGCCCGCATCCTCACGATGGTGCTCTTCGCGCTCTCGTGCTTCGGCCTGCTGCTGTTCCTGTGGCTCTCCTTCGGCGGCGCCGTGCCGCTCAAGTCCCAGGGGTACCGGTTCAAGGCGTCGTTCCCCGAGGCCACGCAGCTCGCGCTCCAGGCCGACGTGCGGATCTCCGGCGTGTCGGTCGGCAAGGTGGTCAAGAAGACGCTCGATCCGCAGGGCAACCGCACCGTGGCCGAGATGGAGCTCCGTGCGAAGTACGCGCCGGTGCACAAGGACTCACGCGCGATCCTGCGTCAGAAGACGCTGCTCGGCGAGACCTACATCGAAGTGACCCCCGGCCGCAAGTCGGCCGGCGACATCCCCGAAGGCGGATGGATGTTGCGGAGCAAGGTCGCGCCGACGGTCGAGCTCGACGAGATCTTCCAAGCCTTCGACCCGAAGACGCGACAGGCCTTCCGGACCTGGCAGCAGAGCCTCGCCCAAGCTGTCAAGGGCAACGACCAGAACCTCAACTCGGTGCTCGGCAACCTGCCCTCGTTCGTCACCGACGGCACTTCGCTGACCCGCGTGCTCGACACCCAGAAGAAGGCCGTCCGCGGACTGATCTCCAACACGGGCGTCGTCTTCAGCGCGCTCGCCCGCAACCAGGGCCAGCTGCGCAACCTCATCGTCAACTCGGCCAACGTGTTCGGCCAGACGGCGGCCAAGAACCGCCAGCTCGCCGACACCTTCCAGGTCTTCCCGACGTTCCTCGACGAGTCGAAGTCCACGCTCGCGCGCCTCCAGACCTTCGCGATCGACACCGATCCGCTCATCAAGGACCTGCGGCCGGTGGCGCGCGACCTCGTCCCGACGCTGCAGTCGGTGCGGCGCCTCGCGCCCGACCTGCGCGCCCTCTTCATCCATCTCGATCCGCTGATTCGCATCTCGCGCACGGGGCTGCCGGCTCTGCGCGACATCCTGCGGGGGGCAAAGCCCACGCTCGGCGCGCTCGGGCCCTTCCTCGAGCAGCTCAACCCGATCCTCCAGTACCTCGAGCAGAACCAGCATCGCGTATCGGACTTCATCTCCGAGGGTGCCACCGGGCTTGCCGCCCTCACGCCGTCGGACAACGGCAGGGGCGTACCCTGCCCGGCCGGTGCCGCGCCCCCCGGTGTCAAGATCTGCGGTCATTACCTGCGTCAATTCGGTCCGGTGGGCCCCGAGTCGGCCGTTCAAGGGTCGCGTCGTCCGCAGAATCGCGGCAACGCCTACCTGCCTCCGCTCGGTCTGGCCGGACCTAACGGTGGCAAGTACCGGATCTTCCCGCAGTGGGACTGCAGGAACGATCCGACCGGATCGAGCCACGGGCCCAACAAGGTGGGCACCCCGCCGCAGGACAACCCCGGCTGCCACGTCGACCGGCCCGGCTCCCCCATTAACCACTACCCCGGTCAGACGTTCCCGCACGGGCCTGGCGCCTTCCCGAACGTCGGGCAGCGCCACTACAAGCCCGGCCCGGGCTAGCCAGCGGCGCCAGCCAGTCCACCGTCGTTGTGTGGCCGGGGGTGTCCTCCCCCGTCGCCCTAGGGCCCGACAGAGGAAGCTCAGGCTGCTTGAGAGGCGGCGCCTGCGGCACCGCCCACGAGCCCGTCGAGCAGCGCGCCGGCCAGCCGGCCGTCGCCCTCAACGGCCAGGCCGCCGCGGTCGGCGTCGGGGCCGAGCGCGCGCACCCAGGTGGCCTCATCGGCCGTGACGCGCACCTCGGCGTCGGGACTGGGGCGCTCGAAGATCTGCACGCGGCCGCTGCTCGTCACGAGCGTGTAGTGGCACGTCGAGCCGTCCTTCAGCCGGTCTGTGACCACCAGCTCCGTGGTGCCGCGCAGTGATCGCGCGGGGCTCAAGAGACCCGGGGCAAGACGGAAGATGGCTCCGACGTCGATGGCCTCACCTTCGCGCGGGACGCCCCAGGCCCAATCGTGACCCCAGCGCGCGAGTGCGCCGAGGACAGGCATGAGCTCCTGCGCGCGCTCGGTGAGCTCGTAGTCGACCCGCGGCGGCACCTCGCGGTAGCGCTGGCGCGTGAGCAAACCGTCAGCGACCATCCGGTTGAGACGGGAGCGCAGTTGCTC
>JBBPXY010000085.1:0-26456 GCA_038200435.1 Solirubrobacterales bacterium
AACGCTGCGCACGTTCACGCGCAGCGTCGACCTGGTCTGCCGCAGCGGCGGCGACGAGTTCGCCGTGCTCATGCCGGAGACGGATGCGCCGGCCGCCCGCGAGTGCTTCGCGCGCATCCTGCTCGAGCTCGAGGTGCTCGAAATCGGCGCGCACGCGTCGGTCTCCGCCTCCATCGGCATCGCCGAGCTGTGCCCGATTGGCGGAGCCGAGCGCCTGCTCGACCGGGCCGGAGAGGCGCTTGGCCGGGCCCGCGGCGCCGGCGGGGCTCGCATCGAGGTGCTGGCCGCGACGGGTGCGGCCAACGCCGGTGAGAAGTCCAAGCCGCGGGAAGCCATCGAGGCGCTCGCGATGGCCCTCGCCGAACGCGATCCCTACACGGCGGATCACTCTGAGTTCGTCGTTGACCTGTCGGGCGAGGTCGCCCGCAACGTCGGGCTACCGGCCGATGACATCGACCGAATCCGCGCCGCCGCTCTGCTCCACGACATCGGCAAGGTGGCGATCCCCGACGCGATCCTGCATAAGCCGGGCAAGCTCGACGACGACGAATGGCAGTTGATGCTGCAACACCCCGTCGTGGGCGAGCGGATCCTGCGTGCCGTGCCGGGACTCGGCTCGATCGCCCGGATCGTCCGGCACGAGCACGAGCGGTGGGACGGTGGCGGCTACCCCGACGGGCTCGCCGGTGAGGCCATCCCGATCGGCAGCCGCATCATTCTCGCGTGCGACGCCTACCACGCGATGACTTCCGACCGCCCCTACCGCGCCGCCATGCCCCACAGCGACGCGGTCAGGGAGCTTTCGAAGAGCGCGGGCACGCAGTTCGACCCGCAGGTGACCGAAGCTCTCATCGGTCACCTCTACTGCCAGTATCAGGCTGGCCGCATCGTCTCGGCTTAGCGCTGTGACGCGCGGCTAGATCCTCCCCAGCAGCACGAGCACGAGCAGGATCAGCGCGATGGCGCCGATGATGCCGCCGGCGATCGCGACCTTCGCGAGAAACAGCACGATCGCGACGACGATGAGCAGTCCGACGATGCCTCTGGCCATACCCCACCTCCAAAGTCGAGTTGAACGGGTATTCCCCGCAATCGAGGCAATTCAAGCACGCCATCCGGCGAAGGCGGCGCGTGCCGCCAAAGCGGCCGCTACCGTCCGTCGTCATATGAGCCGCCGCACCCTCCTGCCCCTCCTTCTCGCCTTCTTCGCCGCCGCACCCGCGACGGCGTCTGCGGCAAGCACCCGGATCGTCGCACCTCAGGGCATCACGAGCGGAACGTGCGTCGCGACACCGTGCGAGATCCACTCCGGGCTCGCGCAGGCCGCGACGGCTGACGACGTTGTCGTCGTACCCGGCACCTACGACGTTGGTGGCGGCCTCATCGTGCCCGCCGGCGTGACGGTCCACGGGCCGGTCGGCTCGCCCCCCCTGCTCGTGGGCACGAGCGGCGGCCCCCTGGTCTCGGTCGCCGACGGCGCGAAGCTTCAGTTCCTCCGGATCCGGCAGCGCTCGGGCAGCCGCGTGATCGACAGCAACGTCGACCCGCACACCGCAGGAGTCACGCTCGAGAACCTGTTCGTCGAACGCGCCGGCGGCGGTTCGGACGGCGCTCCACTCGTGACCGTCGGAGACAAGGACATCCTCCGCGACAGCGTCGTGTGGGCACGACCCGGCTCGGAGAAGTCCCTCGGGGTGCAGCTCGGCTCGCTGACGGGGGAGGGCGGCGCCAAGCCCGTGGCGATCTTGCGTGACGACACGGTGTGGACGCCGACGACAGACTCCATCGCGGTCGTCGCTGTCGGCTCGTGCGCCGTGCCCGACTGCTCGACGGGGACGTCCCCGGCCTTGAGCCTGCGCAACGTCATAGCTCGCGGCGACGGCTTCGACCTGTTCGCGTTCGGTCAGAGCGGAACCGGCGGGCCACAACGCGCGTCGATCTTCGTGGACCATTCGAACTACCGCGCGACCGCCATCTCGAGCCCGGGCGCGGTCATCACCGCTGGCCTGGGCAACCAGACGGCGGGAATCGATCCCAGGCTGCTGGATACCGACAACGGGGACTTCCACGCCCGCCCCGGCGCGCCGGGGGTCGACGCCGGCTTCGCCGACCCGGCCATCGGTTTGCTCGATCTTGACGGGTACACGCTGCCGACTCCCGGCACGCTGCCCGACATCGGGGCCTTCGAGCGGCCGCTCGCCCTGGTGGGCTCGACAACGGCCGCGACCGGCGTGGGCGCCACACACGCGACGTTCTCCGGCGCGCTCGACTCGCACGGGCGCCCCGCCCGGGCCTACTTCCAGTTCGGCGCCATCGGCTTCGGGCAGCGCACCGCGAACGCCGAGTTCGGGCCGGCGTCCGGATCGCGCTCTCACAAAGCCTCCGTCGGCGAGCTCGAGCCGAATCGCATCTACCACTACCGCCTCGTCGTCGTCTCGGAGGGCGAAGCCGCCTACGGCGCCGACCGGACGCTGCGCACGGCCAAGGCCTGCATCGTCCCTGACCTCAACGGCCTGAGCCTGTCGCGGGCGAAGCGGGGGCTGTCGCGCGGGCGGTGCCGGCTGGGGCACGTCTCGAAGCCGCGGAGGGTGAAGCGGGGCTACACCCTCGTCGTGTCCGCCCAGCGGCCGGGCGCCGACTCGATACGGCCGGTCAACAGCCCCGTCAACGTGAAGCTCGCCGCGCGCCGCCGCTAAGCGCAGAGCGGGGCGGCCTACAACCCGGGCGGGTGGCGCGCGACGAAGCCCGCGGTGGAGCGGGACGCGTTCGTCCAGCGCGAGCCCCCGACGCCGCGGCTGCTGGTGTCAAAGCGCACGCCGGCGATGATCATGAACGTGTGGCCCGGGTTCGAATACACGGTGATCCAGCGCCCCGGTCCGGCGTCACCCCAGCGCGAGAGCGTTGTCGAATCCATAGTGGCTCCCACCAGGCGAGCAGCCGCGAGAGCGTAGGACAGGGATCCCGAGCAGTCGTACGCCGTGTCGACGAAAGTGGCGTGGCCGCCACCGAAGCGGTAGGGCAGCTTGGCGATCTTGTTACCCGCCTCGATGACCTGCTGCACCGGGGCCGGAGCGTCGGCCGGAGCCACGGCGAGGCCGTCCGCGTTGACTCTCGCGCGCGCACCTGCCGTCAATCCGCTCTGCTTGAGCTCCCGGCGGATCTCCGCGTCGCTGACGGGCTGGGGCAGCTTCTCCGGCGGGGCGGCGGGCTCGGACTCGGGCGACTTCTCAGCCGTGTCGCTCGAGGCCGGCTGCACGCCGGCCTGCGGCTCGACAGAGCGAGGCCGGGGAGCCGGAAGGGGATCGGCCGCGGCCGCGGGCGCCGACACCGTGGCCGCGGCCGCGCGCGTGGGCGGCACGTTCGCTCGCGCTGTCCGGTTCCCGCGCAGCGCGAGCGCGGAGCCGGTCACGCCGACTCCGAGCAGCAACACGAGCGCCAGGAGCGCCCAGCGGTGGCGGAGGATGGGGAGCACCCTGCCTGTATCGCCCTCGGAAGCCATCGACTCGAGTATGCCGCTCCTGGGCGCGTCGCGCGGCACCTTCTACCAGATGGTGTCGAAGAGGACCTGGGTTATCGCCGCCTGGGCTGCCAGCGCCCATACCACGGGGCGGGCGCGCGCCGCGGGTATTGCCGCGGCCGCGGCAACGCAGGCGAGCGGCACGAACATCAGCCAGATCCGCTCGGTCTCCGCCTTGGTGAAGCCAAGCACGGCGGCGGCCAGGATCGTCACGGCGAGAGCAAAAGCCGCGGGATCGCGCTTGGCCAGCGCCCGCAGCGCGTAAACGCCTATGGGAATGCCGAGCGTCACTCCCCAGGCGACCGGCGACCCGAATATCCAGAACGCGTACGGGCGCATCGTGGCCATGCTGTGCCGATACACGTCGTTCGTGGCGGCCAGCGCGCCAACGGGGTCGTAGCCGGTGGCCAGGGCGAGGACGGCGTTCAGCGCGATTACCGCCACCGCACAGCCGACACCCAGAAGGAGTGCAGGACGCAGTCCCTCCCGGCGCCACGTCACGAGCACCACCCAGAACCCCAGGGCCAGCAGGGCCCACGAGAAGAACGCGCCGACCGCGAGCGCGACCGTGCCGAGCGCGCGGCCGGCAAGTCCCCGGCGGATGAGCAAGCAGGCCGCGCCGACTCCCAGCGCGGCGTAGAGGTAGTCGGCCGACGTCGTTCCGTCGAGCAGTACCGCGGGCGAGAAGGCGAAGAGGGTCCCGGCCACCCGGGCGGTCCCTTCACCGTGCAGGGCGCGTGTGAGCAGGTAGGTCCCCGGCGCGCCGAGCGCACCGACGCCGAGGCAGAGCGCGGCCATCCCCCGCGCCGTCCGGATGCCGAGACCGTGAAGCAGCAGCAACATGCCGGGCGGATGCCCCGCGCCGTTGACGGGCAGCGCGCGGACGAGCTCGGAGAATCGGTCGAGAAAGTACAGAGAGCCGTGCGACAGCGCGGGGAGTGCGGGCAGATACTCGTTGCCGGCCTCGAACGAGCCCCGCGGCGAGAGGTCGAAGATCTCGAACCAGCCGTGTGTGCCTTTGCGCACCAGGCTAAGAGCTAGCCCCAGCCCCAGCGCCAGGGCGAAGAGCCACAGCCCGAAGGCCGCCGGGCGCCAGGACGCTCCGAGCGTGCGCGGCGCGACCCAGGCCGCCGCGATGAGCACGAGTGCACTCACCAGGGCGAGCGGATGCAGCCGCGGATCCCACCCTTCGACAAACGGCGGCAGCGCCGCTCCGAGCTCTCCGCCGGCAGCGCGAACGATCAGACCGACAGCGATGGTGAGCGCCGCAACGGCCGCGGCGATTCGAGTCAGACGCGACGCAGCCATGCCGAGAGACCTTACGTGGGAAGCTGTTGGGACCAATGCGACGGCTCGTTGCCTTCAGCTCGCTGCTCGGAGTCGCTCTCGGCGGTTGCGGCTCGGCTTCGCCCTCCGAACTGCCTCCGGCGGCCGAGCCGCCACGTTCGCCGCCACCCCGCGTCGCGCCGGCGGGAGTGATCGTCCGCATCGGCCACCGCCCGGAGGGGATCGTCGCCGACCCGCTGACTGGAACCGTGGCGGTCGGGCTGCACGAACCTGACGGCCTGGCTCTTCTCGACGGCCGGCGCCTCCGGCTGCGCACGACGATCCGCCTGAGTGGCGCGCCCCGCCACCTCGGGCTCGAGCGCGCCGGCGGCCCCGTTCTCGTGCCCGCAGAGCCGGCCGGAACGGTTATTCGCGTCGGACTCCCTCGGGGCCGCCCGGTGAGCGAGGTGCGGGTGGGCCGCCAGCCTCACGACCTCACGGTGGCGCGCGACCGGGTCTTCGCGGGTAACGAGCTCGGCAACTCGATCTCGGTGCTCGAGGGCGCCCGCGTGACGAAGACCTTCCCCGTCGCACTTCAGCCGGGTGGGCTCGCCGCAATTGAACAAGGCAGCCGCGTGGCTGTCGTGTCGGTGCGCGAGCGCGTGCTCGAGCTCTTCGACTCGACGACGCTGCGCCGCACCGACCGCGTAACGGCGGGAGTCGGCCCAACTCACATCGCGTGCCTGGACGGCGGGCCGTGTTACGTGACCGACACGTCGGGCGACAGCTTGCTGGTCTACACGCTGCGCCCTCGCATCGAGCTCGACCGTCGCCTTCGCCTGCCCGGTGGGCCGTACGGCATCGCCCTCGACTCTGCCCGTGCGCGGCTGTGGGTGACCCTGCCGGGTGCCAATCAGCTCGTCGAGCTTCCGGCGCACGGTCGCCCGCACGTCCTGCGCACCTTCCCAACGGTGCAGCAGCCCGACACGGTCGCGGTCGATCGCACCACCGGCCGCGTCTTCGTCACGGGAAAGATCGCCGGAGTCGTGCAGGTGATCGACCCGTGAGCTACCGCAGCACGGCGGCCATGTCGCGGACGGTCCGCACGGTTCCCCGGACTGTCCCCGTCACCTTTGAGCGGCCCGTGCGAGCGCGGTAGTCAACCGGCAGCTCCTCGATGCGCCAGCCCGCGCGGGCGGCGCGGACTACCATCTCGAGCGGCCAGCCGAAGCGGCGGTCGGCGATGCCCAGCGCAAGCAGCTCCTCGCGCCGCGCGGCTCGCATCGGACCCAGGTCGCGTAGCCGCACCCCGCCACGACGGCGCAGCTCGGCGGTCAGCGCCGCGTTGGCGACGCGGGCGTGCCACGGCCATGCCCCCGGCTCGGCCCGCCGGGCACCGAGCACCAGATCGGCCTCGCCCTCCGCTACACGCGCTACGACCGTGGGCAGGTCGTGCGGATCGAGCGATCCGTCGCAGTCCATGAAGCAGACGACGTCGGAGCTGGCCGCGGCCAGTCCGGCGAAGCACGCGGCGCCGAAGCCCCGGCGGGGTTCGCTCACCACCTGCGCGCCGAGGCGCCGGGCCACCGCGGCCGAATCGTCCGTGGAGCCGTTGTCGGCGACGATCGGGACGTAGCCCGCGGGCATGCGGCCGAGCACCCACGGTAGGGCCGCGGCTTCGTCGAGCACGGGAAGGATCACGTCGGGCATGCGCGGGACTCTAGGAGTCACGCCCTCGCGCCCGGCCGTTACGGTGGACCCCAGATGTTCCTCGTCACCGGCGGCGCCGGATTCATCGGCTCGCACATCGCCGACGAGCTCCTCGCCGAGGGGCGGCCCGTCCGGATCCTCGATCTGCTGCTCCCCGGCGCGCATGCCGCACCACCCGCCTACCTGCCGTCCGAGGCCGAGCTCGTCGTCGGCGACGTGCGCGACGAGAGCACGGTGGAGCGCTGCCTCGAGGGTGTCACGGCCGTCTGCCATCAGGCGGCGATGGTCGGCCTCGGCACCGACGCCTCCGACGTCGAGGACTACGTCTCCCACAACGACTTGGGGACTGCCGTCCTGCTGCGGGCGCTGGCGCGCCGCCCGGAGGTCGAGCGCCTCGTGCTCGCGAGCTCGATGGTCGTCTACGGCGAGGGCCGCTACCACTGCTCCGCTCACGGGCCGCTACCGGCTCCGGCCCGGCTCCCCGACGAACTGCGCGCCGGCCGCTTCGAGCCTACGTGCCCCGAGTGCGGCGCCCCTCTGGCCGCTGACCCGGTGACCGAGGAGGCCCCCCTCGATCCGCGCAACGTCTACGCCGCCACGAAGGTGCATCAGGAGCACCTGTGTGCGTGGTTCGCGCGCGAGACCGGCGTGCCGGTGACCGCGCTGCGCTACCACAACGTCTACGGGCCGCGGATGCCGCGCGATACCCCCTACTCCGGCGTGGCGGCGATCTTCGCCAGCGCACTCGCCGCCGGCCGCGCGCCGCGCGTCTTCGAAGACGGCGGCCAGATGCGCGACTTCGTCCACGTCCGTGACGTGGCACGCGCGAACGTGCGCGCGCTCCTTGCGCCCCAGCCGATCCCGGGCGTGTTCAACATCGCCAGTGGACACCCGCGCACCGTCGGTGAGATGGCGGGCGCGCTGGCCGACGCCGCCGCCGCAGGCGCCCCGCGACCTGTCGTGACGGGCGAGTGGCGCCTCGGCGATGTACGCCATGTTTTCGCGTCGACCACGTTCGCGAAGGACGTGCTCGGCTTCGAGGCTCAGGAGGACTTCGCCGCCGGCATGGCCGAGCTGCGCCCGGAGACGCTCCGCTCACCGGCGACCGAGCCCTCGGCCCGAGCTGCGGCTAGTGGTGAGGGCGGCGCCGCGGGTGAGTGACCCGCGTGCGTGAGCCCTGGCGCAGCGTCGTCGTCGACTTGGTCACCCGAAGCACATCGGCGCGGCAGAAGCGGTCGGGCACCCACTGCTTGCGGCTGAAGAGCGAGGCCTGATCGGAGAAGAACGGCGAGCTCGGGTTGGTCGACTGCGAGTAGGTGAGGATGGTCCGCGCGTCGGGGCAGTGCGAGTTGTGCCACGTGACGGCCTGCACGAACGAGGAGCCGTCCTCCGGTTCGGAGAACCCCTTGCCCGCCCTGAACGGCGCGTATATCGCGTTGAACTGACCGTTCGGGTCGGCCGTGCCGCCGTGTATCGGGATCCGGCGCCCGCGGCGCGTCACCCGCTGCACGGAGCCGACGGTCGCGTCGAGTGGGATGTTCGCCCCCCGTAGGTCGGCGATCGCGTCGCCGAGGGCCGTACGCACCATCGGGTCGTTCGTGTTCAGCGTGTGCGGGGTGTGCACGGCGTCGGAGGCTGAGAATGGGTCGGAGAACGGGGACGGCGTGGCCGCCGATGCGTGCGTCCAGAAGCGGCGGAAGAGGATCGCCCCGCGTGAGCCCACGTTCTCATGCAGGTCCCAGTGTGCGAGCACGTCGCACGCGTTGCCGGTCGCTTGCGGAGGTCCGGACGAAGTCGGCGCGCTGCCGGCGAAGGATTTGCACATGCCAACCAGCGCATTCCGCGTGAGCTCGCCCGCGTACTGGCGATCGGAGAAGACCATGTTCTGCATGTCCTGCCGGGTGAAGCCGGCCTTCCCGCGGTGGTCGGACCCGTCTACGCGAGCCTGGGTCATGATCAGCCCGATGCGGGTGCGCAGGCTGCGCGGCGTCGCCTCGTCGCCGATGATGCGCGCAAAGCCGGTCAGCGGCTGGTGCGGGTTCGACAGCCAGTAGGAGTCGTTGGAGTTCGTCACGTAGTCCGAGCGGTAGAGCGCCGGCAGGTGCTTGGGACCGAAGATCCCCGGCGCGGCTGCGTCGGAGTCGTTATCCCAGTTGCACGACGAGCGCGACCCGTCGAGCACCGGTAGGCCGAGGAGCCGGAAGGTCGCCGTGCCGACGGCGGTGTTGCACGCCTGGGCCTTCGCGTTGCTCACGTTGGGCACCGCGCCGATGTCGGCGTAGAGCGCGTGGCCGGCTCGGTCGGACACGATCGTGTTGACCCACGGGATGCCCTGGTACTTCTTGAGGATGCGGAGCTCCTGCGGGGCCGACTGGGCGCGGTTCGTGTCGAGGAAGTGGTTGAAGATCCGGAAGTTGTCGGCGTTGACGTCGCGCAGCGCGAACGCGGTCGTGGGCGTCCACGGCAGCGGAGTACCGACCAGCGAGTTGAAGATGGCGCCGAAGCGCGAGGAGTAGAGCGTGCGGGTCATCGGCTTGAGCGTCCCGCTCTCCTTGGAGAGCACCGTGACCTTGCGGCTGGTCATCTTCAGCGTCTTGGTGTCGTACACGTAGGAGGTCGGTGAGCCCGGCACCAGGGTCAGCTGGTAGGGCGTGAAGCGGAAGGCGGTCGAAACCGTGTGGCTCCACGCCATCGACTTCGTGTGGCCGATAAGGACGATCGGCACGCCGAAGAGGGAGACTCCGGATACATCCAACTTCCCCGGGATCGTGAGGTGCGCCTGGTAGAAGCGCTCGGTGCCCTTCCACGGGAAGTGCGGGTTACCCAGGAGTACCCCGTGCTTGTGATCGCGCGATCCCTTGCGGCCGATCGCCACGGCGTTGGAGCCGATGGTCTTGAGTGGGAGCTTGCGAGCCAGCCCCTCAGCCGTCTGCTGGTTCGAGAGCTTCTTCGGCCCGAGGATGCCGTCGAGCGGCGGGGTCGGCGGCTTGGCCTGCGCGATGCCGGGAATGGCCACGTCGCCGCTGGCGAGCAGCACCAGCTGGTAGAGGCGGCGGTAGGCAACCTTCTCGGTGATCGGACGCACCCAGGCCCTCCCGCGGCAGCTCTTGTCGGGGACACCCTTGGAGCCGCCGACATCGTGCAGGTAGCGGTTCCAGCCGGCGACGTAGCCCCTCACTCCGTCGCGCACCTCCTGCTTGGGACCGTTGGGCGCCTTGCGGGCGAGCAGCTGCTCGATCTTCTTGCTGTCGCCGATCTGCCTCCAGAAGAAGTCCGAGTCGAGGTTGTTCGTGTCCACCCCGTTGCCACGCTGCGCATAGGTGCCGCCGGGGCCGAAGTACTGGGCGCGTTGCCCGTTGACGGTCACGTAGTCGTCCGCCATCACGCACAGGTTGTCCTGGGCGAACGCATAGCCGTAGCCATAGCCGAGCCCCGCGTAGCTGCGCGCCTCTATGTTCGGGATGCCGTGCGGAGTCCTGCGGATCACGGCGTGGAGCGAGCGGTCGGGGTGATGGGCGGCCTGCTTGGCAGCCGGTGGGCGGCCGATGGCTGGCACGGCCAGGGCGACGGCGGCGACGAGAAAGGCAGCCAGCAGTGCCGCGGTCAGGCTTCTACGCGCTCTCACCGGTCAGAGACTAGAAGATGGTGCGTGGCGGTGCGCCGTCAGGGCGATGGGCGCTTACGCTGCGGTTAGCTCAGCTCTAGGAAGGAGACCGGGTGACCAGCGCCGCGGGAAGCTCGCTCGCGGCCCAGGATTCGCGAGTGGCGAGTTGCCCTCGCTATGCGGCGCGTCAACTCGCCACTCGAGCGCCGGCGAGGCCGATCGGGCGGGTGGCAGTGGTCCTACTGCCGATTTTCGCGTAAGCGAAAACGGGTCAGGGACCTCTGATAGGACCCGCCCGCAGACACGCTCGACCCGCGCGCCTCGAGAGCTAAGAAGAAGCGCGCTTAGTGGCGACGATCGCCACGTAGTGCAAAGGCTTGCCGGAGATCGAGAGCCGGTGCTGGTAGCGGCGGCGCGCGCGCTCCTCCATCGCTCCGCTGGCGAGCATCTCGGTGATCATCCGGTGAAAGCCCGTCTCGTCGGAGTGACCGAGGAAGTCTTCCTTGATGGTGAAGGCGACCCACCCGCCGGGCTCGATGAGCCCGAACGCGCCCTCGAATGCGGCCGTCGGCATGTCGTCGAACCCGAGCGTGGCGACGGTCGTCATGCAGTTGAGGTCGGTCAGCCGCTCACGAGCCTCGTCGGCGAGGTCCGTCAGGTCCTCGACGAGGTAGTCCTCGTAGACGTCGGGACGGTCGCGCCGGGCGCCTTCGGCGGCCTCGGGGATGATGTCGATCCCCACGATCGCGCCTATGCCCAGTGCGTCGAGCTCCTCGCCCACCATGCCGTTGCCGGCTCCGACGTCGAGCGCTCGCAGGTCCTGCGGGTCGATGCCGGCGCGACGGACCTGCTCGCCCAGGAGACCGGCGACCACTTGGGGGGACTGGCAATGCAGGTGATCGCGGAAGATCCGCTCGTAGAGCCCCGGGATCGCGTAGATCTCGTGGTAGTCGTGGAAGCGGATGCGGCGGCGGTCGCCGTCCTCACCCACCTCACACCATTCGGCGTCCTGGTCCGGGTGGTCGCCGTCGAGCTCCGGGAACGAGACGAAGAGCGGCTCGGAGTCCGTGTCAGCGGCCTCGCCGGTGCCGGCGCGAACGCTCACGAACCCGTCATTCCATAAGACGACCGGTCGGCCGCCAGCTCAAGGGAGGCCGGAGAAGTCGTGTGCATGTGCAACGAGATAATAGCCGAGTGACCCCGCCGGCCTACTCGGGCATCATCCAGTAGCCGTGCGTGAAGTCCCCATCCGCGAGGAGACGATCCGGCTCGGTCAGCTCTTGAAACTGGCCGGTCTGGCCGATTCCGGAGCCGAGGCCAAGGCGCTACTACAAGAGGGAGCTGTGCAGGTGGACGGCGCGGTCGAGACGCGTCGCGGCGCTCAGTTGCGCGCCGGTGCGACCGTGTCGCTCGGCGATGAATCGGTACGAGTGACCCGATCGGAGGACATCGCCTCCGCGTACCCCACCATGCGCCCGCGCTCCACGTCGTAGAGCTTGAGGCGCAGGGTGCGCATGCCGTCCATGAGGCTCAGAGTGGGCACGTCGTGGAAGATCGGGTTCTCGTCATGGGCGCGCTGCAGGTTGTAGTTCGGGATACGCGCGCTCAGGTGGTGCACGTGGTGCAGGCCGATGTTGCCCGAGAAGAACTGGAGCACCTTCGGCAGCTTCAGATAGGACGCGCCCTGAAGGGCCGCGTCGGCGTAGGTCCAGTTATCGGCGTTCTCCCAGTACACGTCCTCGAACTGGTGCTGGACGTAGAAGAGCCAGATGCCAGCCGCGCCGCCGAACATGATCGTCGGCACCTGCACGAGCAGGTAGTCCTGCCAGCCCATGAGGTAGACGAGGCCGCCCACCAGCACGGCGAGCGCGAGGTTGGTGAGGATCACGCTGCGCTTGATGCGCGGGCGCGCCGAGCGCGAGTACAGGCGTGGCTGCACCACCAGCGAGTAGATCGGTCCGATGCCGAAGAGGATCAGCGGGTTGCGAATCAGCCGGTAGAGCCGGCGGCCCTTGGCGGGCAGGGCGCGGTACTCCGCGACGGTCATCGTCGGCACGTCACCGATGCCGCGGCGATCGAGGTCGCCCGACGTCGCGTGATGGATCGCGTGGTTGTGGCGCCAACTCGCGAAGTTCGAGAACACGAAGAGACCGAAGAAGACGCCGAACCAGTTGTTCGCGCGCTTGGTCGGCATGAACGACCCGTGCGTGCAGTCGTGGAAGAGGATGTAGGTGCGCACGAGGAAGCCGGCGGCGGGCACGGCGATCGCCAGCGTCAGGACATAGGAGACGTCGAGCGAGAGGTACATGAGCACCGACAGCGCGATGTACGGCACGACCGACGTCGCGATGTCGAGCATGCTGCGCCCGACGTGCGGCTTGGCGTAAGGCGCCATGGCCTCCCGCCAGAAGGGCTTCTCGGGCGCGGACTTGGCCTTCGGGGCGGCCAGGGCCGCCGGAACTGTCGTGCTCATCGTTCTCCTGCCGGGTTCGCGTTGGGCTTCCTCAGCCACGGTCAAGCGCGGCAGCGATGGGCCCATCCTAGTCTCGATCGCCGACGGGAGTACCCGGTGGGAGACGATGCCAACCGTATTCACACACGGGCCGCGCCCCCGTACGTACGGGGGCTCAGCGGTGCGGAGCCACTCGCAGCGTGTGGTGACCCGAGGAGACGAGCAGGGAGGCCGTCCCCCGCCGCAGCCTGACGATCTGCGCGGGATGACCGTCCACGGAGACCGAGACGCGGCGCCCGGCGACGTGGTTCAGCGCCAGGCGCAGGGAGCGATCCGCCACGACCGTGACGTTCAGCGCCTTGCCGCGGGCCACCACGAGGCGCGCGCGGCGCAGGTCGGCGCTGAGCGCCAAGGCGCCGGTCGCGCTGACCTCGAGCGCGTTGGCGAGGCTCACGAACGGTGTGCGCGCGGGGACCGTCTGGGTGAGCTCTGCCAGGGTGCGGCCCGTGGGGCCGCCCTCGTCGACCGTCCGGTCGGTGCGGGCGGACGCGCCGGGAGAATCGAGCCGGTGGCTGATCGCCCGCGAGGTGACGGTGACCTGCGCGGTCGCTCCCGCCGCCGAACGCACCCCGCGCAGCCAGTAGGCGCCGTCGTAGCGCACGCCGACTCTGGGCATGTCGCCCCCGGGCCGGGTCCAGGTCACGATGCCGGGATCGCGCACCCGCCGGTGGGCACCGAAGAAGCCGAAGAGCCGGGGCAGCGTGTCGTAGATCGACGAGTACTCGTGGATCTTCGTCTTGTACACGAGCAGCGTCGCGTCGTAGCCGTCGGCCGACAACTTGCCGTAGAGGGAGCGGGCGTCCTTCGCACCGGTGTCGAGATCCTCCTCCGCGCTCATCTCGAACCACGGCAGATTGCGCAGGTTGGCGTGCAGGGGGATCGAGTCGGTGCCCTCGGCCGGCGCGACCGCCGCGAAGAGGTCGGGATGGTGCATCGCCACGTTGTTGGTCCCGTAGCCGCCCATGGAATGACCCATCAGGTAGATCCGGTCGGCGTCGATCCGGTAGCGCTTCGAGACGTCGCGAATCACTTCGAGCACGTCGAGGTCACCCTGGCCCTTGTAGAAGTAGTCGCCGCGCCCGAGCGGGGTCGCGACGATGTATCCGCGCTTGTCGGCTGTGTCGATCAGCCCCACCGGGTTGTGGAAGGCCTCGTCGGGGAGCCCGGTGAAGCCGTGGAGGTAGACGATCAGCGGCCACCGGCCGTGCGATGCGGGATAGCGCGCGGGCACGTGCATCCCGTAGTACTGGCGCCGCCCCGTGTAAAGGAAGGTCTGGTTGGCGCCCTCGCTGGCCGAACCGCCCGAGGGCGTGCCGGCGGCGCCAGCCTCCTTGTGGATGCCGTCGCCTTGGAAGAGCCGTGATTCGAAGACGCGGGAGAGATCACCGGTGACGGCCGGCGGCTGGGCGACCCGCACGACCGCGCCCTGGAGGATGCGTGGCTCGACCGCGGCCGTGTCGCCGCCGACCGAGCCCGAGGCCAAGTCGTCGCCCTGACGCAACTCGTCGAATGTCCAGGGCCTGTCGCGGGCGAAGAGAAGGTCCCACACGTTCGTCGGCGAGGTAGAGCCTCGGCTGCCGGGGGCGGTCGCTGTCGCGTTGCCGGCCGGCACCGTCCAGTAGCGGCTCCTAGCTTTGGGATCGCTCAGTCCGGCACCGCCCCCGAGGGTCCAGCTGGCTCGTGGCAAGAGATTCAGGGGAATGCGAGCCTCGGTCACGTGATTGCCGGTGCGCACACTCACGCGCCGTTCGCGCCGCTTGCGGCGAGCCAGTGCGCCGCCGGTGCCCCAGACCGTCAGGGCCGAGCTCCAGCGCGAGGACAATCGGGCGTTGTGCGGCCACGCAACCGCGCTCGGCGTGGCGCCCTGCGGGGCGAAGGTCAGCGTGGCGATCTGCGCATCGCGCCGCGGCATGGAGTTCCACGCGAAGCGGACGTAGAGGTAGCGGCCCTCAACGGCGAGCCTCACCTCGGCGAGATCGGCCGTCCCCTCCGGGTATCGCTTGGCGTCTTGGGGCAGCTGGTAGTCGCCGTTGTGCGTGGAGCGGTGCGTACCGAACAGGTCGTACGTCTCGGCGAGGTAGACGTCGCGCTGCATGAAGCCCGGGTCGATCGGACCGGGCTTGGTGAAGTAGTCCGTGCGGTGCTTGCCGTCGGTGTTGGCTCCCTGGGCCTGATGGATCCCGTTCGTGTAGATCCATTCGCGCTGCCCGCGGCTGTAGGCGCCCGTGCGAAAGACGCCGGTCGGAGCACCGCGCCACTTGTGCCAGCGCGGGGCGGCCTGCGCGGGCGCGGCAAAGGCGAGCAAGAGTGAGGCAGCAGCGAACAGGAGCAGCCGGCGGGCGAGCGGGAGCACGAGACGAGTGTCGCACTTCCCGAGTGGACAGTCGACAGTGGACAGTGGACAGTGCTCTGTCCCTAGCCCTGTCCACTGTGAGCCCGGCGAAGCCGGCGCACTGTCCACTGTCTGGACCGCTGGGCCAAACTCCGTCTCCGCATCTTGGACACCGGGCCACCCCGGAAAGCCCCGCAACCGCCGACAATGCTCGTGTGCTCAATCGACGACGCCCAGCCGCAACCGCCGTCGCCGCGGTGTCCGCTCGCTTCGGGCGCGATGTCGAGATCTGTCTGGAGCAGGTCGCGAGCATCGTTCGCGCGGCCCGCAGTCGCGGCGCCGAGCTTGTCGTCTTCCCGGAATCGACGCTCGGCGGATACGTCTACGAGCCCGCTGTGGAGGGAGCGCGCGTCAGCGTGGAGCCACCCCCCGCCCTGACGCGAGGCTATGTGCTCGAGCGGCTCGCGCACATAGCCGGGCCGACAGTGATCTGCGTGGGCTACACGGAAGCGGCCTCCGGTGGGCCGTACTCGAGTGCGGTCTGCTTGAACGGCGACGGGATCCTCGGCCATCACCGCAAGGTGCACGTGCCGCCGGGCGAGCGAGCGGCGTTCTCAGCGGGCGACGACTTCGAGGCTTTTGACACGCCAGTCGGCCGGATGGGGATGCTCGTCTGCTACGACAAGGTCTTCCCCGAGGCGGCGCGTCGCCTGACGCTCGACGGCGCCGAGATCATCGCCTCACTCGCCGCGTGGCCCGTCTGCCGGCTCCATCCCTCCAGCCGGGTGCGGCGCGACCGCGAGGTCCAGCACTTCAACCTCCTCGACCAGGCACGGGCGGTGGAGAACCAGGTGGTGTGGGTCTCGGCCAACCAGTGCGGCCGGCTCGGGCGGCTGCGCTTCCCCGGCCAGGCGAAGGTGGTCTGCCCCGACGGCCGCGTGCTTGCCGGCACCGGGTCGCGGAGCGGGCTCGCGCTCGCCCGGATCGACGCGCGGGACGCCGTCCGCGGCGCCCGCCTCGAGCTCTCCCATCTCGCCGACCGCCGCCCTCCGGCGTACGCGGCGGCCATCGCCTGATGTGTGGCATCGCCGGAGGCCCGAACGCGGTGCATCGCGGCGAGGCGCAGCGCATGCTCGACCGCCTCGCCCACCGGGGCCCAGACGACGAAGGAGAGGTCACCTGCGCGGGTGGCTGGCTCGGCCACCGCCGCCTCTCGATCGTCGATGTCGACGGAGGCCGCCAGCCACTCTCCACCGCGACCGCCGAGCGCTGGCTGGTGGGCAACGGCGAGATCTACAACCACGAGGAGGTGCACGCCGACCTCGGCGGGCGCGTCTACGCGACGCGTTCCGACAACGAGGTTGCCCTGCACCTGCTCGACACACGGGGGCCGAGCGCGCTCGGTGAGCTCGAAGGCATGTTTGCCGTGCTCTGCGCCGGCGCGGACGGATCGTTCGTGGCCGCCCGCGATCCCGTCGGCATCAAGCCGCTCTACTGGGCCGAGGGCGAGGACGGCATGCGGTTCGCTTCCGAGATGCACGCGTTCGACCCGGAGCTGATGCCGCGCGTCGAGGCCTTCCCTCCCGGGTGCTACTGGACCCCCGCAGGGGGGCTGGTGCGGTTCGCCGATGCCGTGCCGCGCGTTCCTGTCCCGGCCCGCGCCGAGCACGACCCGACGACTCAGGATCTCATCGACATCCGCGAGGTCATCGCCGACTCCGTGCGCCGCCAGATGATGGGCGATGTGCCCGTCGGCGTCTTCCTCTCCGGCGGCCTCGACTCGACGCTGATAGCGGCCATCGCCGCCCGCCACCTCGCCGAGAGCGGCGAGCGGCTGCCGACCTTCGCGGTCGGCCTCGAGGGCAGCCCCGATCTTCTCGCCGCGCGGCAAGCGGCCGACTACCTGGGCACCGATCACTACGAGCGGATCTACGACGCGGAGGACGCCATCGCGGCCGTGGCCCCGGTCGTGCGGGCGATCGAGCACTTCGACCCCTCTTTGGTGCGCAGCGCTGTGCCGAACTACCTCTTGGCCGAGATGACCGCTCGCCACGTGAAGGTGGTGCTGACGGGCGAGGGCGCAGACGAGCTCTTCGCGGGCTACTCCTACCTGCGCGATCGCCGACGCGGGAGAGCTGCACACAGAGCTCGTGCGGACGGTGCGCGGCTTGCACGACCTGAACCTGCAGCGCTGCGACCGCGTCACGATGGCCCACGGGCTCGAGGCGCGCGTGCCGTTCCTCGACCGTCAGGTGATCGCGTTCTCGCTCGGTCTTCCCGCGGCGTGGAAGCAGAACGGCCCGGCGAAGAAGATGCTGCGGGACGCGTTCTCGGGCTGGCTACCCGACGAGCTGCTGTGGCGCGAGAAGTCGCAGTTCGGCGACGGCAGCGGAGCGGCGTCGGTGCTGACGCGAGCGGTCGAGGAGACCGTCTCGGAAGAGGAGCTCTGGCAGGAGGCCGGAGTAGTAGATCCGCCGCTGCGAACGCGAGAGGAGCTTGCGTACTACCGCATCTTCGCTCAACACCTGGGCGGGGTGCGGGCGGAGCGCACGGTGAGTAGGTTTGCCACGGCCTGAGTGGACAGTGGACAGTGGACAGTCATGAGGGTCGGACCTTCGCCCTGTCCACTGTGAGCCCGGCGAAGCCGGCGCACTGTCCACTGTCCACTATCCACTAGAGGAGCACCACCTGCCGCACCGCCGCCCCGGCAGCCAGCCGATCAAACCCCTCGTTCAGCTCCTCCAACCCCAACCGGTGCGTGATGAGCCTCTCCACCGGTAGCCGTCCGGCGCGATGCAGGCCGATCAGCCGCGGGATGTCGCGGTCGGGCACGCAGGAGCCGAGGTAGGAACCGCGCAGCGTGCGCTCCTCGGCAACGAGCGACACCGCCGGGATCGAGAGCATCCGGTCGGGATGCGGCAGCCCGACGGTGACCGTGCTGCCGCCCCGCCGCGTGGCCGCATAGGCCTCCGCCAGGACGTTCTCGCTGCCGACGGTCTCGATCGCATGATCCGGGCCGCCGTCGGTCGCTGCGCGCACGCCGGCGACAGTGTCCTCCCCCGCGAGCATGGTGTGAGTCGCGCCGAGGGTCCTCGCTAACGCGACCTTCTCCGGAACGCGATCGATCGCGACCACGGGGTCGGCGCCAGCGGCGACGGCGCCGAGCACGGCGGCCAGGCCGACTCCGCCCAGGCCGAACACGGCAACGCTCTCCCCCAGCTTCACGCCGGAGGTGTTGACGACGGCGCCAACGCCGGTGAGCACCGCGCAGCCGAAGAGCGCCGCAACCTCCCAGGGCAGCTCGCGGTCGACGCGAACGGCGGAGTGCGCCGAGACGACGATCTCCTCGGCGAAGGCCGAGACACCGAGGTGGTGATGGAGCTCCTCGCCGGGCTGTCCGCCCCAGCGCCGGGCTCCCGAGAGCAGTCGCCCGGCGGCGTTGGCCGCGGCGCCCGGCTCGCACAGCGCCGGGCGACCGACCTGGCACGGGGCGCAGCGCCCGCACGCCGGGACGAAGGCGAGGACGACGTGGTCGCCGGGCTCGAACGCCCCGGCGCCCTCCCCCACCTCGAGCACCTCGCCGGCAGCCTCGTGGCCCATCACCATCGGCATCACCCGGGGCCGTGACCCGTCGATGACCGAGAGGTCGGAGTGGCACAGGCCCGCGGCGTGCACCCGCACGCGCAGCTCGCCGTGACCGGTCGGCGCGAGCTCGAGGTCGACGAGCTCGAGCGGGCGCGAGTCCGCGTAGGGCGCGGGCAGGCCCATCTCCCGCAGGACGGCTCCGCGAACGCTCACGACAGGCGCTCCAGCGCAGTCCTCAGCCGTTCGGGTAACTCGGCCGGGCGCCGCTGCTCGCGGTCGACGAACACGTGCACGAACCAACCCGTCGCCGCCGGCTCGTCCTCCTTCGGCTTGAACAGCCCGATCTCGTAGCGCACGCTCGTGCGCCCGAGCTTGCCGACCCGCAGGCCGGCCTCGACGGTGGAGGGGAAGGAGATCGCCGCGTGGTAGGCGCAGTGCGACTCGGCGCACAGCCCGATCACCTCACCCGCATGGATGTCGAGTCCGCCCTCGACGATCAGGTACTGGTTGATGACCGTGTCGAAGTACCCGTAGTACTCGACGTTGTTGACGTGGCCGTAGACGTCGTTGTCGTTCCACCGCGTTGGGATCTCGAGACGGTGGGGGTAGTCGGCGCGCGCGGTCAATCGTCTTGCGGGGGCGGGCGGAAGATGATGCGCTTGACCTCCGAGACCGTCCCTCCGCCCAGGCGCAGCGCGGTCTGGAAGCCTTCGGCGCCGAGGTCGCCGGCGTCGAGCTCCTTCCGCAGTGCATTGAGCGCGGCTCGCGACTCCTCGGGCACGTCGTCGCGCGCCGTCTCGAGCAACATGATGTGGCGTGGGCGCTTATGGGCGGCGGCCATGCGCACGTAGGGCTCGCGCTCGGCGGCGTCAAGGCCTTCAGCGACGAGCACGACGGTCTCGCCCGAATCGACGCGTTTGCTGGCCGCCGCGTGGAGGAGGTCGGCGCCGCGGGCTTCCATCTGGTCGGGCTCGACGCGGCCCGCGAGCAGGCCGCGCACCTTGGCGAGCGAGAGCACGGCGCCGCGCTCCTGAATCACCCGGGTTACGAACGCATCACGGGCCGTGGCCGAGGCGGAGACGATGACGAGCAGACTCCCCGGCGAGTAGCGCAGGCGGTCCGAGGGCTGCAGGATACGGCAGCGTGTCGAGATGTCCGCCGGGCGCGCCGGGGCCCCATCGCGGCGGGGGCGGTCCGATGACCATCCGAGCCGTTCGTCGTCGGAGATCTTGACGCTGCGCGAAGAGGGCGGAGTTGACATCCCCCTATGGTGGCAGGCGTCCGTCCGGGCACCGCTTGCGTAGTCTCGGGAGATGCGCAGACTGCTCGCCGCCAACGTGATCCTGGCCGTTCTGCTCGGCCTCCACGTCGCCGACCACGGCCTGCGCCAGCATGCGGGACCGACAGGCGTGGCCGCCGGTCCGGCCTTGCTCGACGCCATCGCGATCCTCGGCTCACTGGTGCTCACCGCACGGCATTCTTCGCACGCACCTCTGGTGGCGCTCGTCGTAGGCGCCGGCACCGCGCTCGGGTTCGCGGCGGTGCACATGACTCCGCACTGGAGCGCGTTCAGCGACTCCTACTTCGACCGGCCGGTCGACGCACTCTCGTGGGCGAACATGCTCACGAACGTCGCCGCTGCCGTCCTACTGGCCCTGGCGGCGGTTCAGGCCAGAGCCGCGGCAGCAGCGCGGCCCGCGACCCTCCCTGAGAAGATGCAGCCCCCGAGGAAGGTCCCTTCGAGCGCGCGGTAGCCGTGCACGCCGCCGCCGCCGAACCCGGCGACCTCACCGGCCGCGTAGACGCCCCGTAGTGGATCCCCACCCGGCTGGAGCACCCGACCCGAAAGGTCGGTCTCGACGCCGCCGAGCGTCTTGCGGCTGAGGATGGAGAGCTTCACGGCGATCAAGGGCCCCGCTTCGGGATCGAGCAACCGGTGCGGCTTGGCCACCCGCACGATGCGGTCCGCGACGTAGCGCCGGGCCTGCGCGATGGCGGCGATCTGCGAGTCCTTGCCGAGCCCCGAAGTGACCTGGCGATCGCGCGAGACGATCTCCTCCTCGATGACCGCGGGGTCGAGCTGCGGCTTGCCGCCGGTGAGCTCGTTCATGCGGCGGACGAGGTCTCCCACGTTGTCGGCCTGGATGAAGTCGGGGCAGCCCTTGGCGAACTCCTCCACCGAGTTCGCCGTGCCCGGCATGGCGCGCTTCAGCAGCAGCGGAATGTCCTTGTTCGTGAGATCGGGGTTCTGCTCGGAGCCGGAGAGGGCGAACTCGGTGGAGATGATCTTCTGGTTGAGCACGAACCACGAGTGCTGGTGTCCGGCCTTGGCGACGTGCTCGACGGCGCCTAGCGCGTCGAAGCCGGGGAAGAGCGGCACCGGGAAGCGCCTGCCGTTGGCATCTAGCCACAGCGGCGAGGGGCCGGACAGGATCCGGATGCCGTGCGAGCTCCACACCGGGTCGTGGTTGGTCACGCCCTCCGGGTAGTTCCACATGCGGTCTGCGCCGATGATGCGACCGCCGGCGCGGTCGACGACTCCGATCATCCGCCCGTCGACGTGATCGGGCACTCCCGAGAGCATGTGCTTGGGCGGCGTGCCGCCGCGCTCGGGCCAGTTGCGGCGGATGAGCTCGTGGTTGCCGCCGATGCCGCCGGAGGTGACGATCACGGCCTGGGCGTTCAGCGAGAAGTCGCCGGTTGACTCGCGCGAGCTCTTCGCCGCTCTCTGCACGGTGCTGGCCTCGAGGATCTCCCCGGTGACGCCGTCGACGGCTCCGGAGTTGGTGCTCAGTCCTGAGACGCGGTGGCGGAAGCGCAACTCGACGAGGCCCTGGCGCTCGGCCTCGCGCACGCGTCTGACAAACGGGGCGATGATGCCCGGGCCCGTCCCCCACGTGATGTGGAAGCGCGGGACCGAGTTGCCGTGCCCGATGGCGCCGTAGCCGCCGCGCTCTGCCCATTGCACGACCGGCAGCCAGCGCACGCCCTGGGCGTGCAGCCACGAACGCTTCTCCCCGGCGGCGAAGTCGACGTAGGCCTCCGCCCACTTGCGCGGCCATTCGTCCTCGGGACGGTCGAAGGCGGCCGAGCCCATCCAGTCCTGCAGCGCGAGGTCCCGCGAGTCCTTGACGCGCAGGCGCCGCTGCTCGGGGGAGTCGACGAGAAACAGCCCGCCGAAGCTCCAGAACGCCTGCCCGCCCAGCGCCTGCTCGGGTTCTTGATCGAGCAGGACGACCTTGCGGCCCGCCTGGGCGAGCTCTGCGGTCGCGACCAGCCCGGCAAGGCCGGCGCCGACCACGATGACGTCAGCGTCGTGTGCCACGCGGTGTGTTGTATCGGATGGGCGCGGGGGGCGAGGATCCCTTCCGTGGAACCTAGTAGCCCCTATGGGGGTTACAGGCCTTCACTCGATGTCGTCAGACCCATGGGAGCTCGCCGCGCGGCAGCACGGGGTCATTGCCCGGGCGCCAGTTACTCGAACTCGGCTTCACGTCGAAAGCGATCGTCCATCGGATTTCCTCCGGGCGCCTGCATCCCGTGCGCCGCGGCGTCTATGCAGTTCGGCGCCCGGACCTGACCGCGCACGGCCGTTGGATGGCTGCCGTACTCGCGTGCGGACCGATGGCCTTCCTCAGCCATCTGACTGCCGGCTCACTTTGGACCATTCTCTCCTTCCTGGAGCTGGACTGCCTGCACGTTTCCGTCCCCGCTCACATCATCAAACGACCTCCTGGCATCACCGTTCACCGTCGGCGATCAGTCGAGCAGTTGACGATCACCCATCGCTACGGCATCCCCGTCACTGATCCGGTAACGACCCTCATCGACCTCGCAACGCTGCTCTCGCCGCGCCAGCTTGAAACTGCGATCAATGAAGCGGACAAGCGCGGCCTCGTGTCACCTGAGCAGCTTCGTTTAGCCTCAGGGGAAGCTTTCGGCCGGCCCGGCGTCCGCTCGTTGAGGACGGTGCTCGACCGTCACACGTTCCGGTTGACTGACTCGGAACTCGAGCGCTACTTCCTGCCGATCAGCCGAGCTGCCGGCCTGCCGGCGCCCGAGACTGGGCGCCTGCTGAACGGATTCAAGGTGGACTTCTTCTGGCCCGACCAGGGCCTAGTGGTCGAAACCGATGGCCTGCGGTATCACCGCACGCCCGCCGCGCAGGTGCGTGATCGGCTGCGCGACCAGACTCACACGGCCGCCGGTCTGACGCCGCTGCGCTTCACCCACGCGCAAGTCGCTCATCAACCGCGTTATGTGCAGACCACGCTCGCCCTAGTCGCTCAGCGTCTGCGTGAAGCCTAGTTGCCCCTATAGGGGCTACAGGGCTTCACTCTCCCTACCGGATCTGCATCCCCGAGATGGCTCGGGAGATCACGAGGCGCTGGATCTCGCTCGTGCCCTCGAAGATCGTGTAGATCTTCGAGTCGCGGTGCCAGCGCTCCACGGGGAACTCGCGGGCGTAGCCGTTGCCGCCGAGGATCTGGATGGCGCGCTCGGTCGCCCACACGGCGACCTCGCCGGCCTTCAGCTTGCTCATCGAGCCCTCGGCGTTGTTGAATGGCTTGCCGGTCCGGCCCATCCACGACGCGCGCCACACGAGCAGGCGGGCGCAGTCGATCTCCATCTTCATGTCGGCGAGCGTGAAAGCGATCGCCTGGTTCTCGATGATCTTCTTCCCGAACTGCTCGCGCTCCTTGGCGTAGTCGAGCGCGTACTCGTAGGCCGCACGCGCGATGCCGAGCGCTTGTGCGCCCACCGTCGGGCGGGACACCTCGAACGTCGACATCGCCGCCTGCTTGCGCGCCTTCGTTCCCTCGCGGGCGCGCGCGAGGCGCTCGTCGAGCTTCTCCTTGCCGCCCAGAAGCTGCCTCCCCGGGATGCGGCAGTCGTCGAGGAAGACGTCGGCCGTGTGCGAGGCGCGCAGGCCGTGCTTCTTGACCTTGGTGCCCATGGAGAGCCCGGGTGTATCGGGGCCGATCACGAACGCGGCCTGGCCGCGGGCCTTCAGCTCGGGATCCACCGAGGCCACCACTACGTGCACATTGGCGATGCCGCCGTTGGTCGCCCACGCCTTCTGGCCGTTCAGAACCCACTCGTCCTTGACCTCGTCGTACTTCGCGCGCGTGCGCAGCGACGACACGTCGGAGCCCGCGTTCGGCTCCGACACGCAGAACGACCCCACTTTGACGTCATCCGCGGTGCCGAAGCACTGCGGGACCCACTCGCCGAGCTGCTCCGGCGTGCCCGACGAGAGGATTCCCGCGACCGCGAGAGTCGTGCCCATGAGCGACATCCCGATGCCGGCATCGCCCCAGAAGAGCTCCTCGTTGACGATCGGGAAGGTGATGCCCGTCTCGTCCGACCAGAACTGCGCGATGCCCTCAAACCCGTAGAGGCCGATCTTCGCCGCCTCCTGGATCACGGGCCACGGCGTCTCCTCACGCTCGTCCCACTCGGCCGCCGCGGGACGCATGACGCCCTCGGCAAAGCCGTGCACCCACTCCTTGATGTCGCGCTGATCCTGGTTCAGCTCCATCGAGAACGTGTCGCCCGCCGCGGGCTGCTGATCCATCGCCGCCTCAGCCGCCGCCGTGGCGGCGTCGGCGTCGGGCAGGTCCGTGGCGCTGCTGGCTTCCATGAGGGGAGGTGTGCCTTTCTGAAACGGTTGTGTCGGGGCTAGGCGTGAACGGCGCCGTTGGCGCTGCCGTTCGGTGAAGCGCCGTTCGTCGCCGCCGCCTCGCCCGAGTTCTTGATGAGGTCTCCCTGATACGGGCCGGGCTTGGGCCTGGCCTTCCCGCCCGGGAACGCGAGGCGGAGAATCGTGCGCTGCACCATCCCGATCTGCTGGAAGAACGGCCCCGTGTTGTAGGGCAGCTCGTAGCGCTGGCAGATCTCCCGCACGCGCGGAGCGATCTCGCCGTAGCGCGTGCTCGGCATGTCGGGGTAGATGTGGTGCTCGACCTGGTAGCCGAGGTTGCCGCTGATCACGTGGAAGAGCGGGCTCCCCTCGATGTTGGCCGCACCGAGCAGCTGGCGGACGTGGCGCGCTCCGCGGCTCTCGTCGTCGGTCTCCTCCTGGCTGAACGTGTAGGTCTGGTCCGGGAAGTGGCCGCAGAAGATGATCGCGTAGGCCCAGACGTTGCGGATGATGTTGGCCCAGAAGTCGGCGGTCACCGTCGAGCGGTAGGGCTCGCGGAAGGAGCGACGGTCGATCAGGTGCCGAACCAGGTTCTCGCGCCCGGACTTGCGCTTGGTCTTGCTCCACACGGACACGGCCTTCTGGCGCGTCGCCTCACGCGGATCGTCCCGGAAGCTCGGGGCCTCGCGGCCGACGCCGGCCGAGGCCAGGGCGGCGTCGATGCCCATCATGATCAGGCCGGACAGCGCCGGGAACGCGATGTAGTCCTTGACGACCTGGCTGCGGCCCTTGGCGGCCATGCCCTTGAGCTGGCGCACCACCTCGCCCTTGGTCTTGTCGCCCGCCTTGATGGCGTCGAAGTCGAGGTCGTGGAAAGCCACGCCCCACTCGAAGAACGCCGCCAGGATGAGGTTGTAGATCGGCTGCGCAAGGTAGACCGGGTGCCACTTCTGTTGCGGGTCGATGCGCATGATCTCGTAGCCGAGGTCGCGATCCTTGCCGCGGATGTTCGTGTAGGTGTGGTGGACGTAGTTGTGGGAGTGCTTCCACGCCTCCGGAGTCGAGGCCGAATCCCAGTCCCAGGCCGACGAGTTGATGACCGGATCGTTCATCCAGTCCCACTGGCCGTGCATGACGTTGTGGCCGATCTCCATGTTCTCGAGGATCTTGGCCATGCCGAGGGTGGCCGTGCCGGCCCACCACAGCGGACGATGGCGAGATCCGACGAGCATCAGCCGGCCGAGCAGCGCCATGCGGCGGTGCATGTCGATCATCGAGCGGATGTACTTCGAGTCGCGCTCTCCGAGCTCGTCGAAGACCTGATCGTGGATCGCGTCGAACTCCTTGCCGATGGCCTCGATCTGCTCCGGGGAGAGGCTGTTCAGCGGGTTCGCGATCTCGGGAGGTGCGGTATCTGTGGC
Source organism: Solirubrobacterales bacterium (assembly GCA_038200435.1). Classification (GTDB taxonomy): domain Bacteria; phylum Actinomycetota; class Thermoleophilia; order Solirubrobacterales; family Solirubrobacteraceae; genus JBBPXY01. The sequence continues at coordinate 25,592 of JBBPXY010000085.1, forward strand.
CATGTGCTCTCTCGTCTCGCTTGGGGGTCTCTTAAAGTCTGATCTCTACGCGGCCTTCGGGGGCATTGATGCACGTGCGGACCATCTCACCCTCCTGGCCGTAGACCTTGCCGTTGCGCAGGTCGCGGATCTGGCCCGAGCGCAGCTCGCCCACGCACGTGTGGCAGATGCCCTCGCGGCACCCGAACGGAAGGTCGACTCCGGCGTTCTCGCCGGCGACGAGGATCGGCGTCGCGCCGTCGCACTCGGCCTCGACTCCGGCCTGGGCGAACGTGATCGTCCCGCCCTCACCTTGCTCGGCGTCACCCTCCCCGATCTTGGGCTGGAAGCGCTCCATGTGGAGCTTCTCGTGCACGCCTTCGTGCTCCCAGTGCTCGGCCATCGCGTCGAGCATCTCGCCGGGGCCGGAGATGAAGGACTCACGCTCGCGCCAGTCAGGGCAGACCTCGTCGAGGGCTTGAGGCGTGAGGCGACCCATGTCGGCGGTCAACTGCTCGTGCAGGCGGAAGCCCTCATGGCTGGCGTCGAGCTTGCGAAGGTCCTCGCCGAAGATCACGTCCTCGCGGGTGTGCGCCGAATGAAGCACGACCACGTCCCTCACCTTGCCGTCGGAGTCGAGGGAGCGCAGCATGCTCATGATCGGCGTGATGCCGCTCCCCGCGCTGATGAAGAGGAGCTTCTCGGGGACCTCTTCGGGCAGGACGAACTCGCCTTCGACGCCGCCGAGACCGAGAATGGTTCCCAGGCGATTGCCCTTCACGAGCACCGGCGAGACCGTGCCCTCGTTCACGTTCTTCGGCGTGATCGAGATGCAGCCATCCTCACGGTCGGGGTCGGAGGTCAGCGAGTAGGCGCGCCAGTGGCG
>JBBPXY010000086.1:0-23145 GCA_038200435.1 Solirubrobacterales bacterium
CGGGACCGACGCGCTGGTCCCCTCCAGGATCTTCAGCAGCGCCTGCTGCACCCCCTCGCCCGACACGTCGCGGGTGATCGAGGGGTTGTCGGCCTTGCGGGCGATCTTGTCGACCTCGTCGATGTAGATGATCCCCGTCTCCGCCTTCTTGACGTCGAAGTCGGCGGCCTGGATGAGCTTGAGCAGGATGTTCTCGACATCCTCACCCACGTAGCCGGCCTCGGTCAGCGCCGTGGCGTCGGCGATCGCGAACGGGACGTTGAGGATCTTCGCGAGCGTCTGGGCGAGCAGGGTCTTGCCGCAGCCGGTCGGGCCGAGCAGCAGGATGTTCGACTTCTGCAGCTCGATGTCGTTGTCGTCGGAGCGCATCATCTGCACTCGCTTGTAGTTGTTGTAGACCGCTACCGAGAGCGTGCGCTTGGCCTCGTCCTGGCCCACCACGTACTCGTTCAGGACGTCGCAGATCTCCCGCGGCTTGGGGAGCGACTCGATGTCGAACGTCGGCGGAGCGGTCAGCTCCTCGTCGATGATCTCGTTGCAGAGATCGATGCACTCGTCGCAGATGTAGACGCCGGGTCCGGCGATCAGCTTCTTGACCTGCCGCTGGGACTTGCCGCAGAAGGAGCAGAGGAGCTGCTCGTTCGAATCAGTCGGGCGGGCCATGCGAGGTGTGAGCTAGTGCTTCGAGATGACGCGGTCGATGATGCCGTAGGCCTTGGCCTCGTCCGAGCTCATGAAGTAGTCGCGCTCGGTGTCGCCCTTCACGTCATCCACGTCCTTCTTCGTGTGGAAGGCGATGATCTCGTCGAGGCGGCGGCGAATGTCGATGATCTCCCGCGCGTGGATCTCGATGTCGGTGGCCTGGCCCTGGAAGCTCGATGAGACCTGGTGGATCAGGATCTTCGCGTTGGGCAGCGCCATGCGCTTGCCCTCGGCGCCGCCCGAGAGGAGCAGCGCGCCCATCGACATCGCGATGCCGACGCAGATAGTCGACACGTCGGGCTTGATGAACTGCATGGTGTCGTAGATCGCGAGGCCCGCGTACACCGAGCCGCCCGGTGAGTTGATGTAGATCGAGATGTCCTTGTCGGGATCCTCGGACTCCAGGTGCAGGAGCTGGGCCACGATCAGGTTGGCGATCTGGTCGTCGACCGGAGTGCCCAGGAAGATGATCCGCTCGTTCAGCAGCCGTGAGTAGATGTCGAACGCGCGCTCTCCTCGCGACGTCTGCTCGACAACCATCGGTACCAGTGGGCTCATGGTCCTCGCCTTGTTTCGCTTTCTCGACTCGATTCCTTCCGGGCGATCGAGAAGGCGCCCGTCAACCCGCTACGGCTGATGTTGGCGGGAGGTTAGCAACGGGTCTATGCCCGCTCCGCCTGTTTTCTAGGCCCTCAGGAGCCCGGCGTCCAGAGCCCGTCGCCAGGCGGATGGGCGCCCTCGTCGGCGCCCGGCGTCCACAGCTTGCCGGCCGCCTTCGCGGACTCGACCGAGATGGTGGAGGCGTGCTCCACGAGGAAGTCGACGGCCTTGCGCGCGGCGAGGTCCTCCTTGAGCGCGTCGAGGCGATCCGCGCCGCGCAGGCGCGCGAGAAGCTTCTGCGGGGTGGTCTTCTCATGTTCGGCGGAATGCTCGAGCGCCTCGAGTAGCTCTTCCTCGCTCGGCTCGATGCTCTCCGCCTCGGCCACCGCGGCCACGACCGCTTCGCGGCGAAGCGCCTGCTCGGCGTCCGGCTTGGCCTCGGCGAGGATCTCCTCCTCGGTCTTCTGTGAGATCTGGAGGTACATCTCCTTCGAGATTCCCTGGCGCTGAAGCGTGCTCGTCATGCGCTCCCACATCTCGCGCGAGCGCGCCTCGGCGAGCGCGTCAGGCACTTCGATGGTCGCCTCAGCCGCCGCCGCGTCGACCACAGCCTCGCGGAACTCGACGTCGATCGCCTGGGTCTCGTGCTCGACGATCTTCGCGCGGATGTCGTCACGCAGCTCGGCCACCGTGTCGAAGCCGGCCGAGTCGGCCGCGAAGTCGTCGTCGAGCTCGGGGAGCACTTGAGCCTTGACCTCGCCGACGGTGACGGCAAAGCTCGCCGCCTTGCCGGCCAGGTGGTCGGCGCCGTAGTCCTCGGGAAAGGTGACCTCGACCGCGCGCTCGTCGCCTGCGCTCGCGCCGGTGAGCTGCTCCTCGAAGCCGGGAATGAGCCGGCCCGACCCGAGCTCGAGGAGCTGGTCGCGGCCCTCGCCGCCCTCGAAGGGCTCCCCGTCGATCGAGCCGAGGTAGTCCATCACCACGTAGTCGCCCTGCTCAGCGGCCCGTTCCACCGTCTCGAGCTTGGCCGCCTTCTCCCGCAGCTGCTCGACCTCTTGGTCGATGCGCTCTCCGGGCGCGTCGGGCTCGCGGCGGCCCACCTCGAGAGCCTTGTAATTACCGAGCTTTGCCGTCGGACGGACGCCGATCTCGATCGCGAAATGGAGAGGCTCTCCCTCGGAGGGAAGGTCGTCGAGGTTCAGCTCGGGGTCACCTACCGTGACGATGCCGGCGCTGGTTATCGCCTCCGCGTACCACGAGCCGAGCGATTCGCGCACCGCCTCGTCGAGCACGGCGCCCCGGCCGACTCGCCGCAGAACAACCGGCGGCGGCACCTTGCCCTTGCGAAAGCCCGGGATGCGCATCTCGCGCCCGAGGGCCTGGGCCGCCGCGTTCACCCGGCGGTCGACCTCGGCCGGATCGACCTCCGCTTCCACGCGCACGCGCGAGTCGGGGAGCTCGGTGATGTTGGTCTTCACGGCGGAAGGGGCCATAGGCGCGGCAACGATACCTTGCGCCGGGTGCTGTCTCGCCTCGCCGCCTGGCTCGTGACGGGGCCCATCGGGCACCTGATCGCCGGGCTCATCGACTGGGGGGCCATCGGGCGCAAGGTCCTCTGGGCCAGGCTCAGAGGGCGCCGGCCGGAGTGGTGAGCACCTCGCCCCGTCTCCGCGGCTAGGCCCGGGTACTCCGTGGTCCAGGCTCTGCCGTCGGGGGCTGTAACCGTGGCCGAGCGCGGTGTACCTAGCCCGAGCCGGTGATCCGGTATTGTTGAGTAAGTCGCCGTCCAGCGCAGCGTTTGCGGTGCTTGGCGAGCGGTGAGTCTGCGCAGTGTCGTTCCGTCCTCGCGCAGCTCGAAGAAGGCGTCGGCGCGGTCGCCGGCGAATCCTCGTCCATCGAGGCGAGAGGCGGCGAGATTCTCGCCGCCAAGGGATTTCAACGGCCGGCGAGCAAGAAGCTGGACGCGACCCCGGGCGATTGCCGGCCCTGAGCCGGTGGTTGACCTCGCAATCACTCTCAGATACAATTCCTAGTAATGAAGTCGGTTTTACCAATGAAGAAAGATCCCCTCACACATCCCGCAGCCGCCGAGCAGCAGCACGCGGCTGATTACGACACCACGCTGGACTCGCTGCAGCTCCTCATGAACGAGGCGCGGCGCTACGCGCTGCTCACTCCCGCCGAGGAGATCGAGCTGGCCAAGCGCATCGAGCGTGGCGACCTTGCCGCGAAGGAGCGCATGGTTAACTCCAACCTGCGCCTCGTCGTCTCACTTGCCCGCCGCTACCAGGGTCAGGGTCTCACCATGGGCGATCTCGTCCAGGAGGGCACCCTCGGCCTGATCCGCGCGGTCGAGAAGTTCGACTGGCGCAAGGGCTTCCGCTTCTCCACCTACGCGACGCTGTGGATCCGCCAGGCGATTCAGCGCGGTCTCGAGAACACCGGGCGCACCATCCGCCTACCCGTCAACGTCGGGCAGCGGGCGCGCAAGGTCGCGCGCATCGAGCGCGAGCTCACCGCACGCCTGGGCCGCGAGCCAACCGAGATCGAGCTGGCCGAGGCCGCGGAGCTGACGCCCGAGGACATTGCCGAGGTGCGCAAGGCCGACCGGGCCCCGAGCTCGCTGGACGCCCCCATCGGGGAAGACGGCGAGACGGCGTTCGGCGCCCTCATCCCGGCCGATCAGCCCGAGCTCGAGGAGCAGGTCGCAGAGACCCTGCGCTCCGAGACTCTGCGTGCCGCGATCGCCGAGCTGCCCGAGCGCGAGCGCACGGTCATCGAGCTGCGCTTTGGCACCGCCGACGAAGAGCCGCACTCTCTGAGCCAGGCCGGGCGCAAGCTCGGCCTCACCTCCGAGCGCGCGCGCCAACTCGAAGAGCAGGCGCTCACGCGGCTGGCCGGCCGTCCCGAGCTCGCCGGTTTGCGCGAAGCGGCGTAAACCTGCCCGTAGTTGGGTAGGGTCCAGTTTATGGTGAGCAGAGCACAGCAAGTCCGCCTACCCGTGCTCGTCATGTCGCTGTTGGCGGTCATGACGGCATTGGTGCTGGCGTCTGCGGCCGGCGCCGCACCACGCTGGGCGCCCGAGAACCGCGCGTCGATCCACCCGGGCGTGCAGACCTTCACCGCCGGAGCGCAGTGCACGGCCAACTTCGTCTTCTACGACCGCCACGATGTCTACATCGGGCAGGCCGCTCACTGCTCAGGATCGGGCAGCAGCGAGGAGACCAACGGGTGCCTCGCGCGGTCGCTGCCGCTGAACACGAAGATCACGGTCGCCGGGGCCCGTTACCCCGGGCGGCTGGCCTACAACTCCTGGGTGATCATGCGCGACCGTACGCACGAGCGCGACGCCAACACGTGTGCCGACAACGACCTCGCTCTCATCCGGCTCGATCGCCGCGACCGCGGCCGCGTCAACCCCACGATCCCGCGCTGGGGCGGCCCGACCGGGCTGGCCTACACGACGCGTGAGGGCCAGGACATCTTCACCTACGGCAACTCCGAGCTGCGCGGGGGCATTACGACTCTGAGCCCGAAGCGCGGGTACAGCCTCGGCACCACCGACGGCGGCTGGTCGCACACCGTCTACACCGTCACGCCGGGTATCCCCGGTGACTCGGGCAGCGCCTTCATCGACGACCGCGGTCAGGGCTTCGGCGTTCTGAGCACGGTCGCCTTCGCGCCGCTCACCGGCTCCAACGGAGTCGGCGATCTCCGGCTCGAGCTGCGCTACGTCGGCAGGCACACGCGGCTCCGCGTGACACTGGCGCGCGGCACCCGCGGCTTCCACTCCTAGCCGGCGCCGCCAGACCTTGCGGCGCTCGCGCCCGACGCGCTACCTAGCGCTTGCCCTGGCGACGACGTGCCTTCTAGTGGCTGCATCCCGCGCGGATGCTGCACAGCCGGGCGCGAGCATCGACTTCACGTGGGGTGTCTCGCGCTCCGACATCGATCGCGAGACCGCACTCCTGCGCGCCGCGCACGTGCCGTGGGTGCGGATGACGATCCCCTGGGACCTGCTCGAGCCCAATCAATCCGGCCAGCTCGACGCGCGCTGGGTGAGTGACGTGGACTACGCGGTCGAGCGGCTGCGGGACGCCGGCGTGAACGTGATCGGCACTCTGGCCGACCGCGTGCCCTTCTGGGCATCGGCCGACCCATCCAAGCGGCGAGACGCGTCCGGAGCACCGCGCTACGAGACCCGCTACCGCCCGGCCCGCTTCACGGACTACTCCTCCTTCGCCGGCTGGGCGGCCGCGCACTTGGGCGTGCGCGGCGTCCACGTCTTCGAGATCTGGAACGAGCCGAACCTGCGCGGGTTCTGGCCATCTGGACCCGACCCCCGTGAGTACGCGCGGATGCTGGTGCCGGCCGCCGCGGCAGTTCACCGGCACGACCCGAGCGCGACGGTCTTGAGCGCCGGCCTGGCCCAGAGCGATGCGCGATTCCTCCGCGGCGTCTACGCCGCGGGCGCAGGCCATTCCTTCGATGCCGTGGCTGCCCACTCCTACCCGGCCGTAGACCCGCGCGAGTGCCGCCTGCGAGGCGACGGCCGCGGCTATCGCGATCAGCTGTGCGGCCTGCGAGACGTGCGCCGCGTGATGGAGGAGAACGGCGATCGCGCCAAGCCGGTTTGGTTGACGGAGCTCGGCTGGTCGAGCGCTCAACCGGGCGAGGTCGACGAAGCGGCGCAGGCGCGGCTGCTCGGCACGACCCTGCGTCTGCTGGCCAGCGAGTACCCGTGGGTCACGGTCGCCTCGGTCTTCAACCTCCGCAACGACTACTGGATGCATGACGCTCCGGCGAGCATCGAGGGCAACTTCGGCCTGTTGCGGACCGACTTCACGCCCAAACCCGCCTATGAAGCGGTCAAGGGATACGCCGCCGAGCGCTGGCTCTCCGACGCATGGCTCTCGCTGACGAGCATCGTTGGCCCCGCGTAAGGTCTAGTGACCGGTCAAACATCGACTTGGAGGATCCGCTCGCATGAACTTCGACAGGCTGAGACGACAGGCCCAGCAGATCTACACCAAGCGTGGCGGCAGCGCCGCGGCGAAGGCCGACGGCCAGGAGCTGAAGGACATCGCCGGCGGTAGGGGCAGCCTGGCCGACAAGGCCCAGGCCGCCGCCCAAGCGCTGAAGGACCCGGGCGCTCCCGGCGAGGGCGCTCCCGGCGAGGGCGCTCCCGGCGAGGGCGCTCCCGGCGACCCCGCCTCTCCCCCTCCCCCGCCGGCGCCCCCGAGCGCCGGCGCCCGGTAGCCGCTTAGCGGCTGCTGCGCTTCTTCGGGCGAAGCGGTAGCGAACGGGCGTCCGGAGCGCTGTCTCTGGTGCGAACGTGCATTTACCGGTGTCAGGACACCAGTGCGTGAACGTTCGCGGGCCGTGCAGGAGAGTCGACGCTTTGCTTGGACGCGGTAGCCAGCCGACGACGATCGGGCGGTGGCAGTGGTCATACTGCCGATTCTCGCGCCAGCGAGTACGGGTCAGGGACCACTGACAGGACCCGCCCGCAGCCTCGCCCGGCTACCGCGTTCAGTGCCCCTCGTCCAGATGCCACCGGCCGGGAGCGACGAGCGCGTCGGCCTCGGCCGGGCCCGACGAACCTGCGGCATAAGGATGGATCGGCGGCGGATCCTCGAGGAGTGGCGTCGATATCTCCCATAGCCGCTCGATGCCGTCGGCGCGGTTGAAGAGCATGCGGTCGCCGATCATGACGTCGTGGATGAGGCGCTCGTAGGCCTCGAGCTGATTGGCGGCCTGGAAGGACTGCTCGTAGGAGAAGGTCATCCGCGCCGACGCGATCCTCATCGTGGCTCCCGGTTCCTTGGCCAGGAACTCGGCCGTGATCGAGCCGGGATCGCCGAGGTCGAACAGCAGCGCGTTCGGGTGCGCGTCGTGCACGCCGGTGCCGTGGTGGAACATCTGCAGCGCGGGCTCGCGCAGCATGATCGTCACGACGCGCTGGCCCGCGGCCAGGCACTTACCGGTGCGCAGGAAGAAGGGGACGCCCTGCCACCGCCAGTTCTCCACCTCGGCCCGAAGCGCGACGAAGGTCTCGGTCTCGGAGTCGGGTGCAACGCCGTCAACGTCGCGGTAACCGTCGTACTGGCCCCTCACGACCGCATCCGGATCCAGCGGCCGCAGCGCCTCGAACACCTTCGCCTTCTCATCGGCGAGGGTCTTGGGCTCAAGCGAGGTCGGCGGCTCCATGGCCAGGAACCCGAGAACCTGAAACAGGTGGGTCACGACCATGTCGCGGTAGGCGCCGGTGCCCTCGTAGAACCCGGCGCGCGTGCCCACCGACAACTTCTCGGGTACGTCGATCTGGACGCTCGCTACGTGGTCGCGATTCCAGATCGGTTCGAAGAGCCCGTTGGCGAAGCGCAGGGCGAGGATGTTCTGCACCGCCTCCTTGCCGAGGAAGTGGTCGATACGGAAGACCTGCTCCTCGCCGAACACCTCATGGACGGTCGCGTTCAGCTCACGCGCGCTCGCGAGGTCGGTGCCGAACGGCTTCTCGAGGACGACGCGAGCCCGCTCGGCCAAACCGTTGGCCCCCAGTTCGCGGATGATCGCGGGAGTTGCCTTGGGCGGGACGGAGAGGAAGTGCAGGAGGCGTGCCTCACCGCCGATCTCCTGCTCGGCCTCGCGCACCCGGGCGGCGAGCACCGCGCCGGAATCGCCTTCCGTGCCGGAGGTAGCAAAGGACAGGAGCAGTGCAAAGCGCTCCCAGGCGTCGCCGACGAGGTCCTCCTTTCCGAACTCCTGCACGGAGGCGCAGGCCAGCTCGCGGAACTCCTCGTCGCTGAGTACGGAGGTCGACGTGCCGACGATGCGCAGGCGCTCGGGCGCGAGACCCGAGCACAGGAGATGCAGCAGGCCGGGGAGAAGCTTGCGCTTGGCGAGATCGCCCGTCGCGCCGAAGAGCACGATGACGTGCGGGTCCGGAGTCCCGACCGCGTCGGGGGCGAGCCCACCCGGCGGCGCCGCGGCGCTCGTCACGCGGGCCCGCCGGGCTTCTCGGCGTGCCCCCCGAACTCAGCTCGCATGGCCGAGAGCAGCTTGTGGCCGAAGTCGCCCTCGCCGCGGGAGGCGAAGCGGTCGTACAGCGCGGCGGAGAGCACCGGAGCGGGCACTCCCTCGTCAACCGCGGCGAGGATCGTCCAACGGCCCTCCCCGGAATCCGACACGCGGCCCGCGAAATCGTCGAGCCCCGGAGAGGAGCGCAACGCTTCGGCGGTGAGGTCGAGCAGCCACGAGGCGACCACGCTCCCGCGCCGCCACACCTCCGCCACCTCGGCCGTGTCGATGTCGTAGCGGTAGTACTGCGGATCGCGGAGTGGAGACGTCTCCGCGTCGCCGGCCTGCTCCTCGGCTGCCCCGACGTTCGCGTGATGCAGCACGTTGAGGCCCTCCGCGTAGGCGGCCATCATCCCGTACTCGATCCCGTTGTGGACCATCTTGACGAAGTGCCCAGCTCCCGACGGACCGCAGTGGAGATAGCCCTGCTCCGCCGGCGCGGCGTCACCGTCGCGCCCCGGCGTGCGCGCGGCCTCGCCCAGGCCGGGAGCGATCGAGGCGAAGAGCGGCTCGAGGCGCGCCACCGGCTCGTCGTCGCCGCCGATCATCAAGCAGAAGCCGCGCTCGAGCCCGAACACGCCGCCGCTCGTGCCCACGTCGAGGTAGTGGATGCCGCGGTCGCGAAGCCCGGCGGCGCGATCCACGTCGTCGCGGTAGAACGAGTTGCCACCGTCGATGAGCACGTCGTCGCTCTCGAAGTGACCCGCGAGCTCCTCGACCGTCTGCCCGGTCAAGGAGGCGGGCACCATGACCCAAGCAGCGCGCGGGGCCTTGAGCTTCGACGCGAAGTCCTCCAGGGAGCTGGCGCCGGTGGCGCCCTCGGACTCGAGCGCCGCGATGGCGTCAGGGTTCACGTCGAACACCACGCATTCGTGCCCGTCGCGCATGAGGCGCCGCACGAGGTTCGCGCCCATCCGCCCCAGGCCGATCATCCCCAGCTGCATGGTCACTCGCCTCCGATCGCTTGAACGAGCTCGTTCCAGCCGGCCTCGACGTCGGGACCCAGGTGCACGCGCAGCGCACGGCGGCCCCGCTCGCGCAACACGGCGAGGTCGCCGGCCGCCTGGGCAGCCTTGACCACCCCGAAGGAGTACTTCTGGCCCGGCACGTCGAGGTCGTCCGCATCGTCTTGGGTGATCTGGAGGAACACGCCCGAGTTCGGCCCGCCCTTGTAGGCCTGGCCCGTCGAGTGCAGGAAGCGCGGGCCGAACCCGACGCAGGTCGCAACGTGCTGCGCGTCGCGTATCTGCGTGCGCAGCGCAGCCAGCTGCTCGCGGCGCTCCTCGGTGCGCGGCCCGTAGAAGAGCAGCGCGACGTAGTCGCCGGCACCAGCCTGCGCAAGATGCGCAGCGACGTCGGATCCGCCGTAGAGCGTGAGGTTCTCACCCCGTTCCGTTGGCGACTCCTCAGGGAGCGAGCCGGTCTTCTCGTATTCCTCGGTCAGCTCACGTGTGGCCACCTTCGACGCTTCGACGTCGGGCTGGTCGAACGGGTCGATGCCGATGACGGCCCCGGCCACGGCGGTTGCGAACTCCCAGCGGAAGATCTCGCCACCGATGTCGAGCCGGTCCGCCAGCGAGATCGTCACCGCGGCGTGCCCCGCCTGCTTGAGCATCTCGACGGCCACGTCCTGTTCGGCGTCGGGCTCGGAGTCGAGGCGGACGTAGGCGAACAGGCGGTCGTCGCCGTACGCATCGGGAGAGCCGAGCGGCTCGCCGTCCACCGGCACGATCCCCTTGCCTTCCTTGCCGGTCGATTCCGCGACGAGCTGCTCGAGCCAGGCGCCGAAGTCGCTTATCCCCGGGGAGGTGATCAGCGTGAGCTTGTCGCGCCCGTGCTTCGCGCACACACCGAGGATCGCGCCCAGTACGAGACCAGGGTTGTCCCCGGCCAGCACCTCGGCCCCACACGCCCCGGCCATCCTCTCCGCGCGGTCGAGCAGCGCGGGCACGTCCACGCCGGTCACCGCCGCCGGCACCATCCCGAAGTGCGACAGCGCCGAGTAGCGCCCGCCGATCGCCGCCACCCCGTGGGCGATGTGACGGAACCCGTGCTCGCCGGCCTTGGTCTCGAGCGAGGAGCCGGGATCCGTCACGGCGATGAACCGCCTTGGCGCCTCTTCGTCACCAACGGCTTCGCGCACCCGCGCCAGGAAGTACGCCAGCAGGATGTTCGGCTCGAGGGTGGTCCCCGACTTGCTCGAGACGATGAAGAGCGTGTTGGCGAGATCGACGCTCTCCTCAACGGACTCGACCTGCGCCGGATCGGTCGAGTCGAGCCCGTGCAGGCGCGGCCAGCCCTCCTGGGCGCCGAAGGTGAGCGCGAAGAGCTCGGGAGCGAGACTCGAGCCGCCCATGCCGAGCAGCACCGCGTCGGCGAAGCCGGCCTTGTGCACATCGCCGGCCAGACTCTTCAGCTCGTCGGGATGAGCGCGCTGCTCCTGGACGATCGAGAGCCACCCGAGCCACTTGGCCTCCTCGCCACCGGTCCACAGGGAGGCATCGCCGTCCCACAGGCGGCGGACGCAGCCCTTGTCCCCCCAGTCGCGAATCGTTGTGTCGACCTCCGCGTCGATCTCCTGCGGCAGTGAGCGCGAGAACGTCCCCGGTGCCGGCTCGAGCGCGGTCACGCGCAGCGCCTCCACGGCGGCGATCAGCTTGCCGAAGGCGTCGGAGAACTTCTGCACGCCGTCGACCACCAGCGCGTCGGTGATCTCGTCGAGGTCCACCCCCACCCGCTCGAGCGAGGCGAGCGCCTCGTGGGCCTCGGCCACATTCTCGGTGAGGCTCTCCCGGGCACGGCCGTGGTCGCGGAAGGCGTCGAAGGTCGCGGGCGGGACCGTGTTGACGGTGTCGGGCCCGATCAGCTCCTCGACGTAGAGCACATCGCGCAGGTTCGGATCCTTGGTGCCGGTCGAGGCCCACAGCAGGCGCTGGGTCTGGGCGCCCGCGGCGCTCAGACTCTTCCAGTCGTCGGTGCCGAACAGCTCGCCGTAGGTCTCGTAGGCGAGCTTGGCGTTGGCGATCGCGACCTTGGCGCGGAGCGCCTCTGCCTCCGGTGTCCCGATCTTCGTGAGGCGCTCATCGGCGGCGGCGTCGATCCGCGAGACGAAGAAGGACGCCACGGACGCCACGCGCGAGACGTCTCCCCCGGCCGCGGCGAGATCCTGCAGGCCGGCGATGTAGGCCCGCGCAACGTCGGCGTAGGTCGCCCGCGAGAACAGCAGCGTCACGTTGATGTTGATCCCCTGCCCGATGAGGTGACGGATCGCCGGGATGCCCTCGGGCGTGCCCGGCACCTTGACCATCAGGTTCGGGCGATCGACGCGCTTCCACAGGCGCTCGGCCTCGGCCTGGGTGCGCTCCGTGTCGCCGGCGAGATCGGGCGAGACCTCGAGGGAGACGTACCCGTCCCGGCCGTCGAGCTCGTCGTAGACCGGACGCAGGATGTCGGCCGCGTCCTGGATGTCGGCGATGGCCAGGGTCTCGTAGAGGTCGCCGGCCTCCAGGTGCGCCAGGTCCTTAACCCTCTCCACCGAGCCGACGTAGTCGGTCGAGCCCGAGATCGATTTCTCGAAGATGGACGGGTTCGACGTCACCCCGCGCAGGCTGTCCTCCTCGACGAGCCGCTGGAGCTCGCCCGACTCGATGAGCCCGCGGCGGATGTAGTCGTACCAGAGACTCTGGCCGAACTCGGTGACCTCGACGAGGGGATTGCTCACTTCGCGACCTGCTTCCGGGCGGCTTCGATGACGGCTTCGGCGGAAAAGCCGAACTTCTTCTGGACTTCCTTCATGGGCGCGGAGGCGCCGAAGGAATGCATCCCAAGGATCGTGCCCTCGAGGCCGACGTAGCGGTCCCACCCGAACGCGGCGGCCTGCTCGACCGCGACGCGTGCGGTCAGGGCCGATGGCAGCACGGACTCGCGGTAGGCCTCGTCCTGCTCCTCGAAGAGGTCCCAGCACGGCATCGAGACGACCCGCGAACGGACGCCCTCGGCGGTGAGCGTCTCGTGCGCCTCGACGACCAGCGCCATCTCGGTGCCGGTCGACATGAGGATTACTTCGGGCTCCCCGTCGCGTGGGTCGGCGAGCACGTAGGCCCCGCGCCGCACACCCTCCGCCGAGGCGTACTTCGTGCGGTCAAGGGTGGGCATGGGCTGGCGCGAGAGCGCGAGCACGGCGGGGTTGCGCGGAGCCTCGAGCGCGATGCGCCAGGCCATCGCCACCTCGTTTGCGTCGCCGGGCCGGAACACCGCCATGCCGGGCATCGCGCGCAGAGAGGCGAGCTGCTCGACGGGCTGGTGAGTCGGTCCGTCCTCCCCCACGCCGATCGAGTCGTGGGTGAAGACGTAGACGACCGGCACTTCCATCAGCGCGGCGAGGCGGATGGGCCCCCGCCCGTAGTCGGAGAAGATCAGAAACCCGGCGCCGAACGGGCGCAGCTTGGAGAGCGCCATGCCGTTGATGGCCGCGCCCATGGCCTGCTCGCGGATGCCGAAGTGGAAGTTGCGGCCGCCGTAGCCCCCGGGCTCGAAGTCGCCGGCACCGTCGAACTTGAGCGCGGTCTTCGTCGAGGAGGCGAGATCGGCCGCCCCGCCGAGCAGCCACGGGTGGCGCTCAGCGATCGCGTTCAGCACCTGCCCGCCGGCGTCGCGGCCGGAGAGGCCCTCCGCGTCGGGCTCGAACTCGGGGATGCCGGCGTCCCAGCCGTCGGGAGGAGTCCGCGCCTGCATCTGCTCCACCTGATCCGCGAGCTCGGGATGCTCGCCGCGGTAGGCCTCGAAGAGCTCCTCCCAGGCGCTACGGGCCTCGGCGCCCCGCGCCCCCACGCCAGCGGCGAAGTGCTCACGCACCCCGTCGGGCACCAGGAACTGCGCGTCCTCGGGCCAGCCGTAGAAGCGTTTGGTCTCCCGCGCCTCCTCCTCGCCGAGCGGCTCGCCGTGCGCCTTCTCCGAATCCTGCTTGTGCGGCGCGCCGTAGCCGATGTGCGAGTCGACGATGATCAGCGTGGGCCTGTCGGTGGTTGCCCTGGAGACCTCGAAGGCGCGCGCGAGCATCGCGCGGTCGTTCGCGTCGCCCACGCGCGTGACGTTCCAGCCGTGCCCGATGAAGCGCGTAGCGACATCGTCAGAGAAGGCAAGCTCGGTGCTGCCCTCGATCGTGATGCGGTTGTTGTCGTAGATCCAGCAGAGGTTGGAGAGCTCGAGGTGGCCCGCCAGCGAAGCGGCCTCGGCCGAGATCCCCTCCATCATGTCCCCGTCGCCGCAGAGCGCGTAGACATCGTGATCGAAGATGTCGTAGCCGGGGCGGTTGTAGGTCGCCGCGAGCCAGCGCTCGGCGATCGCCATGCCGACGGAGGTGGCGACGCCCTGCCCGAGAGGCCCGGTGGTGGTCTCGACGCCCGTGGTCAGCCGGTACTCGGGATGCCCCGGCGCCTTGGAGTCGAGCTGGCGGAAAGCTTTGAGATCGTCGAGCGTGAGCGCCGGCTCTCCAACGACCGCGTAATCAGGGTCGACCGCTTTCACGCCGCTGAGATGCAGCAGGGAGTAGAGGAGCAGAGAGGCGTGCCCTGCGGAGAGCACAAAGCGGTCGCGGTTGGGCCAGATCGGGTGCTCGGGGTCGAAGCGCAGGAAGCCCTGCCACAACGTGTAGGCGACCGGCGACATCGCCATGGGCGTGCCCGGATGCCCCGAGTTGGCCGCCTGCACCGCATCCATGGCCAAGGTCCGCATCGTGTTGACGCAAAGCTCGTCGATCGGTTCGTTCAGGGGAAGCACGCCCCTTCATGTCTAACAGGTCGGGCGCGCGTTACCGTCCGGGCGCGTGAACGCCGTGGAAATGAGCAAGAAGTCGGCCGCCGAGGAGGCGGCCAAGCTTGTCGAGGACGGCATGCGCGTGGGGCTCGGGACCGGCTCGACCGTCGCCTACCTCCTGCCCGCCCTGGCCCGCCGGGGCGTGCATCTGCGCTGCGTGGCCACCTCGCCTCAGACCGAACGCGCGGCGCGGGAGCTCGGTCTCGTCGTCGACCCCTTCGAAGAGCTCGACCGGCTCGACCTGGCGATCGACGGCGCCGACCAGATCGCCGCCGACGGCTGGCTCGTCAAGGGTGGCGGCGGGGCGCACACGCGCGAGAAGATCGTCGCCGCGGCCGCCGAGCGGTTCGTCGTGATCGCCTCGGCCGAGAAGCGCGTGGAGGCGCTGCGTCCGCCCGTCCCGTTCGAGGCGCTGCCGTTTGGAATCGCGGCCACGCTGCGCGCGCTGGGGCCGGCGGAGCTGCGCGACGGGCCAATCAGTCCAGACGGCGGCCTGATCGGCGACACTCACGCTCCGTTCGGCGATCCCCGGCGCCGCGCGCAGGAGCTCGACGCCATTCCGGGCCTCGTCGGCCACGGCCTCTTCGCCCCCGAGTTGGTCTCTGCCGTCATCATCGGGGGCGAATGAAGGACATCAGCGTTCCCATCCGCACCGGCATGTGGGTCTATCCCGATAACCCGGGCGTCCTCCTCGAGCGCGCCCAGTCGATCGAGCACGGCGACACCGCGAACGTCAGCCGCCTCGACTTCGGCGCCCACTCGGGCACGCACGTCGACGCGCCGCTGCACTTCTTCGCCGATGGGACGTCCGCGGAGTCCATCCCGCCCGACGCGCTTACCGGGTCTGCGTGGGTCGTCGACGCCACCTCGCTCACCGGCGACCTCGACTCCGAAGCGCTCGCCAGCCTGGACCTTCCGCCGGCCGGCACCGAGCGGGTCCTCTTCAAGACGACCAACTCCCGGCTGTGGACTCGCTCCGAGTTCACGCGCGACTTCGTGCGCTTCACCGGCTCCGGCGCGCAAGCGCTGCGCGATCGAGGCGGTGTGCGCCTGGTGGGGATCGACTACCTCTCGATCGGCGACCCGGACGCCCATCGGATCTTCCTGGGTGACGGCGTCGTGCCGCTCGAGGGCATCGACCTCTCCGGCGTCGAACCCGGTCCCTATGACCTCGTGTGCACTGCGCTTGCACTGGTCGGCTCCGACGGTGCCCCGGCGCGAGCCTTCCTGCTGCCCGCGGGATGATGCTCGGCCGCTACGAGGGCATGACGCGCGCGCAGATTCACCGCGACCGGCCCGATTGGAACCCGTGGCGGCGCGACGGCGCGCCAGACACGGGGGCGCGGCTACCGATCTCCCCCGCCTCCATCAGCGCCCTCGGTCATGAGCACGACGACCGCGCCCTCGCGTTGGGGAACGAGACGGAATGAGCCAGAAGCCCGTGCGGATCGCGGTCGTCGGCCACGTCGAGTGGGCGCACTTCCTCCCCGTTGCGCGGGTGCCGCTGCAGGGCGAGCTGATCGAAGCGCACGATTCCTGGGAGGACGCGGCCGGCGGCGGAGCGGTCGCCGCCGTGCAGATGGCCAAGCTCGCCGGCGGGGCGAGCTTGTTCACGGCCGTCGGGGACGACGAGCTCGGGCGCGCCGCCGTCAGCCGGCTCGAAGCGCTGGGACTCGAGATGGCCGCCGCGGTCCGGCCGGGTCCCCAGCGGCTCGCCTACGCGTTCCTCGACGACGACGGCGAACGCACGATCACGGTCGCGGGCGAGCGGTTGGTGCCCTCGGCCGAAGACCCGCTTCCGTGGGACCGGATGGAGCAGATGGACGCCGTGTACTTCACGGGCGGGGACGCCGACGCCCTGCGCGCCGCCCGCCGCGCTCGCGTTCTGGTGGCGACGCCGCGGGCACGCGACGCACTGAGCGCGAGCGGAGTCGAGCTGGACGTGCTCGTGCGCAGCGGCGGCGACGCGGGCGAGAGCGACGACCCCGAGAAGCTTGGATGGCGCTCGCGACTCGTGGTCACTACCCACGGCGCGCAGGGAGGTTCCTTCGCTGCCGGGGAGGGCAAGACCTCCACGTTCCACGCGGCTCCGCTCCCCGGGCCGATCGTCGATGCCTACGGCGCGGGTGACTCGGTCGCCGGCGCCCTGGCCTACGCGCTCGGCGCCGGGCTCGAGATCCAGAAGGCCGTCGAGCTCGCCGCCCGCTGCGGCGCCGCCAACCTCACCGGCCGCGGTCCGTACGCCGGACAGTTGACGGCCGAAACGCTGGGTGGCCCCGGCCGCGCAGCGGATTAATCCGACGAGGTTCGCGCGCGGATTGCTCGCCCGCCGGCACCGAGTTCGGTTCAGCACAACACCGGCTCGGGCTACGATCGGCCCGATGAGAAGCCTGGTCGTGACGTTCTCTCTTTTGGCACTACTGGTGCTTTCGCCGAACGCGGTCGCTCAGGGGTCCGCCAGCGGCGACACGTACAAGGATCCGTTCAGCGGCGGCGGCTCGCAAACTCCTCGTGCGACGGCGCCCGCAAGCAACGCCAAGAAGCCCACCTCCAAGCACGGGTCTTCCGGTTCCGGTCTGGTACTCGTGCTCGTTCTCGTCGCCGTGGCTCTCTTGGCGACGGCGGCGTTGACGGTCAGACACAGACGCCGGTCTCGTGACGGGCCAACCGACTGACGCAGCGGTGCACGTGGCCCCGAGCCGACGCCCGGGGCCACGCCCCGCTCTTTCGCTTCTGCCGCTGGTGCCGGCGTGGTACACCTGCGCGATCGCCCCCGCCGAGTCTAAGAGGAGCAGGATGAGGACTGAGGACGTGTCGGACGGGGAGGGACCGCTCGCTCGCGATGAGCCCGAGCAGCTGAACGGCTACTTGTTCGGGGCCAGGCGCGGGTGAATGGTCGGCGCGCGTCGCCTCGCGCGGTATGCGCTGTCTGGCTGGCGGGTTCTGACTGACGGTTCGGGATCGTTGCAATGAGCACCCGGGCCCGTGAAGTGCCGGCGGGCGATGGACTCGCGAGGTATGGAGCACGCGGTGTGCGGCTGGCGACGGTCACACCGCTTGCTTCGATCTTTGGGTCGGGATTTCTGATCATCATCCCGATCCTCGAGCGGGAGCTCGGCGCGCTGGCCGTCGTCGGGATGGCCGGTGTCTGTCTGGTCGCGTGGATCGTCGGGATCGCGATCCGCCACAACGTCGCCGTAGTCGAGCCATTGGCCGACGCCGGTCGCCTCGATGCGACCACCTCGCGGATCGATCGCGCGTCGGACCTCGTGATCGTCGTTGCCTATGTGATCTCGGTGGCGCTGTATCTGCGAATCCTGGCACTGTTCGTTGTGGGCTACGTGTCCGCCGGATCGGGTGCATCCGAGCGCCTGTTGGCCGTCGTCCTCGTCGTGCTGATCACAGCGGTCGGATTGGTACGCGGACTTGCCGGACTAGAGCTGCTCGAGCGACTGGCGCTCGGTTCGGTGTTGGTGCTGGTGCTCGCGATCGGCGCAACCTTCGCCGGCAAGGATGCTTCACAGCTCCTGGGCGGCGGCCTGCGTCTCCCTCCCGCCTGGTCCCGGACTCGTCTCGGTGCTCCTGGTGCTGGGCGGCATCGTGATCACGGTGCAAGGCTTCGAAACCGTGCGCTACCTGCAGCACATCGACCGCCAGGCGCGGATCGCCGGCTGCCGCCTCTCTCAACTGGTCTCCTCCATCGTGTACATCTTGATCGTCGCGGTCGCGACCCCCCTGATGGGCCTTGGTACGCGGTCCGGGCCAGATCGCGAGCTCCTCGAACTCGTCCAGCGCGTCGCGCCGCTGCTCGCGTTGCCACTTGTCCTATCCGCCGTCTTGAGCCAGTTCAGCGCCGCGACGGCCGACACCGAGGCAGGCATCGGGAATCTACGTGTGATTGGGTGGGCGCCACTCCGCGGGCGGCGGCGATACCTGCTCGTCGGGGGCGCTGCCGCCGTACTCGCCGGAACACTCGGGACGGGCGTGATCATCGTGGTCGCGTCGCGAGCCTTCGCGGCGTACTACGCACTCCGATGCATCGTGGCTCTGCGCACCAGCAACCGCGGATGGACACGCGTGGGATACGGCGTCCTGGCCCTCCTGATGGTGGCGATAACGCTCCTCGCCCGGCCAGCTGGGTGAACCCCCGTTCGTCCCGCACGACGGCGGCTCGACTTGTCCCGCGTCAAAGAATTCGCAGGGCGCCATCGGCTTCGAGACCGGCGTACGACGGGTGCATCGCACGATGGGGGTTAGAGCCCAGCCGCGCGAACATGACGGTGCCGGCCACGAACGCGTAAAGACCATTCACGGGCGGCATGCCCCCAGCCGCGCGGTGGCCGGCCCGGCGAACGCGACGGCGCGCAGCCAAGTGCGGCGGTCAGCCGGTCGGCGCTTTCAGCTTCCGCGGGGCAGCGCTCCTGCGAAGGCGATGTATTCGATTCTCGGGCCCCTACCACGCTCTCGTTCCGCGCGAGGATCAAGAGGAGTCACGGCTCTCGGGCTGCTGGTTGGCTGACAAAGCGGTCCGGAGGCGTCGAGGATCGTCGCGCCGATCAGGGGCGTGAGCTCAGATCGACCGGCGGCAGGTCATGCACCTGGTCCTTGGTCAGCTCTACTCGTATTCCTGTCTCCATGCGCGAAGTTGTCCGGATCGGGATCGCGACCTCCTTGCGACCCCACAGGTGGCCCTCCTGCAGCAGCACATGGGTCACGTGGTGATCCCCGGGGTCGATCACCAGTCCCTGAACCGAACCGATCCAGCCATCGGTGGCGTGCACCTGATCGCCTCGCCGCACCTGCACCTCCCCCACCGGCACACGGTCATGCACGACCGGTTGAGGGCCACCGGTGAGGCCCATCCCCATCCCGCCGGCACCCATCCCAACACTCATTCCAAGCCCGTAGTACGGCCACGCGTAGGCCTGGCCGGTTCCGTAACCCCACACGTTGCTGCTCGCTGGCAGAACCTCTACGTCCTCGGAGTCCTCCAGCGCGCGAAATTGTGCCGCGTCACAGCTCAAGCGGATCTGGTCACCGTAATCGGGCTCGACCAGCTCGATCGGGACCAATCGACCGAGGCCACCGTGGTGCTTGGGTGCGACCACGAGATGGGTGAGCGCTTTAGCGACCGGATCGATGATCACCCGGCTCAGCTCCCCACAGACCTCATCACTGGCGACAACCTCGGCCCCGATACTGAACCGAGCCGATCCGCTCCTCAAGCTGTCTGGGGACCGCTCGGAGGCCCGGGTCTCGTCATCTGCCGTCATGTAGCGAGTCTATCCTCGACGGTGGCGCCAGAGTGGTAGAACGCCCCGCTCAGATAGATATGGGGCGCCTCAGGCCTGGGAGATGCTCTCGGGCCGTCCAGGGAGGAGGGGCGGGGGCGCGCGGGATACACGGCTGGAACGCGCGGGCCGCTTGAGCAGAGTAGTAGTATCGGTTGTCAGCTTCGCCTCGACCTTCGGCGGGCTCCTCCGGCTTTGACACCTGGCCGGTTTACGTGAGACCTCAATCGTCTTCGCGGCAACCCGACGCCAGGAGTCCGAGTTCATGCATCGCTTTGCGGTAGTGCCCGATCAGTGTGATGGGCATCCGTATGTCGGCTAGTCAGTTGCGGCGCCGGGGGGTGACTGCCTGGCCCGGGTCGAGCTCACCGAGGTACAGGCACGCGAGCGCTGGGGCGATCGGGTGATCGTCGCCGAGTCGGAGTTTGAGACGCTTGACCGCGCGATCACCGCCGGCGAGGCCTACGGACTCGCCAAAGCTCGTCGCCGAGCTCACGGCGTGGGTCGCACGCGGCGAGAAGCGCGACGACGTCTCGCGCGTTGTGCACGCTTACCCCACTTACGCCGAGGGACCCGCCTGCGCCGCCGACCAACACCTCGCCGCGCGCTGCGTATTCCCTCGCGTGCGCGCCCTCACCCGGCCGATCCTCACGACCCTGCGTGTCCTCGAGCGCGCACGATGACCCCGCGGCTGGCGCAGGCCGTCGCGTTTCAGCGCCAGCCGGTGGCGAGCCTGATCGAGCACGAGCGGGTCCACGGCTCAGGGTTCTGGCTTTAAACGCTGATCGGCGGTCGCATGTGGGTAGTCGCCGCTCCCGAGCTTGCGCACGAAGTGCTGCACGCCCCGCCGGGCGAGTACCTGGCTGGTTGCGCGAACCGGCGGATCCTTCCCGTCCTCCCCAGCGACACCGTGCTCACGCTCGACGGTGATCCGCACCGGACACGCCGTCATCTTCTCGCTCCGCTGTTTCACGGCGACTCCCTCGACTCCCTGGCGCCGATCATCCGCCAGATCGCCGCCGATGAGATCGCGCGCTGGCCGATCGGCGTCTCGTTCGCCGCCCTGCCGCAGACGCGCCTGTTGACGTGGCTGGGGCGACTCGGCCCGGCCAGCCCACAAGCGACGGCGCGACGGTCTCGCGTCCGCTTCGCCACAGGTGTCGCGGAGGTTCGCAGCGCCCGAGTCCGGAGATCGGTTGACGGTCCGATCGACGCGCTGAACCTGTTAGGCCCGATAGCCGGCCAGTGCGGCGACGACATGCGGGTCGCGGATGAGCTGTTCGCACTCCTGCTCGCCGCCCACGAGACGACCGCGACCGCGCTCGCCTGGTCACTGGAGCTCCTGGCCCACGACCCCGACACCCTGAGCCTGCTGGCCGGCGAAGCCGACAGCGAGGACCGCCCGCACCTGGACGCCGTCGTCGCCGAGATCCTACGGGTACGACCGCCGCTCGTCGACATCGTCCGCGAGCTCGCCGCGCCGGCCTGTCTGGGACACCACGCCCTGGCGGCCGGGACGCTCATTCTCATTCCGCCGCCGCTCATCCATCGACACCGGCATTCCTCGCCCGACACGTTCGTCGCAGACCGCTTCCTCGGTCAGCGCCCCGATCCCGACACGTGGCTTCCGTTCGGCGGCGGAGAGCGGCGGTGCCTGGGAGCGTCACATTGCTGGAGCTACGTGAGGTGATAACGCTCGTCGCGCGGCGATTCGAGCTGCAGCCCGCCGACAGTGTTCGCGAGAAAGCTCGCCTGCATGGGACGGCCCTGGTTCCGGGCCGGGGAGCGCCGGTCATCATGCGGCCTCGCTGAACAGCCGCGTTTTCGACGGGCGACCGGCCAGGCGATCACGGGCCGGGTCGCACGCCATCCCGAGTCCCTGCGACACGTCGGCGCTCACCGGCCGATTCACGCCTGCCGGGCCGATCGCACGCAGACCCGAAACGCGAGGGGATCCCGGCCTGTTCTTAGTAACCCTGGTCTCGCACGCCTGAGACATCCGCGCCGCGCGCGAAAGCGGGGAGCCGTTCGGCGAGGAGGGCGGCCTGGCGTTCGCGCATGCCCGGCACGCTGCTGGCGATGTGGGGCGTGAGAAGCAATCCTGGGACGGACCAGATCTTGCTTGTCGGCGGGGGCGGTTCTGGATCAACGACGTCGAGAGCCGCGCGTAGCCTGCCGTTAGCGAGCTCATCGAGAAGAGACTGGGTGTCAATAACGGCGCCACGCGCTGCGCTGACGAGAAGCGCTCCATTTCTCATGGCTGCCAAGAAGTCGCGATTCACCAGCCGGTGCGTTTCGGTGGTCAAAGGAACCAGCACCACCACGATGTCTGCTTCAGGCAGTAGTTCTCGGATACGGTGGATGCTCACGACCCCTTCACGAGGGCGACGCGCAACGTAGGTGACCCTCGCTCCGAACGGAGCAAGGCGCTCACCAACCGCTGTGCCGATCTCGCCCGCGCCGATGATGACCACGTTTGCTCCAGACAGGCCGCGACTGACACGTGGTGACCAAGCCCTGCGGTGGCGCTGCTCCTCGAATCGAAGCAGGTCTCGCTGACACGCCAAGATGGCAGCCATTGCCCATTCGGCGGTACCTGCGACGTGAACACCCGCAGCGTTGTAAAGCCGCACGCCTGACGGCAGCGCGTTGCGGAACTGGTCCACACCTGCTGATAGCGCCTGTACGACGCGCAGTCGTGGAAGGCGAGCCGCGATCCTGGCGAAGTCCCCCGCATAAGCCTGGGGAGGAACGAGGACCTCGACAGCATGAGCGGTCGCCGGAAGACGGTCGGGTCGCCAGTCCTCGACCACCTCGATCGTCACATCCTCGAGAGGCCCGAGCTCACGTTCCAGATCGAGACTGGGTAGCCAGACGTGCATGACGCGGACGTTATCGGCGCGCTCCACTGTGGCGAGGCTTGCCAGATCGTCTCGCATTCCAACAGCTCGGCCAGACTCAGGTCGGCATCCATCCTCCGGGGGTTTCCGGGTTGGTTGGGGGTGGGTCGGCCAGTTTGATCGGTGGTAGGCCGACGACGTTGTAGGTGGCGGAGGCGATGGCGATGTGCGCGCGATCCAATCCGGCGAGAATGTCGCGGCTCATCTCGTTCTTGATCTTGCGAACCCCGCGGGCGGGCACCAGGAACCGCAGCGACATTTCCAGCCAGTTGTCCGTGATTCGCCAAAACACTTCGGGCTCAAGCGAAGCGTCGGTCAAGGCGTAGCGCGACCGCATGTAGGCCATCGCCTGCCGAGCGTCGTCGTCGTTGACCACCGCGTGCGTAGCGGCCGCCTCGAGCAGGACCCGCTCGACGTAGGCTCGGTCGACGGCGTAGTCGACCGGGATCACGATCTCTTCCCATATGTAGGGGAAGTCGCGGGTGTAGTTATAGACCGGGTCGGTGAAGATCACGCCGTTGGTGACAGTCGCCAAGCGGCCGGTGTACTGGCGGGAGTTGATCCAAACCGTGGGATCGGGGTCGGCGATCGTGGGCGGCTGGCCCATCTCCATGATCGTCGTTCTGATGAACCCCAGGCTCACGACGTCACCGCGAACACCGCCGAGCGTGACTCGGTCACCGATACCGAAGATGTCTCCGCGGAGGATGACGAAGTAGGCCGCCAGCGACGTGATCAACTGTTGCAGCGCCAACGCC
>JBBPXY010000087.1:0-31419 GCA_038200435.1 Solirubrobacterales bacterium
CCGTTCTCGTGAGCAGCGGCCGTAGGAACGGGCGAGGGAGAGAGCAAAGAAGCCATCTACTATTGGCCATAGTACGAGCTGATGCATCCCGTCCTCTTCCACCTCGGCAATTTCGCCATCCACGTCTACGGCATCGTGGGTGCGCTCGCCGTTCTTGCCGCCGGGGCCGTTCTGCGCGCCGAGCTCGAGCGGCTCGACGGAAAGGGCCATGCGGCAGCTGCGTTGACGATTGCTGGCGCTCTCGGTGGGTTTGCTGGCGCGCGGATCTATTACCTCGCAGAGCACCTCGGATCCGTTTCTTTGCTCGGGTCAGTCGCCGGCGCCGGGTTCACCTGGTACGGCGGCGTGATCGGAGGCGGCGCGGGGATGCTGCTCGTCGCTCGCCGTCGCTCCGTGCCGCTGACAGCCTTGCTCGGCGCCGCAGGACCCACGCTCGCTCTCGGATACGGGTTAGGCCGCATCGCATGCCAATTCGCGGGCGACGGCACCTACGGCAAGCCCAGCAATCTGCCCTGGGCAATGAGCTATCCCCATGGCGAGATCCCCACGACGCAGCGCGTGCACCCGACCCCGATCTACGAAACGCTCACCAGCCTTCTCATCTTTGGCCTCCTCTGGCGCTGGCGACGCACGACGCCACCCGTAAAGCTCTTCGGCTACTACCTACTCCTCGCCGGCCTCGAGCGCTTCCTCATCGAATTCCTGCGGCGCAACGACCGAGTCCTCTTGGGCCTTACCCAGCCCCAGTTCTTCGCGCTGGCCTTGATGCTGATCGGCGGCTTGCTCCTCGTGCGACGGCCATCCGGTCGGGATGCTCGCTGGCGGGTAGCGGAGTCTGGGCATCGCGCCGCTCACCGCGTTTGATCAGCAACAAAAGACCCGCGAAGAGGACTACGAGTATTCCGAGAAGCAGCAATGCGCCGATGACACGCCATCCAATCACCTCCTTCCCGGGCCACGACCGGATATGGCCGAGCCGAGTTTCGCGTGCATCCACGCCCGCGCGGGCAACGCAGTAGCTGCTGATGCTGCTGCTTCTCGCTTTCGCGCTTATCGCCGGGGCTGGCACGGGGCTGACGCCATGCGTGCTGCCTGTCCTGCCGGCGCTGCTCGCCGCGAGCTCGACGGGAGGGCGACGTCGGCCGTTGGCGATCGTCATCGGCCTTACCGGGACGCTGACCTTGACGGTTGTTGGTGTCGCCTCGCTCATCGACCAGCTCGGCTTTGGCGATCAGTTCCTGCGCGACCTCGCCATCGCGGTGATGGTTTTGTTCGGCCTCTCCCTGATCGTTCCGGCGCTCAAGGACGCGCTCGAGCGGCCACTCGCGCGCCTCTCCCGTTTCGGACCCCGGTCGAAGGGCGAAGGGATCTGGTCGGGCCTGGGCGTCGGTGCGGCACTCGGTGTCGTTTGTGCGCCGTGTGCCGGCCCGATCCTCGGGGCGATCATCTCGGTAAGTGCAACTCAGGGCACTTCCGCCGGTCTGGTTGCCGTGGCGGTCGCCTTCGGGCTCGGGCTGGGGTTCACGCTCTTCTTGATCGCGCTCGGCGGCCGCCGGGTCCTTTCCCGAATTCAACGCACCGGCCGGGGACTCGGACTGCAGCGAGCACTCGGCATCGTGATGCTTCTAACGGCGTTCGCGCTCTCCCAGCAATACGACGTGCGGATCAGCACAGCACTAGCCAGCAGTTTCCCGTCGTTCCTCACCTCACCAACAGACGGTTTGCAGAACTCGGGCGCCATCAAGGCCCAGCTCAACGGTGTTCGCGGGCAAGCCAAGTACGATTCCTCGCGCGCCACTGGCGCACAACGCCGCGCTGGCGCCGCGGTCGCCATCCCGGGCGTCAAGACCCCTCCGCTGCCCGATCTCGGACCCGCTCCCGAGTTCACCGCCACGCAGCGATGGTTCAACACGCCAGGAGGCCGACCCGTCCCGCTGCGCTCCCTGCGGGGCCGAGTCGTCCTCGTCGACTTCTGGACCTACACGTGCATTAACTGCATCCGCACCTTCCCCTACCTCAAAGCGCTGGACGCGAAGTACCGCAAGGCCGGCCTGACGATCGTCGGCGTCCACACCCCCGAGTTCTCCTTCGAGCACAACGCCGAGAATGTCAGCGCCGCGATCCAGCAGAGCGGCCTTCGCTACCCCGTCGTGCAGGACAACAACTACGGAACGTTCATGGCTTACGGCAACCAGTACTGGCCGGCCGACTACCTGATCGATGCGCAAGGACATGTCCGCTACACCCATTTCGGCGAGGGCGACTACCCGCAGGGGGAAGCAGCGGTCCGAGCGCTTCTCGCTCAGGCGGGAGGCAACGTCGGCACGCCGGCGAACGCTCGCGGCCAGCAAGTGGACACCCAGGCCGCAACGCCCGAGACCTACCTCGGCTCGAGCAAGGCCCAAGGCTTCGTTCCCTCAGCACCGCGGGCCGGTGTTCGTCGATACCGCGCGGTAGCGAAGCCTCCGCTCAGCCGCTTCTCCTACGGCGGGACGTGGCGCGTCAGCGGAGAAAGCGGAACGGCCGTGGCTGACAGTTCGATCACCGCGACCGTTCAAGCACAGAAGGTTTTCCTCGTCCTCGGCTCCGCCGCCGGTCCCCGGCGGGTCCGAGTCTTCCTCGACGGCAGGCCTATCTCACGTCGCGACGCCGGACCCGACGTTCACCACGGCGTCCTGACAGTCCGCCGGCAGCGCTTGTACCGGCTCGTCTCCCTGCCCGCTGCCAAACGGAGCCGCTTGCGGCTTGACGCCGACCCAGGGCTATCGGCGTTCGCGTTCACCTTCGGCTGACCGGCGACGCACCAAGCCACGCCGGAAACATTCATTCGCGCTACCCGTAGCGTGCGCCGGAGGCCGCGCCACATCCGCCAGAAACGCACACTACTGAACGGTCGGCCTGCCCTCAATCACGGCCTTTTCGAGGCGAGGACGACCGTTTGTTTGCAAAGAATGCGGGGGCCAGCGCGGCATGGTGGCTGTCCTTACTAGCGGGAAATAGAACGGCGTCGCGAGCGACCTCGACGGCCGGGTTCAACGATCAGGTCACAGCCAAGCTCACGAGCGGCCGTGGCGATCGCTCGTCGTCCGGAGCCCTCGCGGACGACGACGTGCGCATTGATTTCGGGGTCGACGAGAGCCCGCGCGTCGCCAATCGAGTCTTTTGCCAGTCGACGCATCTCTTGGTTCCAGAACGTTGTCTGCAAGTTGCAGCAGCGCACAGGCTCCTCGATGGCTGCCAGCGCTCATGCGCGACCCCGACGAGCGAACCGTCGCGACACCGTCTGCCAGAGCTGCGCGGGCACGCTTAGACCCGTCGAAAGGAATTAAAACGTGCGAGACGCTCACCGGGTAAGCGTACGCGCTGGGCAAGCGCGATGATGACGAATGCTGCGGCATGGCAAAACTCCTGCACCTCGGGAAGGTGCCTCTCGAACGAAGGGCCACCTCCCACGAGCCAGGGTCTGGCGTTACGCAGAGGCAGGCGTTAACTCTGCGGCGATGCCATCGCCTATTTCGGCTAGGGCGTGTGTAGCCGCGTCGAGAGAGGTGTCGCGCCAGGAGTAGAACTGCGCCTCGGAGATTTCGTGACGCTCGCAAAGGACAGGCACGAGGCGCTCGTCCTCGACTCCGGCAAGTACGACGCCCAGTTTCTGCTCTGCGCCGAGTGGGCCCGCTAACGAGGCGTTCGTCTCGCTCACCCGAGAGACGCAATTCGCACTCTGCTTTCGTAGCTCTACTGCTTGGGTGCGGGCCGCGCGCGGCAGTGCCCGCCGCGCGAAACCCTGAATCCTCCAAGGTGTTGAGCGTCGCCGGTGAGCTTACGAGGCTGTACGTCTGCCCAGGGCGGTGGCGCGCGGGCGTGGGCCGCGGCACTGCTGACAGCCGGCGGAGGACGCCCTGCGTGCGTGACCGGATCGGGTCTCGGGACATCGCTGGACGCTCGCCCACGCGACTGTTTCAAGCCCGAACCAGCACATCGACCGTCCAAGACCGTGTCCCGAACCGTGTCCCGAACTCGGCAATTCTGACCCCGCCTCAAACGTGCTCAGCGAAACGAGAACCAAGTGAGCACCGCGATCCCGTCTGCTGAGGAGGGCTTCCCAAGCCGAAGGTCGCGGGTTCGACCCCCGTCGTCCGCTTGGTCAGAGTGGTGACGCGCGGCAGCCCGGTCCGGCGTCGTCACCACGCCCATTAAGGTCCACCACATGGCAATCCTCTTCGGTGGCGCGTGCTGGCCGATCGGCTGGAAGCTCAGGCGACAAGTCGCGCTCAACCTACTCGATGACCGCGCGCGGCATTGCCTGTTGGTCGAGGGTCCCGTCTCAGCGGCGCCGACGCTCGGGCGAACGAGCTCATGGGCGCCTCGTGCGTCGCGGCTGAACTGAGAACGGGATGAGCGAAAGTCGCGACAAACCACGCCCAACGAGCCGCGAGAAGGTGCTCGGAGGACTCGACCGGATGGTCGAGCATGGGCGGGTCACAGAGGCTGAGGCTGCGCGGCTGCGTGCGGCCACGGACGATGAGGGCTTCGAGGCCGGCATGCGTGCTATCCGCGCCAGGCACGCTGGAGCCAAGCTCGACGCGGCGGTGGAAGCCGGTCAGATGACCCGAGGTGAGGCCGACGCCAACCTCGAGCGTCTGAGGAACGGGGAACACCCGGGCGCCCTCCGGGAGCAGCTCCGCGGGATCCATCCTCGGGGTCGGTAGTTTTCCGCCTCGTCCGGTTGTAAGACACTGCGAGGATGGCCCGACAGCCCCGCACCACGATCAACGATCTCCTCGAGGCCGGCCGCCGGCGTCTTCAGCGGTTGGAGGCTCGCGAGGCCCTCGACGCCCAGGCGCGGGGCGCCGCGATCGTCGACATCCGCACCACGGAGCAGCGTGAGCGCGACGGCACGATTCCCGGGGCGGCGCACCACCCTCGCAACGTTCTCGAATGGCGCCTGGATCCGGCCTCCGGACACAGCGATCCCGAGCTCGACGGCGATCTCGGCCGCCCGGTCATCGTGTGCTGCGATGCGGGCTACCAGTCGAGCCTCGCCGCCGCGGCCCTGCAGGATCTGGGCTTCGAGAACGCGACGGACCTGGTGGGTGGCTTTCAGGCTTGGCGCGAGGCCGGGCTGCCTGTCGACCGCTGACCGCGAGCGCGTCTGCCGCCGAGCAGTACCCGCTCAGCAGCGGCTGGACACCTGCCACCCGGGTGTGCGAAGTGAGGTCCGGAACCCGGCGGACGCCGCCGGGACGCCGGGCTCCAGCACGCCTTTCGGCGAGACGCGGCCTCTGAAGATCGTCACAGCACGCCCCGAGTGCGAGGTCACCGGCGCGTGCAGGCCGAGCTGCCAGATCAGCGGCGGAATCGCGAAGCGGTTCGTGGCAGCGATCCCGCACCGCCGGACCGCTGACGGGCCGCCGGCGAGCTCGACGGCTCGCGTAACGCCGCTAATCGAGTCGGCCTCCGCCCTCGCCTCGCGCACCTGGTGCCGCACATCACCGAAGTGGCCGATCGCGAACGGAACCTGAAGCGCCAGCACGGCAGCGATCGCCGCGGTACGCGCGGCCGAGCCTCGCCCCAGCATTCGCGCTGCTGCCAGCCATCCGCCGCCGGCCAGCACGCAGGACCCGACCACGAACAGGACTAGATAGCGCGGCGAGCCGGCGTAGCCGGCCTCCGTGAGGCCGGCGACGATCGCGAGCCAGCCGAGCGTCCCGGCCGCGAAGAGGAGCACACCGCGATGGCGGCGGAGTACGGCAAGCCCGAGCGCGAGCACCAGTCCGGTGCCGACCGGCAATGGAAGAAGATCGCGCGCGACGGCCAGCACACGGAGTCCCGGGTGAGCCGCGTGACGGATCGCCGCCGGCCCGTCGAGACGGGCTCGCTCGCCGGCCCGGAAGAGCCGGCCCGACCCCCAGAGCTCGGGGCCGAACCAGAGAAGCGGGAGGGCAAGGAGCACCGCCGCTACGAGCCGGCGCTCCTCTTGCTCGGAGCGCCACAGCCAGGCTCCGTAAAGAAAGACGAACGGCCAGGCCTCTACCCGGATGAGTGCCGCTCCGAGCGCGCAGACCAGAGCGGCGCGTCGACGACCGCGGACGTGAGAGTCGACTGCCGCGAGAGCCAGCGCCGCGAGCGGGCCCTCCGACCATCCCTGGGCGAAGAAGTGGGGCCAGCCGAAGCCGAACTCGTTCCCCCCGGCGAGGACGAGCCAAACGGCGGCGAGCAATCCGGCCCCAACGCCTCCGAAGCGAGCGGCCAGGCGATAGGCGAAGACGAGCGCCGCCAGCGCGGCCGCGCGCGCGGTGACCATCCACAGGTCCGGCGCCGCGCCGCCCGCCAGGTTGAAGATCGTGTCGAGGCCGACCGGCAGCGGCTTCCAGGACGGGCCCGTGGCCGTATCGAGGCTCCCGTGCAGCACCTCGCGCCCCCACACCATCCACGCCCATGGGTCGTAGGCGAGCGTGTGCGGGACGAGCAGCGAGGCGACCGCGAGGAGCAGGCAGCCTCCGAGGGCGAGCGACAGGGCGCCGGGGCGCGGTCCGCTCCGCATCGGCGCCACCCTAACTCGGCCGGTGGCGGGCGGGAGGCTGTGGAGCGCATTGAGCCGATGCTGATGGAGCTCGCCGTCGAGGGCGGGTACGTCCACGCCGGCCCTCGCGCAGGGAAGGCAGGATCGGCGACTAACTCACCGACTAAAGACCCAGCCTGAGAGTGAGCTACCAGGCTTGGTGGTCGCCGCAGCCGGGGCAGGCGACCGAGGCGCTGACGTCGGCCTCGAAGGCGACGCCGCAGTGGCACACGTAGAGAGCCCGGTCATCGGGGCCTCCCGCGCGGCGGGCGCGGTCGACGGCCTCGACCCGCGGCTCGACGGGGCGCGCGGCGGGGCGGCGCACCGGTGCGTGCACGTAGCGAGCTCGGGGGCGTCGGGTGCGGGGGCGGGAAGAGGGCTTGATGTGAGCGACTTGCATGTCTACCTACGTATAACGGCCTAGAAGCCTTTTGGTTTCGCCTGAGAGCGCTTTACTCCTGTTTCCACACTCAATGGCAACATTCGGAGCTATCGGAAGTACGCACGCCGGTTTGAGATAATTGGACGAACGATGGACCCACGCCGCAAACGCACCGCTCGCCTGATCGTCGCCCTCTCGGCCGCGGTGCTGCTCGCGGGCGCCCTCGTCTACACGAGCTTCAGCGCCGCCAGCGAGGCCAAATCGCCCAGCCAGCTGCTCGCCGGGGCCCAGCCCGGGCAGACCTACCAGCTCTCGGGCAAGGTCGTCCCGGGCTCGATCCATCGCGCCGGCGACGGCATCGCCTTCCGCGTGCGCGACCGCAAGAGCACGGCGTCGGTCCCCGTCACGTACGTCGGAGAGGTACCCGATCCGTTCCGGGACGGTCGCGAGATAGTGGTCAACGTGCGCGGCCAAGGCGGCACGTTCGCCGGCGAGCGCGACTCGCTCGTCACGAAGTGCCCGTCGAAGTTCAAGGCCGCGCCCGACAAGCCCGGCGCGCCCAAGACCTGACATGGCCACTCTCGGCCGCGCGCTACTGATCTTCAGCCTGCTCGCGTGCCTGTATGGCATCGGAGCCTCGCTGTACGGAGCGCGGGCGGGGCGGAGGCAGTGGGTCGATTCGGGCCGCCGCGCGGTGTACGTGCTCGCGGGCCTCCTGACGGCGGCGTTCGCCATCCTCGAAGCGGCGTTCCTGCGCTCGGACTTCTCCTTCCAGCTGGTCGCGGATCACTCGAGCACGACCACGCCCGGCTTCTACAGAGCGACCGCGGTCTGGGCCTCGCAGGAGGGATCGCTCCTGCTGTGGGTCTGGCTGCTGGCGATGTGGTCGAGCCTCGTGCTCTTCTTCACGCGCCACCGGCTGCGCGAGATCGCGCCCTACGCGACCGCCGTGCTGCTCGGTTTCGGCACGTTCTTCACCTCGCTGCTGGTCTTCCACCTCTTCGCGACCGACCCGTTCCACCAGGTGCCGGCGTCGCAGGTCGTTCAGGAGGGCAAGGGCCTGACGCCGCTCCTGCGCTACCCGAGCATGATGATCCACCCCCCGATGGTCTACTCGGGGTACACGCTCTTCACCATCCCGTTCGCGTTCGGCATCGGCGCGCTCATCACCGGGAAGCTCGGGAGCGAATGGATCCGCGCGACGCGCCGCTTTGCGCTCGCCGCGTGGCTCTTCCTCGGCGTCGGGATCCTGCTCGGGGCGCGGTGGTCCTACTCGGAGCTCGGCTGGGGGGGCTACTGGGCCTGGGACGCGGTCGAGAACGCCTCGCTGATGCCGTGGCTCCTCGGCACCGCGTTCATCCACTCGATCATGATCCAGGAGAAACGCGGGATGATGAAGGCGTGGAACATCTCGCTCGTGCTCGGCACAGGCGTGCTGGCGATCATGGGCACCTTCCTCGTCCGCTCGGGGATCCTGTCGTCGATCCACGCCTTCGGGGCCTCGACCCTCAAATGGCCGTTCCTCCTCTTGATCGCGGTGATGGTCATCGCGTCGGTGGGGCTGGTGGTCTGGCGAAGAGAGAGCCTCGCGACCGAGCACCGTCTCGAGTCGCTGCTCTCGCGCGAGGCGATCTTCCTCGCCCAGAACGTCATCCTGGTCGCGCTCACGTTCGTGATCTTCTGGATCACCTGGTTCCCGATGATCGCCGAGGTCTTCACGGGCCACCGCTCGTCGATCGGGCCGCCGGTGTTCACGAAGTTCGTCGTGCCTCTCGCGCTCGTGCTCGTGCTGCTCAGCGGCATCGGACCGGTGATCGCGTGGCGTAAGACGAGCCGCGCTTCCGCTCGCCGGGCCCTGTTGGTACCGGGCATCGTGGGCGGTCTGACCTTGATCGTGCTGATCGCCGTCGGGGGCGTTGCCCACAAGCCGTTCGCGCTCATCATGTTCGGCATCGGCGCGTTCGCGCTTGCGTGCGTCGCGCAGGAGTTCTGGCGCGGCACGCGTGCGCGGCAGACCATGAGCGGCGAGTCGCCTCCGCGCGCGCTGGCCTCCCTGATGCGACGCAACCGCCGGCGTTACGGCGGCTACCTCGCGCATGCGGGCTTCGCGGTGATGCTGCTCGGCGTGGCGGGCTCGAGCGCCTTCCAGCATTCGACCGACGTCAACCTGAGCCCGGGCCAGACCGCCCACGTCGGCGGCTACGACGTGCGCTACGTAAAGCCGACCGCGGTCGCCGAGCCCGAGAAGATCGTGCTCGGAGCGGTCATCGACGTGGCGAAGGACGGCCGCCACGTCGCCACCCTGCGCAGCACACGCGGCTTCTACCCGTCGACCGATCCCAACGACGGGATCATCGGGCGCTACTTCGCGGGCGAGGCCACGAGCGAGGTCGGCCTTCGCGCCGGGCTCCTCAAGGACGTGTGGACCGACATCCACCCCGACATCACGCCCTTGCAGCCCGTGCTGAAGGAAGGCAATCAGAAGTTCGCAGCGCTCATGGGCGAGATCCGGCGCAAGTACGGCACCAACCCCCCGCCGCAAGTGACGAATTTCGTCGCCAGCTCATTCGACGCGGCCGTCACCGGCGTGGCCAACCAGTTCGTGAAGAAGCCGTATCCCTCGACGTTCCGCCTGATCGTCTCGCCGATCGTGACGTGGATCTGGCTCGGGGCGCTCATCATCTTCATCGGCGCGCTGTTCGCCCTGTGGCCGGCGCCCGAGCTCGCCCGCGGCCGGATCCGCGCCGCCTACTCCGCCCGCGTGGGCCGCGAGCTCCAGCGGTCGTAGTCCGGCTTCCCGGCCGTGGCTCTGCAAGCAGTGCTCGTGGTGCTCGTGCTGGCTTTGGCCGTCTTCGTCTTGAGCGGTCCGCTTCGTTCCGGGGGCGCGGCGGTCGAGCGTGAGCGCGGTGAGCTGGCCGACCTCGAGGCCGCGCGGGAGCTCAAGTACTCCGAGATTCGCGACCTCGAGCTGGACTTCCGCACCGGCAAGGTGGCCGAGGAGGACTTCCGCGCCCAGGACCGCGCCCTGCGAGCTGAAGCCATCGAGATCCTGCACCGCCTCGACCGCGTCCGAGGGGAAGACCCAGCCGGTTAGTAGGATGAGACCGCGATGTTCACGATCCTCTCCGTCCTGCAGGTGTTCCTCTCGATCATGTTGATCTTCTTGATCCTCATGCACTCGGGCAAGGATGCGGGCCTCTCGGGCGCCTTCGGCGTTGGTTCCGGGGCCGGCCCGTTCGGGGGCGGTTCGCTGGTCGAGCGCAACCTGAACCGCTGGACGGTCGGGTTCGCCATTGCCTTCACGCTGAACACGATCATCCTGCTGAAGATCGGCAAGTAGGCAGGGAGCGCGCCGTGGGCGTGACGATCCCCCGAAGCCTGGATGGCCTGCTCGCCGCGACGGCGCAGCGCATCGAGGAGACGGGTTGGGCCGCAGAGCTCTGCGACTGCGACTGGAACCTCCTGTGGGTTTCCGGGCAGATGCGCACGATCCTCGGTCATCCGACCGACGAGGAGCTCGGCATCGGCCGGCACATGCTCGAGTCGCGTCTGTCGCGCGCGTGGCTGGGCTCACCCGACCGGGTGACGAAGCAGTGGATCAAGGACAACGTGCCGCTGATGATCGAGCACACGCCCGGCGGCCTCGCGGCTATGCGCGAGATGATCGGCGATGAGCTGAAGCCGCTGCTGGACGGCCTCAAGCCTTCGCGGGTCCCGGCCTGGACGTCGGTGGTCGACTTCACCGGCGAGCCGATTGGTATCGGCCCGGTGCGCTACTTCGGCGTTCGGCCGCGCGACAGCGACGGCAACCCGATGGGCGCGATCTACCTCTACGGCTCGAGCCTTCCTGCCAGCCTGCTGACGCTGGTGGCCCGCGGCGACCCGCAGATGTTCGAGCGGATGGCTCGCCTCGTCGAGCCGGGCCGGCGCAGCGCCGCGATCCTGTTCGCCGACCTCCAGGCGTCTGGGCCGCTGTCTCGGCGCCTCTCGAGCGCCGCCTACTTCACCCTCATCCGCGACCTCACCACGGAGATGGACAAGGCGATCATCGAGGAGTGCGGCATCGTGGGCAAGCATGCGGGCGACGGCGTCACCGGGTTCTTCCTCGAAGACGACGCGGGCTCGGCCTCGAGCGCGGCCGCGAAGTGCATCGCGGCCGCCCTGCGCGTGCGCGCGGCCACGAGCGAGCTGGCGGACTCGATCCCCGCCCTCGAGCCGGGCGACCTGCGGATCAACATCGGCCTTCACTGGGGCGGCACGCTCTACATGGGGCAAGTGGTGACCGGCGGGCGGCTCGAGGTCACGGCGCTGGGCGATGAAGTAAACGAGGCCGCGCGCGTGCAGCAGGCCGCGCGCGACGGGGCCGTTCTCGTGTCGAAGAGCCTGATCGAGCACCTTGACGATCACGACGCCCGGGCCACCGGCGTCGACCCGCACAGCGTGACCTACCGGGCCCTCGCGGATCTGGCTCCGGGGAGCGAGAAGATCGTGCGGGATGCGGGGACGCTGGCGGTCACCGCGCTTTAGATCCTCGGGATGAGGCGCCGCGGTCCATCCTGATCTGGGAAGACGGCGGTTTGACCGGCGGTCCAGGGGGGGTCTGGCGACTTGCGGCGCGCATACGCTTGCAATTCGCCACACCCCCCGCGGAAGGTATCGGCGTCCGTCCTGCTCTCTCTTCCTAGACCCGGTCCCGTCTCGCCGCGACGTGGCGCCGGCCCGAACCCTCAGCGCAGCAAGAACCGCGTCCGCGCTTGGCTGCGCGGATGCTCGCGGTTACCGACCCGGTCGACTGCTCGTGCCCGTAGTCGGTAGTACCCGCGGGGCAGGTTGACCGGCAGCGAGAAGCGCCAGTTCCCCGTGCCGCGGGCGGTGAGGAACAGCGGGCGGTCGCAGGAGCGCTCGCGGGAGAGGCGGCCGCTGGGCAGCACGTAGCGGCAGAGCTTGTTGACGAGCGGGTTCTTCTTCACGAGCTCGATGTAGACGCGCCGCACGCCGGCGTGGCAGCCGCCGGTGTCGTTGGAGATCCCGTTGATGGCGACGGACGTGCGGGAGGCGCGCAGGGTCTTCAGACGCAGCCTGCTCTTCGGCGCTGTCCGGTCGACAAGGGCGCCCGCACTGATCGTCGCCGAGCGCACGCCGTTGAGGTTGCCGAACGGGTCACGCGTGCCGCCCGTGCCCACGTAGGCCGTCTCGCCGCATCGCAGCGCTCCGCGAGCGATGAATTCGTTCCCGCGGCGCACCGCGCGCACGTGACGCACCCGGCGCGACCGCGAGACGACCGTGACGGTCGCGGTGCGCGCGCTGCCGGCGTCGAGCCACGGCCGGAAGGAGCAGGTGAGGCAGTACCACTCGAACCGCTTGGAGTCGTTCGGCGCCGCGGGGTCGCGGATGAAGCTGCGCTCGTTCTTGACGAACCGAGTCGGTGAGGAGTAGGAGTCGGGGTAGTCGATGGGTCCGATCGTCGCGCGCGTCGCCGGGTGCTTGTCGTCCTTGGGAACGGCGATCGTGCGGCCTGGGCCGACCGAGAAGAGCACAGCTCCGCCGTCGCTGCGACGCAGATGCTGGACGCGCAGGCCGCGCCACGGTGAGACGCTGAACGAGCGGGAGATCACCCGGTAGGGAACCGAGCGGCGGCCGTGCCGGGTCGCGCCGTCGGCGACGAAGCGGTAGGTGCCCGCCGGCGTGGCCTGCTTGTCGCTGAGAAGGTCGTAGCGCGAGACGAAGGCCTCGAAGCTCGCCGTCCACCTCCACTTCTGGTTGCCCGTCAGGAACGGTGCGGCCTCGCTCTTCTGCGGGAACTTGACGGTGACCGGGATCTCTCCCGACTGGTCGGCAAAGGCCACCCACCGGTGCCCGACCCGGCGCCCGACCCGGCGCTCGACGCGCACCGTCGGGTTGTCGGTGAAGTTCGAGCCGCCGAGCCACGAGAAGACCGCGGCGCTGAAACGCTGGATGTCCTTCGGCTGGGTCAGGGGGCCGGGCTTGCCTCCGTCGTCGGGCAAGGAAGCCTCGTAGCCCTTCTCGGCAGTCTCGGCGTTCCCGAGGGCCCCCGCCCTCTGGTCGCTCGAGATGTTGTCGGCGATCTCCTTGGGCTGGAGGACCTCGGTGGGCAGCGGCGGGCCGCCGTTCAGCTCGCGGACCATCCTCACGAGCCGGGTCGCCATGTAGTCGCTTGAATGCGGACCCCAGCCGGTCAGCGCCTTGCGGTAGTGATCGCCGCGCTGGAACTCACGATAAGTCGCGATGTAGCCGTTGTAGTCGTTGGCCATCGAAATCGGCACGGTCAGCTTCGGCGCGAACTGCGTCGTGTCGTCGTGGGTGTAGTTGCCCTTGATCTTCGTGAGGTCGGTGGGCTCCGACTCAGCCGTGACGTTCGTCGGGGCGTCCCAGCCGTTGGCGGGGTTGAGCACCTGCGCGCGCATGTGCTCGATCAGCTTGTCGGAGAGCGGCGGGAGCGTCTTGTCCTTCGGCTCGTCGCTCGAGTAGACCTGCGGGTTGGGGCACGTCCACGTGCCAGTGCCGCT
This sequence comes from Solirubrobacterales bacterium, assembly GCA_038200435.1. Classification (GTDB taxonomy): domain Bacteria; phylum Actinomycetota; class Thermoleophilia; order Solirubrobacterales; family Solirubrobacteraceae; genus JBBPXY01. Next base: position 13,472 of record JBBPXY010000087.1, read on the forward strand.
GCCATCGGCCTTGTAGGTGCCGTCGCCCTTCTGCCGGCAGAGCTTCGACCAGTCGTAGCCCAGATACTCGTTGTTGGGCGTCGAGTCGGTGCGCGTCTTGATGTTCAGCGACTGGTCGGCCCACTGCTCGCAGGAGCAGACGGTGAACGAGACGGGGCCAACGCGGAACGCCTGGAGGTGGATGCCGATGTCCTCCTCGAGCGCACCCGACGACGGCGCCGAGAGGTTGTCCGGCACCGGGATCCCGCGCTTCTTGAAGTCGTTCTCGGTGATGCCGGGATCGACCGTGGGGATGTTGTAGTCGAAGGGCACGCCGATCACGTCGAGGCCGTCGCGAGGGGCCTGGCTGAACGTCTCGCAGTTGGGCAGCCCGGCGGCCGGGATGCGCGGGTCACCCGAGAAGACCTGGTCGGAGCGGCACGAGGAGACCGACGGGTACGGGTGCGACGGCGGCCCAGGGAAGAACTGATCGTGCTCGGTCACCGGGCCTCGAGTCGTGAACGGGACGAAGCGGCTCTCGTTGCCCTTCTCGGGCCGGCCGCGCCCGATGTCGCCCCAGAGGTGGAGGACGGCCTTCGCAATGCCGGCCGCCGCGTACTCGTTCTGTCCGTACTCCCGGTGAACGAAGTCGAGCCGCTCGTGCACGTTGTGGTAGCCGGGGGAGCGCTCCGGCTCGGTCGTGCCGACCGCGTTCTGCGCGTAGTAGGCCACGCCGCCCGTCCGTCGGTCGAGCATCCGTTGCATGGGCCCGATGAAGTCGGCAGAGATCAGGTCGGTGCCGTTCAGGCCTTCCCCGTGCAGCTCGTAGTCGACGAAGGTGGCGATCGACCGGTGCTTGCCCGCCGCCGCGTCGAAGCGCAGCACGATCATCTCGTGATCGGTGTAGGAGTTCGGGAACCCGGCCGGGGTGCCGTCGTCGGCGACCGCTGGGCCGAGCGCGTTGCGCTGGGGCTTGTCGTACTTCATGACGCTCGCACCCATGCGCGCCGGCTCGAGGCGCGAGTTGGCCAGCGTCACCGCGTCGGCGATCTTGTGCGCGTAGTAGTTGAAGAACCGGATGTCGAAGACGTCCTGGAACGTCCACACGCCCGGCGCCGTCGAGGAGTAGTAGGGCGAGGAGTGATCGTGCGTGATCGTCATCGTCAGGTTGCTCTTGTCGATGCCGATGTGCCGGGAGGCGAGGATCTGCGCGGCGCGGCGCCACAGCAGATCCTGCGGGATGTACATGTCGGTCTTGGCCATCGCGACCTTCTTGCCCCCGGCCTCCTGGACGACGATCGCGCGCACCTGCATCCGCGACTGCGTGCCGTAGGAGGGCTTGTTCTTGATCGAGTGGTTGTAGGGGTCGAACTCGGCGCTCGAGGGGTCGGCGCTCGAGGCGTACTGGCCGGCTGAGGCCCCGACGTGCCAGTTGGCGTCGATGGACGCTGCCCCCGCCATGAGCTGATCCGCCGCCTGCGCGGAGGCGGTGAGGGCAAAGAAGGCGAGAAGGAGGGCGAGCGGAGCGAGGCGGCGCGCGAGCATGCCGCGGCAGTCTGCCACGGAACCGACGCCGATGCTCCACTTCCCTGGTAGGTTGCCCGCCGGATGATGTCGACGAGGGGACGAGGGACGCGCCGCGGGCTGCTCGCGATGACCTGCGCGCTGAGCGGGCTCGGTGTGCTGGCGGGCCCGGCGGGGGCGGACTTCCCCTACGCCGACCAGAGCGGCACCGGTGACTACAGCCAGTTCAAGCTGCCGCACTCGGCGCCGCGCCCGAGCGAGCTGGGCAGCGATTTCGTCTTCCAGTCGACGGCCGAAGCGCCCGACGGGCAGAACACGGCCGTGCTCGCGAGCCCGTATGAGTTGAAAGGAGTACGGGGCGCCCACGTCGTCGACGAACACCAGGGTCTCGACGTCGGCCAGGCCTTCGACAAGACCACCGGCCGCCCCGACGTGACCATCGCCGTGCTCGACTCGGGCATCGAATGGGACAACTCCGGGGCGATGCTGGACCTGCGGCGCAAGATCCATCTGAACAAGGGCGAGCTTCCCGTGCCGAACCACCTGCGCACGAGTAACCCGCTCGACCCGGTTGCCGACACCGTCAAGCCCTGCTCCCAGTACACCGCCGACTACGACGCCAACGGCGACGGCGTCTTCAACGTCGAGGACTACGCGTGCGACAGCCGGGTCGAGAAGGACGGAGCCGTTCGTCTGAGCAAGGGCAAGCCGCGCGGCAACGGCGTCGAGACCGCTGCCAAGGATCCCAAGCCGGCCGTGCTCGACCCCCAGGACCTTCTCATCGCGTTCTCCGACGGCAAGGACGGCTTCGGCGCGGCGGCCGAGAACAACGGCTACGTCGACGACATCGCCGGCTGGGACTTCCTCGACAACGACAACGATCCCTACGACGACGTGCAGTACGGGCACGGCACGGGAGAAGCGCGCGACTCGAACTCCGAGGCCAACAACGGCGGCGATCTCAGCACCTGCCCCAACTGCATGGTGTTCCCGCTCCGCGTCGGCGACTCGTTCCTCGCGGACTCGAGCCGCTTCGGCGAGGCCGTGACCTACGGGGTCGACAACGGCGTCTCGATCATCCAGGAGGCGCTGGGCGCCATCAACAACACGCAACTCGCCCGCGAGGGCGTCGACTACGCCTACAAGCACGGCGTGACCGTCATCGCCTCGGCGGCCGACGAGGCCGCCGAGCACCACAACCCGCCCTCGACCCTGCCGCACGTGATCGTCGTCAACTCCGTGCGCAAGTACGACGACTTCACCTCCCAGCCGCGCTCCTATCTGCAGTTCAACGGCTGCACGAACTTCTCGCCGAAGATCACCGTGTCGATTCCGAGTGTCTCCTGCTCCTCGGCGGCGACGGGGCTTGGTGCCGGCGAGGCGGGCCTGATCTACTCGGCTGCCCTCAACGCCATCGATGCCGGCCAGCTCGAGCGCAGCACCTCCTGCACCCGCGTCGACGGCCAGCGTTGCCCGCTCACCGCGAACGAGGTGCGCCAGATCATGGCCACGGGCGACATCAAGAAGCTCACCGACGCCCGGCCCGTCCCCCAGGCCGACGACGTCGACTTCGCGTCGGATCCCAGCTCGGCTCAGACGCCCGGTGACGAGCCCAACTGCACCACGCCCGGCCCGGTGCCGACCTGTACCGATCCGTTCTTCGCGCCCCTTTACTCGATGGTCACCGCACACCGCCAGGGGTTTGCCGTTCCGTTCGTGAGTCGCTCGTATCCGGCGCGCCGCGGGCACGATCAGTTCTACGGCTACGGCCGTGTCAACCTCGAGAAGGGCACGAGCGCCCTGCTGCGCAACGGCCCGTCGTTCATCCCGCCCGAGGTGGAGATCACGTCGCCCGACTGGTTCAGCTTCGTCGACCCGGCGAGCGCGACCGCAAGCGTAGGCGCGCAGATCCACGCGCGCGGCCGCTCCTACACCTGCAAGGTCTTCGTGGCGCCGGGCTCCTATCCCGAGGACAACGTTCCCCCCACCGACAACGGGGGCGATTTCAAGCAGGTCCCGTCCGGCTTCTGCAACGGCACGGCTACGCACACCGAGGCCTTCGATGGCACCGTGGCGCAGCTCAACATCTCCGATCTCAAGAAGCGCTTCCCCAGCGATCCCGGCACCTTCGACGGGCCGCTCCCTCCCGCGGGCACCGACATCACGGGCAACGGACGTCCCAACAAGGAGCCCTTCGGCTTCGCGGTCAAGGTCGTGGCCACGACGAGCGAGCCGAGCACAGCCGTCAACGGACCGGCCGACACGCAGGTCACGGGCCAGGATCGTCGCGCGCTCTACCTGCACAAGGACAAGGACACGCTCGGCACATTCCCCAAGAAGCTCTTGACCGACGCGCAGTCATCACCTCTCCTCGTCGACCTCGACGGCGACAACCGCAACGAGCTCGTCTACGCCGACGGCAACGGCACCGTGCATGCCTACCGCGCCGACGGCAGCGAGATGCCGGGCTGGCCCGTTCGCTCCGACCGCTTCCCCTACCACGACGGCTCGAAAGCCTTCGCCTCAGGGGAGGTCTCCAACCACTTCGGAGGCACCATCGTCGGCGGCCTGGCCGCGGCTGACCTGCATCACGACGGCACCCTCGAGGTGCTGGCGGCCGACTACGAGGGCAATGTCTACGCCTGGGATTCGAAGGGCAAGCAGGTCTTCCATCAGGCCTCGAACCCGAACTACTCGGGTCGTGCACTCTCTCCGTTCGTGCCCGCGCGCAAGGGCAAGACCAACCGGACCCAGCGTGGGTTCCTCAACGCGCCGGTCGTCGCCGACCTCGATCGCGACGGACAACCCGAGATCATCGCGGCCAGCCTCGATCGCCACGTCTACGCCTGGCACGACGACGGCAAGCTCGCCTCTGGCTTCCCCGTCGAGGTCGTCGACCCGGCCAAGGTCGCGAGCATCGATCCCACCTCCCACCAGGTGAAGTTCAAGGACGGAGTGGGCGCCGAGCTCAACCAGGGCGCGATCGTCGACACGCCGGCCGTTGGTGACATCACCGGCGACGGCAAGCCGGAGATCGTCGTCGGCACCAACGAGGAGTACAAGCCCGAGGCTGACGGCGGGCTGAACGCCGGCGGCAAGAGCGCCCCGTCGCTCGGCGTGGTCGGCAGTGCGGGCGTCATCTCGCCTGCCAACGGCCGGGTCTTCGCCCTCAAGGGCACCGGCGGCGCGGGCTCCTCGGCGATCCTTCCCAAGTGGCCATTCAAGGTCGCGCGCCTCGCGGCGGAGCTGCTTCCCCTGGTCGGGGAGGGCATCACGGGCTCGCCCATCATCGGACCGGTGAACTGCAGCGCCGCCAACGGCGGCAACGGCCAGAAGGTGGGCGTAATGCCCGACGCGGGTGTTGCTTACATCCTCGACAAGGACGCCAAGCCGTGTCAGGGCTCGTCCGTGAGCGGCGACGGCAAGATGCACCCTGACGGACTGCAGACCAACGGCGCCCAGAACGCACAGAACAAGGACACGCCGGTGATCCCAGCCGTCGGCCAGCCGGCGTTCGCGCCGATCGGCGGCAAGATGTCGTTCATCGCGCCGACCACCGGGGTCGTTCGCGCGCTCGACCTGGCCGCCAACGAGTATCAGGGCGGTCAGGACTCGCTCACCGCGTGGGACGCCTCGACCGGCCAGTTCCAGCCCGGCTTCCCGGCCCCCGTCAACGACCTGCAGTTCCTCACCGGGCCGTCCATCTCGGACATCAACGGCCAGTCGGGGAACGAGATCGTCGGCGGCAGCGCCTCCCTCGACCTCAACGCCTTCAACGAGACGGGACAGCCCATAGCCGGCTGGCCGAAGCTCACCACCGACTGGACGATCGCCAACCCCGTGATCGGCGCGTTCGGGATCCGTGAGACGGATGCCGGCGCTCGCAAGGTCGTCATCGGCGGCACGCGCTCGGGCTACATCCTGGGCTACAGGACGGCGGGCCCGGCCTGTTCGTCCAGCCCGTGGCCGCGCTTCCACCACGACCTGGCGAACTCGGGCGACTACACGCGCGACGCGAGCCCCCCCGGGACCCCGTCCGCCGTGAGCCGTACCGGTGGGCGCATCACCTTCAACGCGCCGGGCGACGACAACCTGTGCGGCAAGGCCAAGCGCTACGTCGTGGTCACCTCGAAGAACCCGATCACCGGCGCGAACTTCTCGCGTGCGCGCTCGGTCGACTCGGCCGGAATCCCCGCGCCGGCGAACCCTGGTACGACCCAGACGATCGCTCCCCAGATCGGACTCGACCGCTACGTCGCCTTCCGCGCCGAGGACGAGCAGGGCAACGTCAGCCGGACGCTCTCGTTCGACACCGGCCCCGGCAAGCCGCTGGGGGCGAAGTGCATCGCCCGCTCCCAGCATGTCTCCTCGCACGGCATCGGTCCGGTGCACATCGGGTACAGCGTCGCGCTCGCCGAGCACCGTCTCGGGCGTCCGGTCTCGATCTCGCGGCGGCGCCTCGTGTACTGCGTCAACGGAGGCGGTCTGGTGATCATCGGCCTGAACTCGCGTGGACGGGCGCAGATCGTGGCGTCGACCACGAGCTCGCACCGCGCGCGCCGCTCTCACCCCGGTACGACGCTGCGCCATCTGCGCCTCGACTGGCGTCACCTGAGCTACTACGGCGCCGGCGTATACGTGACCGACCGCCATCACCGCGTGATCTTCGGCGTGCGGAACAAGCGCGTGCGCTACGTCGGGGCCGCCGACACCAAGCTCATCTCGAACCATCGCGGGCTGCGCGGCGCGCTGCACTCGGCCGGCCTGTAGCCGCTTTTCGCTAGAGCAGGCGCAGGCTGCTCACGCGCAGCGCGGGGCAGACGATGCCGTGCGGATATTCGGTCGGGTCAGACGTAGCGCTCAGTACGAGCTCGGGAGTGGCGGCCAGCGCCTCGACTGCCCCCAGCAGGTCGAGCGCTGAGGCGCTCGCCATCGCGCCATCGAGCAAACCGACCAGGCGACCGCCCTCGATAACGCACGACCCGGCCGCGAGCCGCGCCGTGAACGATGCGGTCCGCGGATCGGTGACTCTCACCGCTTCGAACCCGGCGACCAGCACTCCGTGCTCGATCGGGGCGGCGAGCTCGGACTCGCTCGCGACGCCGCCTCCGACCAGCACGAGGTTCCGCGGCGCTGGTCCCGTGAAGGCGCGCGTGGCGTGTCCGGTCGACACCGCAGCGCCGCCGGCGAGTGCGGCTGATTCCAGGTCGTGGACGACGCGGTGTGCGACGCCGTCCTGGATCAGCGGGATCGGCGCTTTGGCCACCCCTTCGACGTCGTAGGAGCGGCGGACCGTCGAGGGAAAGCGCGGCGAGTCGGAGAGGTTGATCGAAGGAGCGGCGGCGCGCTTGCCCAGACGGCCGGCCAGAGCGCCTCGGCCCTCCGTGTGCAGGGCGCCGTTGAACGCGGTGGCGCCGAGGATTTCGAGCACGCCGGCGACCGCGGGCGCGCGCAGGACGGCCGGAACCTCACCGGTGACGCGGCTCACAGACTGGAGTCCGGAGAGCCCGGCGCCGCGGGCGATCATCCCGGCGACGTCGATGCCGGCGACCCTCACCGCGGCGACCCGGGCGACGGCCGGGCCCGAGCGGACCTCGAGCTCGGCGACCGTCGCGCGCTCGGAGGCCCGCAGCCCGCGGCTCGAGGCCAGAGCGATCTCGACCGATCGCGACTCGAACGCTCCTTCCTTCAACTCCGCGAGCGCGGGCAGCTCATGACGGGCGGTCACGGGGTCATAGCCCTCGTGTGCGCGCGCGGACGCGGGTTCGGGAATGCCCGGGTGGCCGCCGGGCCCGAAGGTGCGGGCCAGCGCTTCCGCGGTGTCACGCGCGGCCGCCAGAACTGCGTCGACGGAGTCGGGGGAGTGGTCGCTCGTCGTCGCGCGCGCTGCCTGGCCCTCCCGGATGCAGAGAACCTCCACGCGAGTCTCGTCGGTCCTCGAGCCGGTCGCCCGAGGTTCCCCGCCGGTGTCCACCCGCAGCCGTCGGGTATGCCGCGCCGTTACGAGCGTGTCCTCACCCGCGCGCTCGAGTGCGCGCTCGGTGACCTCGGCCAGCCGGCTCACCACGCGGCCTCGTAGAGCGCGAGCAGCTCTGCCTCGCCGGCCGGCGGCGGCGTGAGCCAGAGCTCGGGGCGCTTTGCTGCCTCTTGTGAACACAGTCCGAGCGCTTCGTGCTCGACACCCGCATCGCGTAGGCGGGTCGTACCTGTGAGCGCGGTGATGCGCGCGGCCACAGGGGAGGGCTCGCCGCCGACGGCCTCGCCGAGCCGCGCACTCTCGGCCGGGAACCGGCCGGCGAGCGCGCGCAGCGTGTGGGGGAGCATGATCGCGTTAGCCGGCCCGTGCCCGATCCCGGCATGGCGCACGAGCGTCTGCGAGAGCACGTGGTGCAGGCCGTAGCCCGCCGAGTCGATCGAGTAGCCCGCAAGGAGCGCGCCCAGAGCGAGCGCACCGCGGTCGGGATCCGCTGCGGTCTCGAACGCGTCTACGATTCGGCGGGCGGCGTCGAGAGCGGCGAGGGTGGAGACGGAGTTGGCGAGCGGGGTGAGCGGCGCCTCGGCGGCGTGGCTCAAGGCGTTCAGCGCGCTGGCCGCGAGCTCCGGCACGCTCTGCGAGGCCGAGAGCTCAGGGTCGTTGATCACCAGAGCGGGCCGCACCCGCGGGGTCTCGGGCGCCACTCCGGTGGCGTGCCGGTGCACGCCCGTCATCTCGGCGGCCGACAGCGTGGTCGGGATCGCGGCGACCCGCGTCGCGTTGCCGCGCGCGGCTGCGACCGACTTGGCCGTGTCGATCACTCGCCCGCCGCCGAGCGCGACCACCAGTTCGGCATCGACCTCATCCAGTAGCTCGGCCGCGATCTCGTCGACGCGGCCTGGCCTGACCATGTGCACGGCGGCGGCGTGTTCACCTATGTGAGGGGCGGTGGCGAGCCCGCGCTCGGTGCTGAAGAGGGCGAACTCGCGGCCGAGCTCGCCCGCGCTTTCGGTGACGGCGCCGCGCCCGAAGACGACGAGACGTTCGCCGTCCTGCCAGCGAAATGAGGATGAGGCCGGGCGCGGCACGGCGCGCGAGTCTACGTGCCCGTCTTTACCGGAAAGCGGCGCACCGCGTCGCGGCGCCCGGTATCCTCGCGCGTCGTGCGGGGGAAGCTACGTCTGATCCTGATCGTCTCGGCCGCGATGCTGCTGTGGGCTGCGCCCGCGCGGGCGGCGGACTTCAAAGCGGGTGTCGCCACCACCGACACGACGCCGGCGACGTTCGATCCGGCCAACCGGATGGCCGAGGACACGGCGGACTTCGGGGCGGCTGCCGCCACGGCGTGCCAAGCGGGGGGCTTCAACGGTGACCGCCAATTCCGCTTCGAGGAGCCATACAAGGACAACAACAACAATCACGTCTTCGACGTCAGGCAAGACGTGCCATGCGACGTCAACGGCAACAAGCGGTGGGACGGCATCTACAACTCGGGCGCCGCCGAGCATCTCGCCCAACACGTGAAGGAGGACGACCGGCCCCGAGCCCGCGCCTTCGCGATCTCCGACGGCAAGAAGACGACGATCTTCGTCTCGGTCACCGCCGAGGGCATCTTCCAGAACTACACGGAAGACATGCGCGCGGCCGCGCTCGCGTCTCTACCCGCGGCGGATCGCCCGAACGTCTCGATGGTCGTCAGCGCCGATCACAACGAGAGCTCTCCTGACACCGTGGGCATCAACGGCGGGTTCGATCCGGGCATCAACGCGAGCGCGATCTCCGGCATCGACGACTACTACCTCACCTACCTCACGGGCCAGGTCGCGAAGGCGGCGTCGGACGCGTTCAAGGCGATGGCGCCGGCCAACATCTACGCGCGCCAGTTCCGGGTGCCCGACAACATCAACATCCACCTCTCCAACAACTGGCCAACCACGGAAGGCATCCCGGGCAAGGATCCGAACACGCAGGCCACGGCGATCGATCCGAAGATCGGGCTGCTCCAGGCCCGCGGCGAGGACGGCAAGCCGATCTTCACGGTCATGAGCCTCGCCGCCCACAACCAGGAGATCGGGCACTCTAAGAACTCGACGACGAACACGACGCTGGCCGCGGACTGGCCCGGATACTTCGAGCGCGGGCTCGACTCCCGACTGGGGGCGGGCACGGGCATCTTCATGGTGGGCGACAACGGCTCCGAGGAGGACCCGCAGACGGTTCCGGCGGTTCCCGCTTCGGCCGCGGAGGACTGCCCCGACGGCTGCTTCGCGCAGGCCCGCGCGACGGGCGAGGCCTTCGCGGACGCGATCGCCGCCCAGGCACCCAAGGCCCAGCGGATCCGCCCCGGTGCCGTCATCGCCGATCGCAAGGAGTTCTGCGCGCCACTCGAGAACAACGTCTTCAAGGCGGCCGCGGCGGGCGGCGTGTTCGGCAAGCGCCAGACGTACACGTGCCCGAACGGCACGCCGATTCCGGCCGGGGGTGGGGGCGATCAGCTGAAGAGCGAGGTCGACGTCGCCGACATCGGCCCCGACCTTCAGCTCATCACCAACCCCGGCGAGGCGTTCCCGGCGCTGATGCTCGGCAGCCCGTTCGGTATCGAGGACTCGCCCTGCAGCGGGCCCGACCCCGCCGACCGGACCAACCCGGCGATCCCCACCTGGCGCGGCCACGCCGCCTATCGCTTCCAGGTCGGCCTGGCCAACGACCTGATCGGCTACGAGATCCCCGCCTGGGCCTACATCGACATGGCGGGCGTGTTCGACACGACGTGCTCGCTCGACCCCAACACGGGCCGTGACACGAAGGGCCACCAGCACAAGCTCGAGACCGAGGGCGTGGGCCCGACCGCCTCCAATCGGGTCGCGAACCTGTCGAGCTCGCTGCTCGCCAAGCGCCCCGACCCGATCGCCCAGATCCGCCTCGGCCGCTACGTCATGCCCGACGGCAAGCTCTCGCGCCGCGCCGCGGGTGCAGTTGCCGTCTGGCTGGCCGACCGGGGCTCGACGTCGCTGAAGCCGGGGTCGGGATCGATCGTCGCGCTGAACGGTGTCGGTTCATTCGGCTCGCGCGCCGTCGAGCGCTCGGGCGTCTTCATGGACTACGACGGCGCCGATCAGTCCGGCCCCGACATCACGACGCGGGGGATGCTGACCTTCGCGTGCTCGGGGGCGCCCGCCGCGCGCTACTACCTGAATCTCTACCCCGCGCTCGACGCGCCGGCGTCGCTGGGCGCGCGGCAGACTGGCGCTCCGCCCGTCGGTTGCACGTTCCCCGGCGGAGGAGGAGGGAACACGGGCGGCGGCGGCCATCCGCTCGGGCCGCCGGTGCCGCCGAAGGGCTGCGACGGCGCGAACGTCTTGCACTCCCGGGTTGGGCGTCACGACATCCGTGTGCGCAGCAGATCCTTCGCCGTGCGAGGCACCGCGCGCGAGAGCGGGTGCCGCGTCGCGCGGCTGACGGCGGTGACGGTCGCGGTCTCCCGGCGCCTGCGCCACCATCGCTGCCGTTTCCTGCTGCCGACGGGGCGCTTCGGTCCCGTGGGCTCCTGCCGTCCGCGCACGCCGCTGTCGGCGCGCGGCACGAGCCACTGGCGTCTGGGCGTCCGCGGCCGCCTGCCGGCGGGCCGCTACCTGCTGATCTCGACGGCGTTCGACGCTGCCGGGCGACACGAGCGGGCGGGTCATCACGGCGACGTGGTCACGTTCGTCGTGCACCGCGCGCTGCGCCGGCATCCGCAGACCGGGCCGCGTCTCTGACCTAAGAAAGCCCCGCTCGCGCTGGGCTTTCGGGTGATGTGTGACTCGAAGCCGTCGAGGCAGCGACCGGCACGAAAACAGCGGTAGAGACTGCCGCTACGAGCGTTACGACGTTTCCACAACGCCGCCCAGGGGAAAAAGCGTCCCATGACTCGCCGCGTGCCCCTAGTTGTGTTCGTCGTGGCCGCCTTGACCGGCGCCGGTTGTGGTGGCGGGAGCGGCAGTGCCTCAAGCTCGCAGTCAGCGTCCTGCGACAAAGTGTTGCTACGCAAGTCGATCGACCATACGAGGTACGCGACCAGCATCACCGCCACCGGCGTTGACTGCAAGACGGCGCAGGAGATTGCGAAGCAGGCGGGCCGCGAGGACACCGGGGGACCTCCGGCGAAGCTGCCTCCTGGCTGGAAGTGCGGCTCTGTCGAAGGCTGCAAGAAGGGGAGTGCGCGCGTGGCCTATGAGCTTTCCTACCGCTGACCCTAGCCGCACGTCGTCGGGCGCGCGAAGCTCACAGCCAAGCTGACGAGAGGCCGCTAGAACGCAGAAAGCCCCGCTCGCGCGGGGCTTTCGCCATGCGCCCGAGAGGACTCGAACCTCCACGGGCTTATCGCCCACAAGGCCCTCAACCTTGCGCGTCTACCAATTCCGCCACAGGCGCGTGGGGCCGCCGAGTATAGCCCCGGGGCGGGCCTTGAGTCCGTCCACGGCCCGCGCTACTGTGTGCGAACACATGTTCGTCTGCCCCTCTCAGCTCGGCTTTATCCAGGAGGATTCGTAGTGGACCTCACCAAGCGCCAGCAGGAGATCTTCGAGTACATCAAGCGCTACTCGGCGAAGTACGGCTATCCGCCCACGGTGCGCGACATCGGCAAGGCTGTAGGCTTGGCCTCGTCGTCCACGGTCCACGCCCACCTCGCCAATCTCGAGAAGATCGGCGTCATCCGGCGCGACCCGACCAAGCCGCGCGCGCTCGAGCTCCTCGATCGCGCAGTCGGGAGCGTCAAGAGCGTGGTGAAGCCCGGGGGCTTGCCGCTCGTCGGGCAGGTCGCCGCCGGCTCTCCCGTGCTCGCCGAGGAGAACATCGAGGAGTACCTCGAGGTTCCCGGACTGGTGGGGGGCGACGACGGGGAGTACATCCTGCGCGTGAAGGGCGAGTCGATGATCGACGCCGGCATCCTCGAGGGCGACCTTGTCGTGGTCCGGCCGCAGGAGGTGGCGAGCGACGGCGAGATCATCGTCGCGCTGCTCGGCGAGGAGGCGACGGTCAAGCGTTTTTTCCAGGAGTCCGATCACGTTCGGCTCCAGCCGGAGAACGCCTCGATGAGCCCGATCCGCACCAAGGACGTGCGCGTGCTGGGCAAGGTCGTCGGCCTGCTGCGGAGGATGTGACCGTGAGCGTCCTGATGGCTGACCCGATCGAGCTCCCGGCTTCTCTCTTCGGCACCGTGGGCGGCAGCCCGACGCTCGGCGACTTGGTCGCGGGCGCCTGGGAGGGGCTTGCCGCCCACGCCGAGGTGGCCTGTCCGGTGTGCGCGGGGGCGATGACGCCGCGCTACGGCGCGGGCTCGTCGGTACTCGGTGGCCGATGCGGCGACTGCGGGTCGTCGCTGGCCTGAGCCCCTTGCGCCTTCCGCGGTGTCGCGACTACCCTCCCCGAGCGGGCCAAGCAGCCGCGGAGGTATTGCCTTCGAGGAAAGTCCGGACATCACAGGGCAGGGTGGTCGGTAACGCCGACCCGGGGAAACCCGCGGGAAAGTGCCACAGAAAACACACCGCCTACGGTCGCGCCCGCCCGCGCGGGGGCACGGCCCGGCAAGGTTGAAAAGGTGCGGTAAGAGCGCACCGGCGTCGCGGTGACGCGGCGGCCAGGCAAACCCCACCCGATGCAAGGCCAAGCAGGACCGTTTGCAGGCTGCCCGCCGAGGTCTAGGTCGGCCGCAGAGATGGATGGTTGCTCAACGACAGAATCCGGCTTACCGGCCCGCTGTCGAGAAGCCCCGCTTCGGCGGGGCTTCTCTATTTCTTGGCTCCGTTTCGGGTTTGGGTCCGGCGCTTGCTGCGGGCGGGTCCTGTCAGTCGTCCCTGACCCGTTCTCGCTTGCGCGAGAATCGGCAGTAGGACCACTGCCACCCGCCCGATCGGCGGCCGGACCTTGTCTGGCCGCGCCCGCTATCGAGCGCTCCCGCACTTTGCTCGAGCGACTCGGGCGTGAACGTCCGGGACGTGCCTGGGAGGGCGGCGGATGGACGTTCGCGGCGCGGCGCGGCATGCTTGAGCGATGACCGGCGAGGGACAGAAAGCGCTGGGGGTGACAGTCCGAGGGAAAGTGCAGGGCGTCGGCTTTCGCGACGCGGTGGTTCGGCGGGCCCGCTCGCTCGAGGTCACCGGATGGGTGCGCAACGGCGACGACGGCTCTGTCCTCGCGCACGTGGAGGGCCCGAGTGCCTCGCTGGACACCCTTCTCGCGTTCGCGGGTGACGGGCCGCCCGACGCGAAGGTCGACGAGGTCTCGACCGTCGATGCGCGTGTCGAGGGGCACGAGCAGTTCGCCGTCCGCGGGGTGAGCGCCGGGGTGTTCGTGGTGCAGGAGCACGCGGCGACCGCGCGCCACTTCGACCTGCGCCTGGAGGTCGAGGGCGTCATGCGCTCCTGGGCCGTGCCGAAGGGTCCGTCGATGGACGCCGCGGACAAGCGCCTGGCCGTGCAGGTCGATGACCACGGCAAGGCGCACAACAGCTTCGAAGGGCCGACCGGCAGCGGTGGCGGCGTAATCGTGTGGGATCGGGGTTCCTACGAGCAGGGCGGCCGGGTCGCGTGGCCCGAGGCCCTCGATCGCGGCCATGCCGTGTTCGTCCTGCACGGAGAGAAGCTCCGCGGCGGGTTTGTCCTGCAGAGAACGCGCGGTGGCGCCAAGCCGCAGTGGCTGCTGCTCAAGCGCCGTGACGACGAGGCGACGCCGGGATTCGACGTCGTCGCCGAACGCCCGGAGTCCGTGCTGGGCGGCCGGACGCTTGACCAGGTGATTTCCTCATAAGCCGCTCAGTCCAAGAGTGAGCGCAGCCGGCGGGTCGGTGGCTCATCGGGTCCGATCAGCGCGGTTAGCGACGACAGCGCCCCGGCGGCCGCGGCCGGTTGGGCGTCGACCACCGCTTCGATGTCCGCCCAGTCGCGGGTTCGGTCGAACATCACCTTGAACACCACGAGGGCGTCGCAGCCGAGCACGGGGATCGTCTGTCCCTCGAACGGGACTCCGCGCACCCCGCGGGCGGCCTCCCTGTGAAAGTCGATCGTGTCGAGAAAGAGATCGATGGGGGTCTCCTCCCACCAGACGCGGACCTGACCAAGGGTTCGAGCCGCGTCGACGTCCTTCTCGCCGACGACCGTTCCCGCAGGCAAAGCGGCGAGCACCTCGCCGGCTCGCTCCTGGCTCGTAAAGACGTTGACGTCAAGATCTCGCGTGCCGCGCGGTTCCTCGGTGCAGTAGGCGAGGGCGATCGCGCCACCGAAAGCGTGCGGAAGGCTCGCCCGCGCGAATGCGCCGTGCACAGCGAGCAGCCGGTCGGCGAGAAGGCTCACGCCGTCCGGTGATGAAGCGGCGGGTAGGCCAGCGCCCCGCGCGGTCTCGACGGCAGCGCCTCGGCGAGGTCGAGCACCTGGGCGAGCAGGCGACCGGCACGCTGATCGTCAGGCGGACAGGGTGTGCCGAGCTCGACCCGCAAGCCGGCTGCGGAGGCCAGACGGGTTAGAGCATCGACACCAGGCTGGCGCTGACCGCGTTCGTAGGCGTTGACAACCGAACGCGTCATCCCGGCGCGGCGCGCCAGTTCGGCCTGCGAGAGGCCGCTGCGCTTGCGAATCTCTCCGATCAGTGCGCCGGCAGTTGCGGCTGCCCTCATGGTCCTCGATGTTAGCGAATACGCTAACGCTACGCCCGGGGAGCGTCTACGGCCCAACCTCGTCGAAGTGCTCCCAGGTGCCGCGGTCGAAGAACGGCAGCGGCTGCGGGGACTCGGCGCCCTGCGAGGAGATCGGATACGGCCGCCGGGGTTCGCGCCACTTGCGCGTGTCCTTGGTACCGAACCGCTTCGCGAGCACGTCGTAGGCCCGTGCCGCCGCTTTGCGGTACCCGCTCGGTCGCAGGGTCCGCAGGCCGAACGCTTCCCCGTTCGTGGTGTCGAACATGTGGGAGTTCGAGGTCTCCCCGACGAACGTCTCGCCACCCGCGATCGGCTTCGGGAGCTTGCGCAGCGACGGGATGGCGACGGCTTGCACCTGGTTCTTGAACGTCTCCCAGGTCGCCACACCCGGGCTGACGGTGTTGTTTGAATCGACTTGGGCGTAGGAGCCGTTCCACCGCAGAAGCACGCGCAGCACGGCGGCGGCGCGTCCGCGTGAGCTCCGGGCGGCGAAGCGCAGCCGGCGCTGGTCGAGCGGCCGCGCCTGCGAGATCGTGCCGGTGTGGCGGATCACGTCCTGCGCGCCCTTGAGGCTCGGGTTGCGGGCCAGCCGGTTGACGAGCGAGTACAGGTAACCCGAACGGTGGAAGGGCCCGTCGAGGCGCTCGCGCGCGGGTCCATCGCCCGCGGTCCAGCCGGCCGAGGGCACGTTGTTCCAGCTCGCGACCCAGCCGCGCTTGGGGTCGATCACGTGTGGGTCGCGCGTACGGGGAAGCAGCCCGCGCCACTCGGCGCGCCCGTCGCCCGGGTAGGGGAGGCGCTCGTCGAACGCGAGCGGGCGCAACGGGTGGAAGCCGGGATGCCAGTAGCCGATGTGGCCCTTGTCGTCTCCCGCCACCACGTTCTCGTTCCAGGTCACGTGGAGCATCGCCCGGTTCACGTCGGCGACCGAGCGGGACTGGCTCAGCTCGGTGAGCCCGACGAACGTGTCGATCTCTCGGTTCCAGGTGGCGTAGCGTCGGGCGTAGGCGACGCTTCCGGTGCGCACTTGGACGGGCCCGTGGACGGTGCGGCAGATCCGCTCGTTCTGCGAGCCCGCGGCGTTCCCCGGCCCGTTCTTGATGAGGTTCAGCAGGCCGGTCTTCCCGGTGGGCGGCGGCGTCCGGTACGTGAAGGTCTCCGTGCGGCAGCTCATCGTTCGCGTCTGGCCCTTGAACCGGTACTTCTCCGGGCCGACCACGCGGTCGGCGTAGAGGTCGTTGTCGTCGGAGAGCCCACTCGTGTAGCCCCAGGCGACATGCTTGTTGTGACCGATCGCCAGCAGCGGGACGCCGGCCGCGGTGACTCCGCGCGCGTCGATGGTCGGTCCGTGTACCTCGAGCTCGACGAACAGCTCAGGTGCCGAGAAGCCGAGCTGCGGGCCGTTGAACACGATCGCGTGATGGTTTGCGCGACGCCGCACCGCGAACATGTAGGAGCCGCCGAGCTGCCCGATCATGCCGGGCGCCACCGAGCGCTTGGCGCGCGCCTGCGCGGTCTGGGCGCCGGGGGTCGGCAGCGGCAGGTTGCGCAGCTCGCGGCGCGAGCGGGCGAAGGCGGAGCGCTCCTGGTGGGCAGTGCGGCCCGGCTGGGAGGGGAAGCGGCCGGCGGACGGCGGGACGGCGACGACCTGGCCGGGCGTGCGCAGAGGCAGGAGCTTTGAGAAGACCGTCGGTCCGGCGGAGCGCAGCGCGCCGAGGTTCTCGAGCTCGTTGCCGTCGCCGCTCGGGACGGTACGGGCGAGGAAGACACCGACTGCGAGCGAGTCGCGGAGGCTCCACGGCTTGATCGGAAGATCGTTCACCGCCCCGAACTCGCCGGGAAGCTCGTTGGCCGCGTTGAGGTTGGTCGGCGACTGGACGTGGTTGATCCAGGCGTTGATCCCATCGCGGTAGGCCACAAAACGGTCCTGCAGCTCGGCCGGCAGGCGGTGCAGCATCTGGTCGAGCTCGGCGCCCGTGTAGTAGTCGCGTCGGGAGATGATGTCCATCGGCAGGTAGCCCTTGCCGAGGATCTCCGCGAGCCGGCCCTCTGTCGCCCGGCGGAACAGCTCCAGCTGGAAGAGGCGGTCCTGGGAGATCGCGTAGGCGGCTCCGAACCAGGTGCCGTAGCGGGTCGTCGCTCTGACGTTGGGCACGCCGAACTTGTCGCGCGTGATGGTCACGTCGCTGCGCGGTGACTCCGCGGGCGACGCTGCCGGCTGGTCGAACATCTCCGACTTCCACTGGAACTTCGTGAAGAGGGGCTGCTGGTCGTAGAGGTGCGGAGAGCCCTGGCCGTTGGGGAGCCCTGCCGTCGTTACGAGCCCGCTCTGTCCAGGGGGGAGGATGTTGACCCCTTGGATGATCCGTGCGCCGGCGGCGGCCGGGAGGATCGCGCATGTGGCCAGGGCGAGAAGGATGGCGAGGCGACGCATGAGGCGGAAAGGTACGTGATCCGGTGCGTCGGTGCGCCAGGTGCCGAGTAGCTTCCCCGGCGTGCGCTCCGCGATCTCGTTCCTGGTGCGTGGCGCGAGCGACCGGCGGCTCGAGCGCACCGTCGGCTCACGCGCAGGCCTGGCCTTGGTCTTCGGGGTGATGGCGCGCCGGTTCGTGCCGGAGAAGGCCGATGGTTTCGCGGGCGTGATCCAGTATCGGCTCTGCGCGGCGGACGGCGGCGTACGCGGTTGGACGGTCGAGGTAGAGGGCAGGCGCGCACGCGCGCGCCGCGGTATGGCTGCCGACCCGCGGGTCACGCTGTCGCTGGCCCTCGCGGACTTCGCGCGCCTCGCCGCGGGGGAGC
>JBBPXY010000088.1:0-14634 GCA_038200435.1 Solirubrobacterales bacterium
CACCCGGCGCGGCGCCGTTGCCGCCCGCGGCTCCGGCGGGCGCGAACGCCTCGCCGTGGACCTTGACCTCGAAGCGGCGGGCGGGTGGGGGCCCAATCTCGACGGTGTACGTGCGCTCCTCGAGCGCCTCGTCGTCAGCTGCTGAATCGGGCCCACCCACCCGGTCCTCGGCCAGCGACTTCAGCCACTCCGCGTCCTCGATCAGGTCGCGGCACGTCTCGGCGTTGGCCCACTGCTCGGAGGCCATGATCGCCTTGTGGAAGCCGATCAGGGTGGTCACGCCCTCGACCTGGAACTCGTCCAGCGCGCGTAGCATGCGCTTGGTCGCCAGCTCGCGGTCTGAGTCCCAGACGATCAGCTTGGCGACCATCGGGTCATACAGCGGCGTGATCTCCGAGCCTGAGAGCACCCCGGAGTCGACGCGGATGCCGGGGCCCGATGGCTCGCGGTAGTGGGTCACGGTGCCCGGCGCGGGGGCGAAGTTGGCGGCGGCGTTCTCGGCGTTGATGCGGCACTCGATCGCGTGACCGCGCAGCTGGACGCCGGACTGGGCGATCGTCAGCTTCTCCCCGTCCGCGATCAGGATCTGCTCGCGGACGATGTCGATGCCGGTCGTCGCCTCGGTGACGCAGTGCTCGACCTGCACGCGCGTGTTCATCTCCAGGAAGAAATACTCGTCGGGACCCTCCTCCTGCCTGACGAACAGCCCCTCGATCGTGCCCGCCGAGTGGTACTTGACGGCCTTGGCCGCGTCGACGCCGATCTTGCCGATCTTCTCGCGCATCTCCTCGTCGACCAGCGGGCCGGGCGACTCCTCGATCAGCTTCTGGTGGCGGCGCTGGATCGAGCAGTCGCGCTCGCCGAGGTGGATGACGTTGCCGTGCTGGTCGGCGAGGATCTGCACCTCGACGTGGCGCGGGTCCTGGAGGTACCGCTCCAGGTAGACGGTGTCGTCGGAGAAGAACTTCTCCCCCTCGCGCGCGGCGCCCTCGAAGGCCTCCTCGAGCTTGTCGGCCTCGAGCGCGACCCGGAAGCCCTTGCCTCCGCCGCCGCCCGCGGCTTTGACCGCCACGGGGTAGCCGATCGAGTCGTCGATGATCTTGCGAGCGGCGGCGACGTCTTCGACCGGATCGGTCGTGCCGGGGACGATCGGCACGCCGGCCGCCTGCATGAGCTCGCGCGCCTTGGTCTTCGAACCCATCGCGTCGATGGCGCTCGCGGGCGGGCCGATGAAGGTGATGTCCTTCTCCTCGAGCGCCCGCGCGAACGCGGCGTTCTCGGCCAGGAACCCGTAGCCGGGGTGCACGGCCTCGGCGCCCGACTCCTCGATGACCTCGAGGATCTTGTCCACGTTCAGGTAGCTCTCGCTGGCGGGCCCGGCCCCGAGCAGGTAGGCCTCGTCGGCGCGCTTGACGTGGAGCGCGTCGCGGTCGATCTCGGAGTAGACGGCGACCGTCGCGATGCCCAGCTCCTCGCAGGCGCGGATCACCCTGACGGCGATCTCGCCGCGGTTGGCGATGAGGACCTTGGAGAACATGACGGCGCGCATGGTACTTGTATGCCCATGCCTCCGGCCGGTGTGAAGAAGGGCTCCAAGCGAGCCCGCCAGTACGAGCACGTCAAGGAGTCGCTCGAGGACCAGGGCAAGCCGGCCGCTGTGGCCGAGGAGATCGCCGCCCGGACGGTCAACAAGGAGAAGGCGCGGGCCGGGGAAGCACAGACCGCCTCGAAGAGCTCCCTCGAAGACAAGTCCTCGGGCCAGCGTGGCGGCGAGCGCTCGGGCACGAACAAGCCCAAGGGGCGTACCCGCGCCCAGCTCTACAACGAGGCCAAGCAGAAGAACATCGACGGGCGCTCCTCGATGAACAAGGATCAGCTCCAGCGCGCAGTGGACGGGAAGAAGAAGTAGTGGCGGTCGAGCGCGTGGTCGCGGCAAGTTCGGTCTGCGCCGGCTCTCCCGAGCAACTCTGGCAACTGCTCTCCGACCCTAAGCGCTTCGTCGAATGGGCCGACGCGACGCGCGCGGTGCTGCGCAGCGATGATCCCCTGAAGATCGGCGGCGTCTACGTCGAGCGCAACCGGCTACTCGGACCGCTCAGCACCACAGTGACCTACACCGTCGAGGAGGCCGAGGAGCCGCGCTGGATGCTCCATTGCGCCGAGGGCTCCGCGCTCACGAGCTCGATGCACTTCTTCGTCGAGTTGACGCCGGTCTCCGAGCCGGAGGCGCTCGGCGTGGCTGCCACGCGCGTACGGCTCGGCCTGCGCTACGTGCCGGCGCTCGGGCCGGTGGGTGCGGTTCTCACGAGCGTGATCCGGCCGCAGTTACAGCGCGGGTTCGAGCGCAGCGTGGCGAACGTTGCCGCAATTGCCGCCCGCGAGCGGCTCTAACTAAGTGCGGCCCGGCAGCAGCCCGGTCTCTTCGAGCGCGGCCACGAGGTCGTCGAGCGTTTGCTCAAGCTGACGGCCGCCGACGAGCACCATCTCCGCGTTGGCCGGAGGCTCGTACGGATCGTCGATTCCCGTCATTCCCGAAAGCTCGCCGGCGCGCGCACGCTTGTAGAGACCCTTCGGGTCACGGTTCTCGCACTCGTCGAGGGACGTGTCGACGAACACCTCGAAGAAGGGCAGGTGGCCCTCCGCGTGGCGCGCGCGGACTGCGTCGCGATCCGCGGCATACGGCGAGACCAGAGCGACGAGCGCAAGCGTCCCCGCATCGGTCAGGATGCGCGCCGCCTCTCCGGCCCGCCGCACGTTCTCGGCCCGCGCCGCTGCATCGAAGCCGAGGTCGCCGTTCAGGCCGTGGCGCAGGTTGTCGCCGTCGAGGACGTAGGCCGAGCGGCCTGCCGCCACCAGACGCGCTTCGAGCGCCTGGGCGATGGTCGACTTGCCGGAGGCGGGCAGTCCCGTGAACCACACGGTCCCTCCGCGCTGCCCGAGGGCGAGCCAGCGCTCCTCCCGCCCCACCGAGCCACGCTGCCACACCACGTTCGGGCTGTGTGGCGTGTCGTCGGGCGGTGGAGGCTCGGCGACCATCCCGGCGCCGACGGTGGCGTTCGTGTCCTCGTCGATGAGGATGAAGCTCCCCGTCGTGCGGTTCTCGGCGTAGGAATCGACGAGCAGCGGCGAGGCCAGCTGCAAAGTCACCCGGCCGATGTCGTTGAGGGCGAGCTCGGGCGGCGAGGGCAGCAGGCTGAGGTCCTCGACGTCGGTGCGCGAAACGATCGCCGCGAGCTCCGCCCGCGCTGTGCGGGTGGTGTGCTTCACGAGGTAGCGCGCACCCGGTCGGGCGGGCCGCTCGTCGAGCCAGCAGACCGTCGCGTCGATGGTCGAGAGCACGCGTGGCGCGGTGCCGGGATGGCAGAAAGAGTCACCGCGCGAGACGTCGAGGTCGTCGTCGAGGCGCACGATCACCGACATGGGCGGCCACGCCTCATCCACCGGGCCGTCGAACGAGTCGATCGAGGCGACGCGGGTGCGCGCGCCGCCCGGAAGCACTTCGATCTCGTCGCCCTGGCGGAGGACACCCCCGGTGAGCTGGCCGGCGTAACCCCGGTAGTCGTGGTGCTCGTCGTCGTGAGGGCGCACCACCCACTGCACCGGGAGGCGCAGCGGCCCGAGGGCGCGCCGGTCGGCCTCGAGGTCGACATCCTCCAGCAGCCGCAGGAGCGGGGGGCCGTCGTACCAACTCGCGTTCGCCGATCCTTCGACCACGTTGTCGCCGTGCAGGGCGGAGACCGGCACCGCCGCGACATCGGGCGCACCCAGGCGCGCGGCGAAGGCGCGGAACTCCGCGGCGATCTCCTCGAAGCGCTCCTGGTCCCAGTCGACGAGATCCATCTTGTTCACGCACGCCACGAGGTGCGGCACACGGAGCGTCGCAGCGAGGAAGGCGTGGCGCTTGGACTGCTCGAGGACCCCATTGCGCGCGTCGATGAGCACGACCGCGACGTCGGCCGACGAGGCACCTGTGACCATGTTGCGCGTGTAGCGCACGTGTCCGGGCGTGTCGGCGAGGATGAACGAGCGCCGCGCGGTGGCGAAGAAGCGGTAGGCGACGTCGATCGTGATGCCCTGTTCGCGTTCGGCGCGCAGGCCGTCGGTGAGGAGGGCGAGGTCGAAGCGCCCGTCGCCGCGCTCGCGGCTGGTGCGCTCGACGGCCTCGAGCTGGTCGTCGTGTATCGCCTTCGAGTCGTGCAGCAGGCGGCCGATCAGCGTGCTCTTGCCGTCATCGACCGAGCCGGCGGTGGCCACGCGCAGCAGCTCGGCGGGAGCGTCCAGGGGGTTGTCGATGTTGCCGTCGCTGTTCATCGGAGGAGCAAACGTCGACACTAGAAGTAGCCCACTCGCTTGCGGTCCTCCATAGCCGCCTCCGAGACGCGATCGTCAGCACGGGTCTCCCCGCGCTCGGTCACGCGTGTTGCGGCGATCTCGGCGACCACTTCCGGCAGCGTCGCCGCTTCGGAGCGCACCCCTCCGGTCACCGCGAGGTCACCCACGGTCCGGTAGCGCACGGAGGTCTCAAAGGGCTCCTCGCCGGGCCGCTGGGCCACGAACTCGGAGTCGGCGAGCAGCATGCCGTCGCGCTCGATCACCTGGCGGCGGTGGGCGAAGTAGATGGATGGCACCTCGAGCTCCTCGGCGGCGATGTAGCGCCAGACGTCGAGCTCGGTCCAGTTGGAGATCGGGAAGACGCGCACGTGCTCGCCCGGCCGCACGCGGCCGTTGTAGAGGTTCCACAGTTCGGGCCTCTGAGCTTTTGGCTCCCATTGGCCGTGCTCGTCGCGGAAGGAGAAGACACGCTCCTTGGCCCGCGCCCGCTCTTCGTCACGGCGGGCTCCGCCGAAGGCGGCGTCGAAGCGGTGCTCGGCGATGGCGTCGAGCAGGGTCGTGGTCTGCAAGCGGTTGCGCGATGCGCCCGGCCCCGTCTCCTCGTTGACCCGGCCGGCGTCGATCGAATCCTGCACGGAGGCGACGATCAGCCGCTCGCCCAGCTCCTCCACGCGGCGGTCACGGAACTCGATGACCTCCGGGAAGTTGTGCCCGGTGTCGACGTGCATGAGCGGGAACGGGAAGCGGGCAGGGCGGAAGGCTTTCTCGGCCAGTCGCAGCAGCACGATCGAGTCCTTGCCTCCCGAGAACAGCAGCACGGGGCGTTCGAGCTCGGCCGCAACCTCGCGCATGACGAAGATCGCCTCGGCCTCGAGCAGCCGCAGGTAGGAGAGCTCACGGGTCATCTCTTCAAGTGGGTTCGGGCGCGGCCTGGATCCGGGCGCTGCGGCTGCGCAACACGTGCAGCAGCATGAGGCCGGCGGCAACAAGCAGCGGAGCGATGAAGATCAAGAAGATCGGGAATCCGACACCCGCCTTGTTGAGCAGCGCCAGGCCGGCGGCCAGTAGCACGACCGCAAGCGTCGGGCGCAGCGCGCCCTCGGGCAGGCGCACGGCGAGGCCGGAGCCGATCCACACGCCCGGGATCGACCCGATGAGGATGTTGCCGGCGAGCGAGAGGTCGACGTTGCCGCTGATCAGATGCGCGATCGCCGCCACCCACAGCAGGATCGCCGCGTGAAAGACGTCTGTCCCGACGATGCGGCGCGGGGTGAGGCGGAAGATCAGGATGAGCCCGACGGCGATCAGCGATCCGCTGCCGGCTGAGGTGAGACCGAGTACGAAGCCCACGGTCAGCCCGAGGGTCACGGCCGCGGCCTTGTAGCGGCGTGTCAGCTCGAGGGAGTCGCGCTCACGTTCGGCGCTCGCGGGTGAGAACAGGATGCGCCCGATGACGGCGAGGCCCGTGACGAGGAGAGCGGCAGCGACGAGCTCGAGCAGGAGCGAGTCGAACGCCTTCGCGCCGTAGGCGTCCTCGAGCAGGCGCAGCACGTAGACGCCCCCGAGCGCACCGGGAACGCTGCCCACGGCCAGCCACAGGGAGATGCCCATGTTCACCGTGCCGTTGCGGAAGTGACGCCAGCCGCCGACCGTCTTCGTCACCGCGGCGTAGGCGAGATCGGTGCCGATGGCGACGGTCGGCTTGATGCCGAAGACGAGGATGAGCAGCGGGGTCATGAGCGAGCCGCCGCCGACGCCGGTGGTGCCGACGAGCAGGCCCACGCCGAGCCCGAAGAGGACGATCAGCGGATCCATCAGGTGGCCGCCGGGTGTAGGCCACACTCGATCTTCGCGTCGCCGCTCCAGCGGCCGTCGCGGCCCTTGCTGGCCACGGTGCAGTGGGTGCAACCGATCGAAGCGTAGCCCTGGTCGTGCAGCGGGTTGTACGGTACGTCGTGATCGACGATGTACTGCCACACGTCGCGCTCGGACCAGTCGGCCAGGGGGTTGACCTTCCACAGACCGTGGCGGTCGTCCCACCCGAGTTTGGGGGTGCCCGCGCGGGCGGGCGACTGGTCGCGCCGTAGGCCGCTGACCCAGCCATCGAGGCCCGAGAGCGCGGCCTTCAGGGGAGTGACCTTGCGGATCGAGCAGCAGAGGTCGGGGTCGGTCTTCCACAGCTCGTCGCCGTGGCGGGCGGCCTGCTCCTCGAGCGAAAGGCCCCGGTAGGGCTTGACCTTGATGCCGTAGCGCTCCTCCAGAGCCCGCCAGGTGTCGTGCGTCTCGGGAAAGAGCACGCCGGTGTCGAGCGTGAAGAAGGCGGCGTCGGGTTCGATCTTCAGGAGCATGTCGAGGATGACCGAGGCCTCCTTCTGGAACGAGCAGGCCACCGCCAGCTGCGGATGGAACCGCTCGACCGCGAGAGCGAGAACCTCCTCGGCGCTCAGCTCGAGATCCCTCACGAGAGTTCGATCCGGCTCATCTGTTGAAAATACCAAAAGGGGGTTGACTTTCGTGAGTATTGGGCGCGCCACGCGGCGTGCGTTTGCCGCGGGACGCCCGTGGGGGATAGTGACTAGATGCCATCGCAATCTCCAGTCGCGCGCCGGTGCCCGCGTCGGTGACCGATCCTGTGCGTGTGTTCCTCTGCGACGACGTCGCAGAGATCCGCGTGCTCATGCGCTTCACCGTTGAGGAGGATCCGGCGCTGAAGGTGGTTGGCGAGGCCGCCGACGGCGAGCAAGGCGCGCGCGGCGTGACCGACACCGGTGCCGACGTGATCCTGCTCGACCTCTCCATGCCCGGGATGGACGGTCTCGAGGCGATACAGCTGATCCGCGGCTCGGCGCCGGATACCGGCATCGTGGTGCTGTCCGGCTTCTCGGCCTCGCGCCTCGGCCAGACCGCGCTCGATCTCGGTGCCGACCGCTACCTCGAGAAGGGTGAGCCCGGCGAGGTCATCCGCGAGACGATTCGTACCGTCGCCTCGGAGCGGCGGGCGTGATGAACTAGATGACTGATTCCACGACCCTGCGCGTCCGGATGACAGCGCATACGGTCGCTGGATCTGCGTCATCGGGCTCGTCTTTGGCTCCACCAAAGACTTCGCCCTGCTCGGCCTGAACGGCGCAAGTCAGCACCTGCGCCGCCCCCGGCCACACACGGCCGCGAAATCAATCATCTCAACCCCAGGGGTGCGGGTCGCCCCAGGGCTCCGGCGCTGAGGCGCCGCGACCGAGGCCTTCGAGGCGCGCGGCGCGCAGCCACGGGTTGGTTCGTTGCGGCGGCGCCGCTGGTGGCGGTGCCGTGTCGCGGATGAACCGCTCGACAGCGGCGATGACCGCCGCGGCCTCCGCGGGCGAGGCGCTCGTACCGAGCAGGGTCAAGCGAGGACGGCGGTTCAACTTGAGACCTCAGACCGCGCACTCGCCCTCGCCGCGGACCACGGCGTAGGGCTCGTTGCGGTTCCAGTCGATGAAGTGGTTCATCGTCTCGAGCGAGAACTCGACGGGTAGGGCGAGGTCGGTGAGGAGCTTCTCGAAGTAGCCCGCATCCTGCCGCGCCACCCACGGGTTGAAATCCTCGGCCTCGTCGCGCTCGGCCTGGTAGGTGCGGATGATCCGCTCGATCGCGTCGGGCACCCGCTTGGCGGGCAGGCGCGCCTTGAGCCGGGCACCGAACACGACCTTGCCGTCCTCGTAGTCGCCACCGAGGTGCGCGATGTAGGCGGGGATCGTGTGATCTCCGACCTTGATCGAGGCTCCGTAGAGCCCGATGTTGCCGACATGGTGCTGAGAGCAGCCGTTGGGGCACCCGGACATCTTGATGTGCAGCTTGTTGACGAGCGGATCGTCGATCGCCATCGCTTCGAGGCGCTCCTGCACGACCTGGTTGAGGCCCATCGACGACGTGATGCCGAGCTTGCAAGAATCGGTGCCCGGGCACGAGACGACGTCGGTGACCTTCTCGCCCCCGGCGTCGCCGAGGCCGTGGTCGGAAAGACGGCGCCACACGTCGTAGAGCGCTTCATCGTGCACCCAGCGCAGGACGAGGTTCTGCCACATGGTCGTGCGGGCGTACCCGCCCGAGAACTCGCGGGTGATGGCGGCGAGGCCGCGCAGCTGCTCCGGAGTGAGGTCGCCGCGCGTGATCTTGATCTCGACCGCCGAGAACCCGGCCTGGCGCTGCGGGCGGACGTTGTCTCCCACCCAGCGGTCAAAGGCGCGGGAGTCGCCGTTGGGCGATCCGGAGGAGAGCGGCGCCGCCGGGGCGCCGGCCTCCTCGTCGTGGACGAACGGCTCGAGCGTGAAGTCGCGCTCGGCGACCCAGTCGCCCTTGAGCTCCTCGTCGACCAGCTCCCGGAACGCCTCGATGCCGATCTTGTCGACCAGGACCTTGATGCGCGCGCGGGCGCGGTTCTTGCGCAGGAAGTCCTGGCGGTCGAAGATGCGCAGGCAGGCCTCGGTGACCTTGAGGTACTCGCCGTCGTCGGCCGACACGAACTCGCGCACCGTCTGCGCGATCCGGGGCATGATCGACGTGCCGCCGCCTACGCGCAGCTCGAATCCGCGGACGCCGTCCTGGACGCGAGGGATGAAGCCGACGTCGTGGATGCCGACGACCGCGCGGTCGGCGTCACTCGCGGAGAACGCGGTCTTCACCTTGCGCGGCATGAGCTGGAAGTCGGGGTGCCGGACGAAGTAGCGGACGTAGGCGCCGGCGTAGGGCGTCGGATCGAAGAGCTCGTCCTGGAGGATCCCCGCCCACGGGTCGCCGGTGACGTTGCGCATCGTGTTGCCACAGCCCTCGCGGGAGGAGAGGCCGGACTCGCCCAGGTCCCGGATGAGCTGGGCGGCATCGGGCAGCGGGATGTGGTGCATCTGGATGTTCTGACGCGTGGTGATGTGACCCTTGTTGAGCGGGACGTAGCGCTCGATGCCGTCAGCGAACGCCTCCATCTGCTCGGGCGAGATCCCGCCGAACGGAAGCTTCACGCGGATCATCTGGCGATCGGGCTGGCGCTGCCCGTAGACGCCTTGCTTGAGCCGGAACCCGATGAACTCGAGCTCCTCCTGCTCGCCGCGGAGGAAGCGTCCCGACTCCGTGTCGAAGTCATCGAACTCCTGCCTGATGATCGGGATAACGTGCCCGGGCACGTCCTCGATGACCTCGGGGTTGTTCAGCGAGCCCGCGCGGCCCTTGTGCTCGGTGGTTGTCGGCTCCATCTCTGAAATATACCTAACCCGGATCGGTTATTAGGTGTCAAGCGGGCGGCCGTCGGCCTGCCACGCCTCGACCCCGCCGGCGAGGCTCGCCGCATCCCGGCCCGACACGCGGAAGGCCTCTGCCGCCATCGACGACCGGCCGCCAGCGCGACAGTAGAAGACGACGGGTCCGTCGGGAATCTCAGCGGCCCGCTCCTGCAACTCGGGGAGCGGGACATGGACGGCTCCGGGAAGGTGGCCCTCGGCCCATTCCTCGCTCGTACGCACGTCGACGAGCGTGGCGTCGGTTCCGGCCGCCTCGGCGGGTGAGACTTCGGACTCCATTGACGAGGGTGAGACTAGCCGTGCTGCTTAGCGGTTCTCTCCGGCGCGGGCTATCGTGGCGGCGCATGCCCGAGTTGCCCGTCCTGGATGGCGACGCGGTGCTGGCGGCCGTGTCCCCCGAGCAGGCGATCGAGCGCGTCGCGGAGGCCTTCGTCCTCCACCGGCGCGGCGAGTGGGTAATGCCGTCGAAGGTCTATCTGCCGAGCCCGCCGGGCGGCGATTTCCGCGCGATGCCCGCGCGCGGGGGCGAGCTCGCGTTGCTCAAGTGGATCACGTCGTTCCCCGGAAATCCTGGTCTCGGTCTGCCGACGGTGACCGGTCTGGTGTGCCTCTCCGACGCGACGACCGGCAGCCTGGTCGCGTTGCTCGACGCGGGCGCGGTGACCGCGTTGCGTACGGGCGCGGTGGCGGCGGTGGCTTCTCGGGCTCTGGCTCGTCCGGATGCATCGACCGTGGGCGTGATCGGCTGTGGTCTTCACGGCGCGTGGGCGGCGCGGTGTCTGGCTGCTGCGGGATACAGGCCGGGCGTCTGCTTCGACCCTCGAATCGAGGAAGCAGGGCGGTTGGCCTCGGAGCTTGGGTGGCGGGCAGGGTCGTCGGCCGAGGCGTTGGGCGGTGATGTCGTCTGCTGTGTCACGCCGGGTAGTGAGGTGGTGGTCGGCGTTGACGATCTACGGCCGGGCGCGCACCTGAACATGCTCGGCGCGGATGGGCCGGGTAAGGCGGAGGCATCGGTGGAGGCCGTCATAGCCTGCGAGCTCTTCTGCGACGAGTGGGATCAGGCCGCTCATGGGGGCGAGCTCACGGGGGCGATTGAGGCCGGGCTGGTGAGGCGTGAGCGCGTAACCGAGCTGGGAGCCGTTCTGGCGGGCGAAGCGCCGGGGCGCTCGGGCTCCGAGGCCGTGACCCTGTTCGACTCGACCGGCCTTGCCATCCAGGATCTCGCTGTGGCCGGCGCCGCACTCGAGGCGTGGCGGGAGGGCCGCGTGGAGGCGCAGGTGGTTCGGCTCTAGGAGGGCATGAAGTCGTACTGGGACGCGAGCCGGGCCATCTCCGCGGGGTCGGGCTGTCCATTGGAGGTCAACGCGGCGACCTCCTTGAGGTACTGCTCGAGACCGGCCGGGGTCTGGAGGTTGAGCAGACGGGCCGGTTGGTTGCTGGGGTTCGAGACCGTATGGACGTTGCCCGGCGGCACGAGCACGAACGTACCTGCGGCTCCCACCTTTCTGCTCCTCGCCGACGAGGAACGTCACCGTGCCCTCGAGCACATAGAAGATGTCCGTTATCTCCCGGTGCGTATGTGGCACCGGGCCGGGGAACCCCGGCGCGAGGGTGAATTCGGTGATAGATAGGGCCCCGGCCGTCGTGTCGCCCTCGGCCTTGAACCAAAGGTTGGAGTCGCCCAGCGCGAGCGCCGTGCCTTCCGGGATCCAGGAAGACGGGTTCCGCCGGCACCGGCCGATCGTATGCGACTTCAGGATCAGCGCCAGGTTGCCGAGAAAAGGAGTAGTGAACGTCGACAGCCAACACGTCGCCCGCCTCTACGAGATCGCCGCGTTCGAGCGCCCGCTCACCGACGTCGAGCGCCTCGACGCGGGCCTCGCCGCCCAACTCGACGCCGCACACGTCGCCTGCCTCTGGGAGCGCGCCGCCCTCGAAGGCCCCCTCGGCGAGCGAGCCCTGCACGAGCTCGAGCTCGACCTGCGCGCCGCGTAGGGGGCGGACTACGAGCTCCGCGGACCTAGGAGGTCCGTGAGCGAGTGGCGAAAAGCGGACGCATACCGACCGGAAATCGACACTCAGCGAGACGCAGTTCTCTACGCCCTCGGTCACGCCCAGCACGGCATCGCGAGTCGTCAGCAACTTCGCGACGCCGGTATTGGCTCGCGGACTATTCGACGGCTGGTTGAAGCTCACCGGCTGATCGTCGTGCACAGCGGGGTCTACGCGGTTGGGCATTCGCAACTGCGACCTCAGGGCTACCGGCTCGCCGCCGTACTCGCGTGCGGTAGTGGAGCCCGGCTCTCGCACAGGTCTGGAACCGCCGCTTGGGGACTGCTCGAGGACTGGAGACAGTGCATCGACGTGACCGTGCCCGCTGGGAGTGCCAGAGGCCTCACCCTTCCTGGATTGGTCGTGCACCGGGCGCGTCTTGCGGACGTTGATTGCGCTGAGGTCGACGGGATTCCGGTCACTTCAGTGCCCCGAACCCTCGTCGATCTCGCCGGCTCGGGCCCTCGGCGGCTTGTAGCCCGGGCCGTGGACGCTGCCTTGGTGCAACGCGTCTACGACCAGCGTGCCGTTGACGAGATCTTGAGGCGTAAGCCCACCTTGCGCGGCGTCGCCGTTCTCCGTTCCGTCCTCGAAGAACGTCATCCCGACTCGCACAGGACGCGGTCGGAGATGGAGGCGATCGCGCTCGAGAAGTTGGCACCCTCTGGTCTGCAACGGCCTCGGGTCAACGCGTGGCTGGCCGATCTCTGCGTCGAGGTCGACCTGCTCTGGGAAGGGGAGAGGCTTGCTGTCGAGCTCGACAGTCGGCGATACCACGCCCACCGTACGCGCGAGGACGCCGGGCGCGGCGCTCTCCTAGAGTCGTTCGGCTACCGAGTGCTTCGGTTCGGTTGGGGCGACATCACCGCTGGCCCCTTCGTCGCCGAAGTCTCGAGGGGTTTGGTCGAGTGTCGAAAAGCGGACGCATAGTGACCGGAAATCGCTACTCGACCCGCCTACAGCGGGATGTTCCCGTGCTTTCGCTGGGGGCCCGGGTCGCGCTTTGTCCGCAGTGTCTCGAACGCCGTGATGATCCGGGGGCGCGTCTCGTGGGGGACGATGACGTCGTCGATGTAGCCGCGCTCGGCCGCGGAGTAGGGGTTGGCGAACCGCGCCTTGTAGTCGGTCATCAGCTTGTCGCGCCGCTCGTCGGGAGTGGGGCTCGAGGCGATGTCACGGCGGTAGATGATGTTGACCGCGCCCTCCGGCCCCATCACGGCGACCTCACTCGTCGGCCAGGCGAAGTTGAAGTCGGCCAGCAGGTGCTTGGAGGACATGACGTCGTACGCGCCGCCGTAGGCCTTGCGGGTGATGACGGTCACTTTGGGAACGGTCGCCTCCGTGAACGCGTAGAGGAGCTTCGCGCCGTGGCGGATGATCCCGCCCCACTCCTGTGAGGTCCCCGGCAGGAAGCCCGGCACGTCGCACAAGGTGAGGATCGGGATGTTGAACGCGTCGCACGTGCGCACAAACCGCGCGGCTTTCGCGGAGGCGTCGATGTCGAGCACGCCGGCCATGGAGGAGGGCTGGTTGCCCACGACGCCGACCGAGTAGCCGTCCAGACGCGAGAAGCCGCAGATGATGTTGGTCGCGTGGTGCTCGTGCACCTCGAAGAACTCGCCGTCGTCGACGAGCAGGCGCACCACGTTGCGCATGTCGTAGGGCTTGTTCGGGTTGTCGGGAACAGCCGTGTCGAGCTCGGCGTCCATGCGCAATGGGTCGTCGGTCGGCTGCACGCGCGGCGGCGACTCGAGGTTGTTCTGCGGCAGGAAGGAGAAGAGGTACCGGGTGTCCTCGAGGCACGCGTCCTCGTCGTCGGAGGCGAAGTGCGCCACGCCGGACTTGGTGTTGTGCGTCATCGCGCCGCCGAGCTCCTCGAAGCCGACCTCCTCGCCCGTCACGGTCTTGATCACGTCGGGCCCCGTGATGAACATGTGCGAGGTCTCCTTCACCATGAAGATGAAGTCGGTGATCGCGGGGGAGTAGACCGCGCCGCCCGCGCACGGGCCCATGATGATCGAGATCTGCGGGATCACCCCCGAGCAGCGCACGTTTCTCAGGAACACGTCCCCGTAGGCGCCGAGCGACACGACGCCCTCCTGGATGCGCGCCCCGCCGGAGTCGTTGATGCCGATCACGGGGCAGCCGATCTTGGCCGCGAGGTCCATCACCTTGCACATCTTCTCGGCCATCACCTCGCCCAGCGAGCCGCCGAAGATTGTGAAGTCCTGGCTGAACACGCACACGCGGCGGCCGTCGATCGTCCCGTGGCCGGTCACCACCGCGTCGCCCCACGGCCGGTTCTTCTGCATGTCGAAGTCGTGCACCCGGTGGCGGACGAAGGTGTCGAGCTCCTGGAAGGAGCCGGGGTCGAGCAGCTTCTCGACACGCTCGCGGGCGGTCAGCTTGCCCTTGTCGTGCTGCTTGGCCTCGGCGTCGGGCGACGAGTGGAGCGCCGCCTCGCGCAGCTCTGAGAGCCGCTCGAGCTTCTCCTCGTAGGTCTCGGGGCTCTTCTGGCGCATGGCGGCGCCGGAGTCTACGGGGCCAGCAGCTGCGCTACGTCGATGGTCACGTCGAGCGGCGCGGCGGTCAGCGAGCCTCCCTGCACCGTCTCCACACGCTGGTAGACACCCCCGGCGGGGTGGCGGTGAACGACCACCTGCCGCGCGTCGAGATCGACCACCCAGTATTCGCCGACACCGGCCCGGGCGTAGAGCGGCGGCTTGACGAGCAGGTCGCGCTGCTGGGACGAGACCGCGACCTCGACCACTAGAGCGGCAGTGGAGGGGTGATGGGTCCGCGGTGTGTTGCGTTCCCACACGTACAGGTCGGGCTCAGGTTCGGAGCGCTCGAGGGTGAGCGCAGACTGCACGCGGATCTGGAAGCGGTTGCGGTCGATGTGGTCGGCAAGACGGTCGGCGAGCCAGGCGATGACGTCGTCGTGCTCGGGGGATCTGGGGCTCATGTCGACCAGCACTCC
>JBBPXY010000089.1:0-44173 GCA_038200435.1 Solirubrobacterales bacterium
ATCGTCGCTCGCACGGTCGCCACGATCTTCGCGCTCGTCGGGTCGTCCCAGTCGTGGAGGATGTTCTTCATGGCGTAGACGTCGGCGCGCGCGCGGATCCCTCCGAACAGGTCGCCTTCGACGAGCTCCACCCTGCCGCCGACTCCTTGGCGCTCGAGGTATGCCTCCGCCTCCTTCAGCACACCCGGAGCCTCGACCAGAATCCCGCGAAGGCGAGGTCTCGAAGCGAGGACTGCGGCCAGCAGAGTCCCGGCGCCCCCTGCGACGTCACAAACGGTGCCGTCGTCGGGCCACATCGACGACGCGGCGAGTGCGGGCGCCTCGAAGTCCGTTACCGCGCGCATCGCCGCGGCGAACAGCTGCTCCTCCTCCGGGTGCGCGGCGAACCAGTCCCAGACCGACATGCCGTGCACGCGCTCGAAGGAGGACTGACCGGTGCGCACCGACTCGAGTAGGTCTCCCCACGCGGCCTGGGTGGAACGCAGCGTCATGTAGCGGGCCCACGGGCGCAGCGAAGACGGCGCATCGGTGCGGAGCGTTTGCCCGAGACGGGTGAGCTTGAAGCGTCCTCGCCGGTCGATCTTCAGGAGGCCGTCGACGGCGGCCGCCCGCATCACCCGGTGGAGGGCGTCGGCGTCGGCCCCGACCCGCGGAGCGAGATCGGCGGCGGTCGCGGTACCACCGGCGAGCTCGTCGGCTACGCCCAGTTCGGCCAGGACGCCGATGACCTGTGTGCGCTCGAGACCCATGGATTGATCCCAGACGACGGCCGTGGCGGGCAGGAGTGCGTCGGCGGCGCGCAGGAGCAACCGGCGCATCGCGAATGCCGCGTCGACGGCGAACGGAGGAGGAGCGGCCGCCCTGGACTTCATCTGCTTGCTCGGGCTCATATACGCCCGACTTCTACAGCAAGCGGCGACTTATGACTTGACAGCCCGCTCCCGCCGCCGCCGCTTAGCCGGCCGCCCGTGCCGCCGTCGCGGCGATGACCTTTGACATTTGCCCGCCCTGCCAGGCCAACGGTGAAGATCCCGGTTCCTCGCTGACGAACTCCGCACCCGGGATCGCTGTCGCGTAGGCCTCGGCCAGCGCGTAGGGATGCCCCGGATCGGCCTCATTGCGGCTGGCCACGACGGTGGCCGGCACGGTGATCGCGGCGAGCTCCTCGAGGCCGCTGAACGGTTCGGAGCGCGGCACCGCTCGTAACGCATCGGCCACCGCCTCCGGATGCGCGTGGGCCGACATGCGCTGCTCGAGGACCTTCGCGATCGTCGCCCGCCAGCGCTCCGGCACGTCATCGACCCCGTAGGCGCGGATGAACCCTTCGACCCCTCCTTCGCGCAGGCCGTCCGACAAGGCGTCCCAACGCGCGAGCCGGTGAGGATCGTCGAAGCGCTCGGGCTCGTGCGCGGGCGTTATGACAACCAGGCCCCCCACCCTGTCCGGGTGATCGAGCGCGAAGCGCAGGAGTGTGTGAGCGCCCATGGAGGCTCCGGCCAGGGTCGCGCGCTCGATCCCGCACGAGTCGAGCACGGCCTCGAGGTCAGCGCACAGGGCGTCGTACCCGTAGCGCGACGGCTCCTTGGCTCCGTCGGACATGCCGTGCCCACGGGCGTCATAGGTGACGACGCGGTGTTCATCTCGCTCGAGCGCGCGCGAGCCCATGACCACGTAGCGGCGCGAAGCCGTGAGGCCGTGGAGCAGCACGACGGGGCGACCCTCCCCCGCCTCCTCGCCCCTCAGGGTCACGTCTCCCGTCTGGATCTCGAGCTCGCCCACGTACCTCGTATAGCGCGTGTCCTAGTCTGAAGGCATGGTCATCGACGTAACCGAGGCGGACTTCGAGCGCGAAGTTGTCGAGCGTTCGCGCTCCATCCCCGTCGTGGTCGACTTCTGGGCGAGCTGGTGCGGACCTTGCCGCTCGCTCACGCCTCTGCTTGAAGATGCCGCGAACGCGCGGGACGGGCAGGTCGTGCTCGCGAAGGTCGATACGGATGCGAACCAGTCGCTGTCGCAGGCCCACCACGTGCAGGGCATCCCGGCCGTCAAGGCCTTCCGGGATGGGCACATCACGGAAGAGTTCGTCGGCGCCCAGCCGCGCAAGGCGGTCGAGGCCTTCTTCGACAAGCTCGTGCCCTCCGAGGCCGACGGGCTCGTGGCGAAGGGTGACGAGGCCTCGCTGCGTCGCGCGGTGGAGCTCGAGCCGGGGCGAGCCGACGCAGCCGTGCCACTCGCCCGCATCCTCCACGGCCGGGGCGAGGATGACACGGCACTCGCGCTGCTGGCCGATTTGCCGGGATCCTTCGCCGCCGACGGGCTGAAAGCGCGCATCGCGCTCGAGCGCGATCCGGGGGTCGACTTGACAGAGGCGTGGAGGGCCCTCGACGCCGGCGAGCAGACGCGAGCGCTCGACGAGCTGATCGCGGTGCTTCCGAGCGCCGAAGGCGCGTCGCGTGATCTCGTGCGCCAGGTGATCGTCGCCGTGCTAGACGAGCTGGGCGCCGCTTCTGACGAGGCGCGCGACTACCGCCGGCGCCTCGCCACGGCCCTGTACTAGAGAGGCAGCGCGAGCTGACTTGGTGAGCGGGGCTCCGGGGCGCTTGCCCGCGCCGGCGACGGGTCTTCGAACGCCGCCAGCCGCACCCCCAGCAAGCGCACGGGACGGCTCGGGGCGTACTCGCGAAAGAGCTCGAGCGC
Source organism: Solirubrobacterales bacterium (assembly GCA_038200435.1). Classification (GTDB taxonomy): domain Bacteria; phylum Actinomycetota; class Thermoleophilia; order Solirubrobacterales; family Solirubrobacteraceae; genus JBBPXY01. The sequence goes on from JBBPXY010000089.1 coordinate 2,698, forward strand.
CACACGACTGACCGTCTCGGCGTCGTTCGTGCGCTCGCCGAGCGTGCGCGCGCGCGTCACCGTCGTCCAGTCATCGAGGCGAACCTTGATCGCCACGTTGCGCCCCGTCACACCACGCCCGGCCAGCGTCTCGCAGAGCTTGCGCGCCAGCCGGTCAACGGTCTCCTCGAGCTCGGCACGGTCTGCGACGTCCTGCGCGAACGTCGTCTCGGTGGAGCGCGACTTGGCGACCCTCCTCAGCTCGAGCGGCGAGTTGTCGTGAAAGTAGGCGCGCGCTCTCAAGTGCCGCCCCATCCGCTCGCCGAAGCTCCCGATGAGAACGGCCTCGTCGCAGGCTTGCAGGTCGCCGATCGTCGCGAGGCCCATGCCCGTCAGCCGGTCGGCGGTCTTCGGCCCCACCCCCTGGAGGACGCGCGCGGGAGAGGCAGCGAAGTGGCCGCACGCGTCTTCGCGTGACATGGCCTTCAGGGCCGCGGGCTTGAACGAGGCGCTGACGGTCTTGGCGACCAGGCGCGAGGGGCCGACCCCGACCGAGACCGTCATGCCGGTCTGCTCGCGGACCGTGGCGATCATCTCGCGCAGGACGCGCATCGGCTTCTCGACCTCGCTGATGTCGAGATAGGCCTCGTCGACCCCGACCTGTTGCATTCGCTCGAACTGCTCCCGCACGACCTCCCAGACCTCACGGCTCTTGGCGCTGTAGGCCGCGTGGTCGGGGGCGATGAAGATGGCCGCCGGGCAGAGAGCCCGCGCCCGCGCCGCGGGCATGGCGGAGTCGATGCCGAAGCGGCGTGCCTCGTAGCTCGCGGTGGTCACCACAGAACGCGGGCCGCTACCCGCCACCACCACGGGCTGGCCCTTCAGTTCCGGACGGCGCAGCAGCTCGACGGAAGCGTAGAACGCGTCGATGTCGCAGTGCGCGATGACCCGGCGCGGTGGCGGCGGGGCCGGTTCCTCCTTGGCTGCGAACTGGGACTCCATCGGGTCCCACAGCAGGCTACGCGGGCGCCCGGAAGCCTCCGGGCGCCCGCGCCGCAACGCTTCAGGCGGCTACTTGTCCGACCAGACCGGCCCGGTGCCCGGGAAGTGCAGGCGACGACGGGTCTCGCCGCTGAGGTCCCAGGTGCGGCCGCCGACGTAAGGACCGCGATCGATCACCGGTACGCGGATGCTGCGCCCGCCGTAGCGCAAGGTGACCTGCGTGCCGCACGGGAGGGTCTTGTTGGCTACGCCAAGCTGGCCGTCGTACATGCGACCGCCGCACCCGAGCTGGTTGCCCGTGAGCTGGTACCACGAGGCCTGGGTGACGCGGAACACCTGAAGGGTGCCGGCCCCGGCTGCGGAGCCGGTGTTCAGTCGATCGCCGGCAAAGCGCACGCGCAGTGCCGAGGTGCCGAGGCCATGAGCGCGAACCGTGGCACCGAAGTGGCCCGAGGACGACGTGCGGCTACGAGCCAGGAGGCTCCAACGGCCGTGGCGCGCGACTTCGACTCCAACGACGCGACCGGACCGGCGCGGGAAGAGCACACCCGCGAGTCGTGCGCGCCCTCCGCTCAGCACGGCGATGCCGCGGCGCGGCGCACTCAGGCGCGAGCCGACGGTGATCGACCGGGCGTGGCTCGAGCCGTGCGGCCCCGCCCCGCCCGAGGGGTCGGTTGAGCGCGCTGCCGAGACGACGAGGCGTACTCGCACCTTGCCCGAGGCGTCTGCGATGGCCCGCAGCCGGTAGGAGCCGTCGCTGTGCACTCGCGCGGTGGCGAGCGTGCGCCAACCCGACCCGCTCGGGGCAAGATCGAGAGCTAGGCGCCGACCGCCTTGGGTACCGGCGATCCGACCGGTCGCAGTTAGCCGCTGCTCGTAGGACAGCCGCGTGTTGCTCAGCTTCACGGACACCGCGACGCTCGCGGGCTGTGCCCGGCCGGCAGCAAGCCCAACCGCAGGAAGGATGATGGTGATCAGGGCCAGCGCACCGATGGCCGCACGCAGCGGCGTCGAGCGCAGCCGAAGCTGCATCTTCACTTGGAAACTCCTTGACAGCGACCGGGTGCCGGCGGGGTTAGCTGACGGGCTCGCGGCCGGCGGCAGCCGCGGCTCAAGTCAAGCCGCTTCACCGCTTTAGTCGCTACGACCGCCCTCGGCGGCCGACTCGCCCCAGCCGCCGCGCCCCGGAAGGCACTGGCGGCAATGGGTCCCCCACTCGCCTCCGCTCCGGGCGGCGGCGATTAGGCTGGTCGAACTACGCGGGTCACGGTAGCGAACAGATGTTCGATTTCTGTGACGGCGCGCACATTTGCAACATGCCGTGCAACGTTCCTACGCAGCCGCGGCCATATCCGGCACAGCGACGAAGGCGTCCTCGCACTCCTCGCGCAGCTTTGCCAAGCCCAGGCGGATCCGGCTCTTGGCCGTTCCCAGCGGCACGGCGGAGCGGCGCGCGATCTGCTCGGCGGTGAGGCCGCCCCAGTAGGCGAGCACGATCGCCTCCCGTTGCGCGGGAGGCAGCTCGCGGAGAGCAGCGCGCACCTCGGCGCGGTCGGACGAGCGCTCGGTAGCGGCCGCAGGACGGTCCTCCACACGGCCCCCGTCCCGGTCGACGAGCACCTTGAGCCGGTCGCTGGCGCGGCCGGCCGCCTGGCCCTCACGCCAGAGATCGAGAGCTCGGCTCCGTGCCATCAGGCGCAGGTAGGAGCCCAGCTCGCCGCGACGCGCGTCGAAGATCTCGGGCTTGCGCCACAGCCGCATGAAGACGTCTTGCGTCACGTCTTGCGCCTGAGCCGAGTTGCCCACGATGCGGTAGGCCGCGGCGTGCACCCCACGGGAGTGCTCGTCGTAGACGCGTTCGAAGTCTCGGGGGGTGGTGAGGTTCATCTTCAGTCCTTTCGCGGGGCGAGCGGCAAAGGGTGGAACGTCTGTTAGCCAAGCTTACACAGTCTGTTGAAGGTTGTCGAGTCGAGCTGCCCAATTTGCGCCTGGGGTCCCGAGGCGCGAGACTCCAGGGCAATGACCGATCACGACCGCCTCTCCGGACTCGACGCGTCCTTCCTGCACCTCGAGGACGGCTCGGCGCACATGCACGTCGCCTCGTGCATGACGTTCAGCGGCGCGGCGCCTGACTACGACGAACTAGTCGAGGCCATCGAGCAGCGACTCCACCTCGTCCCCCGCTACCGCCAGCGCCTGGCCGAAGTCCCGTTCCAGCAGGGGCGCCCCATGTGGGTCGACGACCCGCACTTCAACGCCCGCTACCACCTGCGTCACACCGCGCTGCCCGCCCCGGGCGGTGACACGGAGCTGAAGCGGCTCGCCGGCCGCGTCTTCTCCCACCAACTCGACCGCGACAAGCCCCTATGGGAGATCTGGCTGGTCGAGGGTCTCGGCGGCGACGGCGAGGAGCGCTTCGCCCTCCTGGCCAAGACCCATCACGCGCTGGTCGACGGCGTCTCCGGCGTCGACATCACCACGGTGCTCTTCGATGCGGCGCCCGATCCCATGCCGGTGGCCGCGCCTGAGCGCCCGTGGGTGCCCCGGCCGTTGCCTTCTGGAGCGCAACTGCTCGCGGGCGCGCTGCTCGAGCGCGCGACGGCTCCGGCCGAAGTGGTTCGCGGGGTGCGCGCGACGTTCCGAGCGCCCCGCCGCGTGCTCGGCGCCGCGCGCGACAGCCTGATCGGTGTGGGCGCCCTGGCGTGGGCGGGCATGAACCCCGCGCCGCCGAGCCCCTTCAACCGGCCCATCGGCCCGCATCGCCGCTTCACGTGGGTGCAAGGCGATCTCAAGCGATTCAAGGAGATCAAGAACGCGCTGGGCGGAACGGTGAACGACGTCGTGCTCGCGGCGGTCGCGGGTGCGCTCGGCCGGCACCTGCGCCGCAACGGCCATCCGACCCGCGACCTCGAGCTGAAGGCCATGATCCCGGTGTCGGTGCGCGCCGATCTCGAGCGCGGGGCGCTCGGGAACCGCGTCTCGACCATGTACGCGCCGCTGCCGGTCGGCGTGACCGATCCCATCGCCCGGCTCAGCCAGGTGCGGCAGGCGATGGCGGGCCTGAAGGAGTCCGGCCAAGCGGTGGGCGCCCAGGTCATCACCGAGCTGAGCGGCTTCGCGCCGCCGACGATCATGGCCCAGGCCTCCCGGCTTCAGGCTCGCCAGCGCTTCTTCAACCTCGTCGTCACCAACGTGCCCGGGCCGCAGTACCCGCTCTACCTGCTCGGGTGCCAGCTCGAGGCGATCTACCCGATGGTCCCGCTCGCGCGCAACCAGGCTCTCGGCGTCGCGCTCATGAGCTACGACGGCCGCCTCGACTTCGGCTTGAACGCCGACTTCGACTCGGTCCCCGACCTCGAGGAGCTGGCCGGCGACCTGAGCGACTCGATCGACGAACTGGCCGAGGCGGCGGGGCTGGGCGAACGGGTGCGCACGAAGGCGCCCAGGCGGCGCCGCACCAACCGGCCCGCGCGGACACCGGCATAGCCGAGAGGATGAGCAAGAAGCGGGGGGCCGTGCTCGTGCTGATGGGGCTCATCCTCGCGGCCGCGGGGATACTCGGGCTACAGATCTACCTGGGCGACCGCGACAAGGCCCGCATCACGAGCGCGGCCGGGCCGGGGAAGGCCTATCCCAGCCAGGGCTTCCGCCACCTGCGGCCGGGGGAGCGGCCCGCCGTGCCCTACAACTCGAATCCGCCCACAAGCGGTCCGCATGTGCCCGAGGAGGTCAAGGCCGACGGAGCGACCCTCAACGACAACCAGCTCCTTCAGGCGCTCGAGCTCGGCAACGTGGTGCTCGCCTATCCCCAGCGCACGGTACCGCCGGCTCTGCGCGCGTTGGCCAAGGACATCGCGGGCCCGTTCGATCCGGCGCTGGTCGACAGCGGGCAGGCCGTGATCCTCGCGCACCGCCCCGGCTTGCGCAGCATCACCGCAATCTACGCGCGCCACCTGCTGCCGGTGGCCGCCCCGAACGACCCGGCCCTGGGGGACTTCGCCCGCTACTGGCTCGACCACGGGCCCGGCTAGCGGTGATCTCCACGCTGCGCCTGGCCCTCTGTCAACTCGATCCGACCGTGGGCGACGTGGCCGGCAACGAGGCGAAGGTGCGCGACGGGCTGCGCAACGCGAAGGCGGCCGGAGCTCAGCTCGTCCTCTTCCCCGAGCTCGTCCTGAGCGGATACCCGCCCGAGGACCTGTTGCTCAAAGAGCACTTCCTGAGTGATGTCGGCGCGGCGCTCGAGCGCCTCGCGGCCGATTGCCGCGACGTCGTGGCGATCGTCGCCTTCCCCGAGCGCTCCGACGACGTGTACAACGCCGCAGCCGTGCTGGCCGACGGCGCGGTGCAGGCGGTCTACCGCAAGGTCTACCTCCCCAACTACGGCGTCTTCGACGAGCAGCGCTACTTCCAGTCGGGGCCGGGCGGTGCGCTCATCGAGGTCGGGGGGGTGCAGGTTGGGCTCACGATCTGCGAGGACATCTGGGATCCCGGGCCGCCGGCTTCCGACGAGACCCTCGCCGGCGCGACCCTGCTGGTGAACCTCTCCGCCTCCCCCTACCACGCGGGCAAGGGCCTCGAGCGCGAGCGGATGCTGATCCAGCGCGCGCGCGACAACCTGTGCGCGGTCGCGTTCTGCGCGCAGGTCGGCGGCCAGGACGAGCTGGTCTTCGACGGGCACTCGCTGGTGATCGATCACGAGGGCGAGGTGATCGCGCGTGCCCGCCAGTTCGAGGAAGACCTGCTGATTGCGACGATCGACCCCGAAGGCCCCCGAGCGGTGCGCCTGCGCGACGCGCGCCACCGCCCGGCCGTCAAGCGCGCCCATGCCGACGTCCCGACCCTGGCGAAGCTGGAGGTACCGGCCATTGAGGGTAAGCGCAGTCTGCCGGGCGGTACCGTCGCGCCGTTGCTCGAGCCGACGAACGAGGTCTACGCCGCTCTTGTGCTCGGCTTACGCGACTACGTCGAGAAGAACGGCTTCGAGCGCGCCGTGCTCGGCCTCTCGGGTGGAGTCGACTCGGCGCTCGTGGCGTGTGTGGCTGTCGACGCGCTGGGCGCCGACCGGGTATCGGTGGCGATCATGCCCTCCCCCTATTCGAGCGGTGAGACGCAGGGCGACGCGCGTACATTGGCCGCCAACCTCGGCATCGTCCCGCTCGAGCTCGACATCTCCGGAGTCATGGACGCCTACGAGCGCGAGCTCTCCTCCGTCTTCGACGGCCACGATCCCGACCTGACCGAGGAGAACCTGCAGGCGCGCATCCGCGGCAACCTGCTGATGGCCCTCTCCAACAAGTTCGGTTGGATCGTCCTGACCACGGCGAACAAGTCGGAGAGCTCCGTCGGGTACTCGACCCTGTACGGCGACGCGGCGGGCGGTTTCGCCGTCATCAAGGATTGCCCGAAGACGCTCGTCTACGAGCTGATCCGCGCGCGTGAGGCGCGGGCGCCGGGCGTGGTGCCGGCGAGCATCGTCGAACGCGCACCCAGCGCCGAGCTACGCCCCGACCAGCGCGACGAGGACTCCCTTCCTCCCTACGAGCGCCTCGACCCGATCCTCGAGGCCTATGTCGAGGACGACCTCGGTCGCGAGCAGCTGATCGCCCGCGGACACGCGGAGGAGGACGTCGACCGGGTGATCGGCCTCGTCGACCGCGCCGAGTACAAGCGCCGCCAGGGCCCGCCGGGGATCAAGATCTCGATGCGCGCGTTCGGGCGGGACCGGCGGATGCCGATCACGAATCGGTATCGCGGGTAGCTGCGAGCTCAAGGGTGGGGCGCCGTCGGGGTGTAGGGCGCTGGGTCTGGGGAGGGGAGCCGGTCAGACCGGTCATTTCTGTCCACGCGCGTGCACCTCGGCGATCTGTGGACAGAGAGTGCCGGTTTGATGGGACTCGCTCTCCTTCCCCAGACCCGGTCCACCGAGGCGGCCGGGCCCTAACCCGAAGCCGAAGGCGCGTCCCGCACCGCGATCGTCATCCGCGTGATCGCACACAGGCGCCCCGCGTCGTCCTCGATCTCCACGTCCCAGAGCCACGTCGTGCGCCCGCGGTGCCGTGGTCGCGCGGTGGCGTGGACGGTCCCTTCGGTGATGGGCCGCAGGAAGCTCGTGTTGTTGGACATCCCCGAGGCGACCTTGCCCTGGTCGCTCACCCCGGCGAAGGTCCCCATCGACGCGATCGCCTCGGCGATCGAGGCGAAGACCCCGCCATGGACCAGGCCGAAGGGCTGCTTGATCTCGTTGCGTACGGGCACCCGCGCACGGATGACCTCCTCGGTCATCTCGACCAGTTCGAGGCCGTAGAGGCCGTCGAAGGTCTCCTCCACCGGGAGGGGCGTGCTCCAGTCCATTTGCGGCAGCCTACGCGAGCCGCCTCGCTCCTCGTCACAAAGAACTAGGCTTGCGCATCTCATGAGCCCACTCGACAGCCTTCCCGCCGACCAACGCGCCGTTCTACAGCTCGTGCTGCAGCAGGGTCGCTCCTACGACGATCTCGCGAAGCTCCTGGGCATCCCGGCGGATGCCGTGCGCACCCGGGCCCACGCGGGCCTCGAGACCCTCGGGCCCGATACCAACGAGCGTCTCGACCCCGAGAGCCGGGGCCAGATCTCCGACTACCTGCTGGGGCAGCTCTCGCTGTCCGACCGCGAGTCCGTTCGTCACGACCTCGCCGGCTCCGCCGCCGGCCGGGCCTGGGCGCGGGTGCTCTCCGACCAGCTCTCCCCTCTCGCCCGCGACGGCATGCCCGACGTGCCCGACGCCGCTCCGATCCTTGAGCCCGAGACGCGTGAAGGCCCGCCGGCCGAGGCCGAGCGCATGTCGCGCGTGCGGCCGGCCGCCGAACCCACGCACGAGGAAGAAGACGAGCCCCAGAAGCCCTCGCCGAAGCGAGAGCGGACCGGATCGGGGAGCGCCGAACCCGAAGCGAAAAGCGGAGGCCGCCGCCTCGACCCCTCGGACGAATCCGATGCCCTTGTTCCCGCCCCCGGCTCCTCCCGCCTTGGCGGCGCGCTGTTGCTCGGAGGGCTGGCGATCCTCGGAGTTGTACTGATCATCCTGCTGTTCTCGGGGAGCAACGACAAGAAGTCGGCCAACAACTCGAGCGGACCGGCGCCGGCGCCCAAGGGGGCCACGGGGGCCACCGGCGCCACTGGGGCGACCGGGGCCAACGCGGCGACAGGGGCAACGGGCGCGACCGGTCAGCCGAAGGTCGTCGCCCAGGCCAACCTCGTGCCCGTCAAGGGCGCCACGACGAAGGCGCTGGCTCTTGTGCAGCTTGTGGTGCAAGGCCAGCAGGCCAGCTTCCTCATCGGCGCCCAGGGCCTCGCCGTCCCCACCACCGGCTCCTACGGGGTGTGGCTCTTCAACAACCCGGGTCAGGCCAAGTTCATCGCGCCGATCACGGGCGCACAGATCAAGGGGGGCCAGGTGACTGGTCTCGCCAAGGTGCCGCAGGACTTCACCCGCTACAAGTCGATGGTGCTGACGCGCGAACCCGTGGCGAACCCGAAGAAGGTCCCCAGCCGTCCGGGAACCGTGTTGCTGCAGGGCGCTATCGGGGCACCGCCGACGACGGCTGCCACCCCGAAGAAGTAGGCGTCAGGCGCCCGGCGGGTCGGGCAGCAGCTTGACAGGTTTCATGATCCCTGCGTGGTCGAGGCGGTCCTTCATCGCGCGCAGCAGCTCGACGCCGCCCTCCCCCACTTCCGCGGCCATGTACTCGCGGTGATCGCGGCCGACGGCGTGGTGGTGGGTGATCGTGCCGCCGTGGGAGACGATCGCCTGCGAAGCCGCGGCCTTGGCCGCCTTCCACTGCTCGAGCTCTGAGCCCTCCTCCTGCCGGGCCAGGAACGTGAAGTAGAGCGAGGCGCCCGAGGGATACAGGTGCGAGACATGGCACATGACCAGCGGCGGAGTGCCCCGGGCGCCGAGCGAGGCGTGCAGCGCGTCGCGCACCGCCCGGTAAAGAGCCTGGAGGTTCGACCACTGCGTGGCCGTCTCCAGCGTCTCGACCATCACGCCGTGGTCGAGCAGAGCGTCCCGCAGGTAGGGGCCGTGGTAGCGGCCCTTGCTCCATGCCGAGCCGGGGGCGGACCCGAGAGCCAGCGCCCCGTGTCCGCGCAGCAGCAAGGCGCTGCGGGCACGACGCCGCGTGACGTCGTCTTCCTCGCCCTCCCATCCGGCGATCGCCAGGCAGCCCCCGGCGTAGCGCCGCGCGCGCAAATAGGAGCGCCCAATGCGGGCGGTGGTGCCGCCCTCGCCCGCCAGCGCGAACGACAGCTCGGTCTCGCGCTCGTCGGAGAGCCGGGCAACGTCGGGCGACGCCTCAGCCTGCTCCAGAGCGCGGAGCGCCTCGCAGCCTTCCCCCCAGGAGCGGAAGAAGAAGCCCTCGTAGCGGGTGCGCCGCGGCTTTGGGCGCACGCTGAGCGCGGCGCGGGTGATGACGCCCAACGTGCCCTCCGATCCGACGAGCACTTCGCGCAACTCGGGGCCTGCGGCGCTGGCGGGCCGCGGCGGCAGGTCGAGCTCGCGTCCCGTCGCCACCAAGCGCAGGCCGAGCACGAGCTCGTCGATGCGACCGTAGCCAGTGGAGGACTGCCCGGCGGACCGAGTGGCCACGTACCCGCCGATGGTGGCGTGTTCGTAGCTCTGAGGGAAGTGGCCGAGCGTGAGGCCACGCGCGTTCAGCAGGGCCTCGGCCTCGGGACCCCGCAAGCCGGGTTCGAAGACGGCGGTGAGCGAGCGCTCGTCGAGCTCGAGCAGACGGTCGAGCCGACCGAGATCGAGAGCGACGACGCCGGCATGCTCGCCGCGCAGCGGCTCGACCCCGCCGACCACGCTCGTGCCTCCCCCGAAGGGCACCACCGCCAGGTCGGCCTCGGCGCACGCCTGCAGAGCGCCGCGCACCTCCTCCTCGGAGCCGGGCTCGAGCACGGCGTCGGGAGCGCTGGAGCCGTCGCCGCTGCGCAGGCGGATCAGGTCGGGATAGCCCTTGCCCGCGGCGTGCTCCACGCGCGCGGCGTGGTCGGTGCGGGCCGCGCCGAGCTTGGCCGCGGCGTCGTCGGAGAGCCCCGATACTGGCACCTGAACGGCTTCGAGGGTGACCGCGGGCCGGCCTTCCCCCGTGATGCCGAGCTGTTCACGCAAGAAGCCCAGGGCGGGCTCGGGCAGCTCCCGCTCTGCCTCCGGGCTCCCCCATCCCCACCAGGCCATCGGCGGCGCGGGCCGCCCGTCTCGGGCGCGGTCGAGCGCGTCAGCCACTGGCCTCCTCCAAGCCCGCAAGCGCTTCGTCGAGCTGCGTCCGCGCGGCACGCTTGAAGAGGAACGGGCCGAAACGAGCCCAGCCGCGCAGCTTCTGGTCGACAGAGATCTGCACCTCCGTGCCGCCGGTACCCGCGGGGGTAAGCGTCACCTCGGTGCGCGCGCGCACGAGCAGGCGGCCAAAAGGTGTGCCTTCGAGCTGCTGCTCCCAGGCGTAGACCCGGTTCTCGCTCGCTTCCACGAGGTGGAAGTCCGCGCGCACGGGCTTGCCCTTGGCGGTCATCATCACCTGCGTCCAGCTGTTGGTGTCGGCGCTCTCGACGCGGCTCACCCGCGGCCACCATCGCGGCAGGTGGTGGGGGTCGGCGAGCACGCGCCAGATCCGTTCCGGCTCGGAGCTGAAGCTCTTCGTGCGACGCGTGACGGGCATGGCCGGCTACTCGCCGTCGTAGTGCACGAGCGCATGCACGTCGTGGGGAGCCAGGCGCTCGCGGCCGCCGAGGAAGCCCAATTCGACGAGGAAGGCGCAACCGACGACCTCTCCCCCCAGCAACTCGACCAGATGGGCCAGGGCCTGCGCCGTGCCGCCTGTGGCCAGCAGGTCGTCGTGAACCAGAACGCGGGCGCCGTCGAGCCGGTCGGCGTGGAGCTCGAGCGCGTCCTTGCCGTACTCGAGTTCGTAGTCGGCACTCACCGTCTCGGCCGGAAGCCGGCCCGGCTTGCGGGCCGGCGCGAATCCCGCGCCCAGCTCACGCGCTAGCGCCCCGCCGAGGACGAACCCGCGGGCTTCGGCGGCGAGGACGATGTCGACACCGAGCGGGCGCGCGTAGCCGGCCAGCGCTTCGGTCGCGGCCTCGAGCGCTCCCGCGTCGAGCAACAGCGGCGTGATGTCCTTGAAGAGGATCCCCGGCCGCGGGAAGTCGGGGATGTCGCGGATGAGCGCCCGCAGGTCGACCGCGGCGGCGGCCTGGTCCGGAGGCACTAGTTCGCGATCCGGCGAAGATCCCGGATGAGCAGCAGGTGCTTCAGATAGGTCGCGACCGACGCGAGGTTCTCGAGCGTCTCGACGGCCTCGCGCCGGCGCTCGGGATTGCGCGAGCGCAGCGAGGGAGCCAGGATCTGCTGCAGGAGCGCGGCCTCGCGATCAGCCGATGTACGGAACACCCGCAGGTTGCGCCCGGCCACCCCGTAGCGGGCGAGCTCGGTGACCGCCCGGACGATCTCTCGCTCGGTCTCGTCGTAGTAGCGCACGCCGGCGCGCTGCTCCCCCTTCACCACGCCGTACTCCTCCAGCTCGCGTACGAGCTTGGGATCTGCGTTGGTCTCCTCGAGCACGTCTTCGAGCGAGTAGAGCGCGCCCGGCTCCTTCACCGCTACGGCGGCGCGGCGCGCTCCGCGCGAGTCGGCGGCGACACCCGCTGCGGGTGGTGCGCTCACGTCGGATTCAGCGCGGCCCGAGGCGAGCTCCTGGCGGATGACCCGCAACGGCAGGAACTCGTCGCGCTGGAGGCGCAGGATCGTGCGCAGCCGCTGGATGTCGGTCTGGAGGTAGACCCGGTAGCCGCCCGGCGTGCGCCGAGGCGTCAGCAGCTTCTGATCCTCGAGATAGCGGATCTTCGAGATCGAGATGTCGGGGAACTCCTGCTTGAGCGCCTTGCACACCGCGCCGATCGTCACGGCCTTCTGGCGCGAGCGCGCCGGCTCGTCCGGGCCACCCGAGACCGCCTCGACCCCGTCCATCCCGGGGGCGAGATCGAGCTTGCGGGGCTGTAGTTCGGAGGCCACGATCATCGCGCGAGGTAGGCCAGCTTGTACTTGCCGATCTGAAGCTCGTCGCCGTCGGCGAGCTTGTGCGACTCGATGCGTTCCCGGTTCACGTAGGTGCCGTTCAGCGACCCGCAGTCGTCGAGGAAGTAGTCGGGCCCGCGCCGCACCAGCAGCGCGTGATCGCGGGAAACCGTCACGTCGTCGAGGAAGATGTCGGCGTCGGGTTGGCGACCGATCGTCAGGCGCTCGCCCGCGAGCGGGAAGCTCTCGCCCGTGCGGCCACCCCCCGCGCGGATCACGAGCGCGCCCCCGTGGGAGGTGACCTCCTCGAGGTCGACGGATTCGATCTCACCGGTCTCACCGACCTTGTAGGTGGCGGTCGTGGCCCCCGCCGGGTCGTCGGGTGTGCCGAGGAACCCGCCGCACTTCTGGCAGTAGTTGGCGCCCTCCGCGTTGAGGAAGCCGCACTCGGGGCAGTGCGCCGCCACGAAGAGGTCCTACTCCTTGGGAGGACTGGATACGCGGCCGGCCAGGATGTCGGTGAGCTTCTGCACGTCGGAGCCCGAGATGACCTCTTCGCCGCCCTCGTGCTTCTTGCGCAGCCGGTTGACGAGCTCCGCGCGCAAGATGTCGATCTTGCCGTGCATGAGCCGGCGCTGGTAGGAGACTTCCGTCTCTTCTTCGGTCAGCTGCTGGATCAGGTCCTTGAGCTCCTGGTCCGTCAGCGAGCCGAGGTCGGGGAAGGTGTCCATGCGGGAGTGGTCTCCTAGCGATGCGGGAAAGGACGAACCAGCGAGTATACGGGCCTCGAGCCCGATCTATCAAGCTCTACTTGAGGGTGCGGAGCTTGAGCTCTTGGCGTTCAGCTGCCGCCTGGCGTCGCGCGCGTACATCGCGGTGGCGATGAGCGCGAGGGCCAGGCCGACGTAGAGGCAGATCTTGCCGACCGTCAGCAAGCCGACCATCGACCAGAACGGCGCCCCCATCGCGGGAGCGACCCCGAGCCGTCCTGGCCAGTTGATCTTCAGCTCCACTCCGCGCTTCTGGGCGTAGCGCCCGGCGACGAGCATGAACAGCTCGCGCGCGATCAGCACGGCGATGGCCCAGCGGGGCAGCAGCTCGAACTTCCAGGCGACCACCATGCCACTGACCACGAGGAGACGGTCGGTGACCGGATCCATGAGGGTTCCGAGGCGGGAGTACTGGCCCGTGACACGCGCCGCGATACCGTCGGCGTAGTCGCTCCAGCCGATCACCGCGAAGAGGGTCGCGGCGAGCGCGTCGCGGCCGTCGTGGGTCGAGAACGCGACGATGAGGAACACCGGGATCAGCGCGAGCCGGACGAAGCCGATCGCGTTGGGGATGGTCCACGGGTTGAGTGGCTGGCCGGAGAGGGTCTCGGGCGGCGGCGGACCGGAGCGGTCGAGCCCGAGCAGACGCCGCGTCGTCAGCCGGGCGCGGTCGACGCGCTCGCGCCGGGCGTCGGCCCTTTCCGTGGCCTTCAGGGAAGCGTTTTCCACAGCTCGGCCACCGCCCCGGCCGCTCCTTCGAGAGGCACGGTGCGGGCCTCGAGCCCGCGTCGCACCTGCACTTCGACCTCGCCACCGGAGAGTGTGCGCCTCCCTACCGTCACGCGCAGCGGGCAACCAAGCAGCTCGGCGTCGGCGAACTTCTCCCCCGGGCCTGCGTCGCGATCGTCGTAGAGCACGTCGAGACCGGCTTCCCCCAGCTCCTTGTAGAGCTTCTCGGCAAGCTCGCGCTCTTCGCTGCCCGCCTTTCCGAGCCCGACCAGCTCGAGGTCGTAGGGCGCGATCGCGCGCGGCCACGAGATGCCGTTCTCGTCGGCGAACTGCTCAACGGCAGCGGCGACCACCCGTGCCGGGCCCAGTCCGTAGGAGCCCATGACGACCGGGCGGGACTTGCCCTCGGCGTCGAGGTAGCTCGCGCCGAGCGGCTCCGAGTAGCGAGTGCCCAGCTTGAAGATGTTGCCGATCTCGATCGCCTTCTCGATGCGCAGCTCGACTCCGTCGACGGTGTCCCCCGCCTCCACCCGGCGCACGTCGCCGCGCTCACACTCGAAGTCGCGGCCGGGCTGGACGCCGCGCAGGTGCTCATCGGGACGGCCAGCGCCCGTCACGTAGCCGCCCGGACCGACTCCGTCGTCGAGCAGGATCGGGACCTCCGCGCCGACCGGACCGAGAAAGCCGGTCGGGCCGACCGAGGCCGGTATCTCCTCGGGCCGTACCGGTCGGACGTCAGCCCCGAGGTGGTTGCGGAGCTTGATCTCGTTGACACGGTGGTCGCCGCGGACGAGCACGAGCACCACGCCGCGTCCCTCAACCGTCACCGGGTAGGCCTTGAGCAGCGCTCCGGGGGCGACTCCGAGCTCGCGCGACACGTCGGTGACCGTCGTCAGGCCCGGGGTCGAAACCGTCTCCGGCCGGTCGAGCGCAGGAGGCAGATCGACCGGCGCGGGATCGGCGCTTGCCACCTCGACGTTGGCTGCGTAGCCGGGGGCAAGAGCGACCTCGTCTTCGCCCGCGGCGCAGGGAGCCATGTACTCGTCGGCGTCGGTGCCGCCCATCATCCCGACGTCGGACTTCACCCGGTAGAACTCGATGCCGCAGCGGTCGAGCATGCGGTCGTAGGCCTCGATATGCCGGGCGTAGCTGGCGTCGAGGCCGTCCACGTCGACGTCGAACGAGTAGGAGTCCTTCATGATGAACTCGCGCGTGCGCAGCACGCCGGCGCGCGGCCGCGGCTCATCGCGCTCCTTCACCTGGAAGTGGTAGAGCGAGAGCGGCAGGTCGCGGTAAGAGCGCACGAGCTGCGCGACGTGGGAGGTGACGATCTCCTCATGCGTCATGGCCAGCACCATGTCGGCGCCCTTGCGATCGGAGAGCTTGAACATCTCCTCGATCGCGTAGCGGCCGGTCTTGCGCCAGGGCTCGGCCGGCAAGAGGACGGGCATCAGCAGCTCCTGTGCGCCGATCGCGTCCATCTCCTCCCGAACGATCTGAGTCACCTTCTGGTGCACACGCCATCCGGCCGGCAGCCACGACCAGAGCCCGGCGCCGACCTGGCGGATCAGCCCCGCGCGGACCATCAGCTTGTGGGAGAGCGCCTCGGCGTCGGAAGGGGGCTCCTTCTCGGTCGGCAGAAGCAGCTGGGAGAGGCGCGTCACGGGCTGAGAAGCCTAGATGAACGCTGACGAGCGCCAACGCGCCCGCCTTCTTCGGATGGGCGTCCGCAGCGCCCGTGGCCGACGTACTCCCGCCCAGGGAGTCAAACCATCACCCGCCAACGCGGGTAGGAGAGGACCTACATGCAAGATCCACTCGATCTCGTCTATCAGTCGATCGACGAAGAGCACGCCGACAAGTCGGCCTCGACGCGCCGGCAGATCGTCGGCGGTGCCGCTGCTGCACTCGGCGGAATGGGGCTTCTCGGCTTCACCGACGTCGCCGAAGCCAAGCGCAAGCACAAGCACAAGCACACGAAGTTGGAGAACCCGCAGACGATCCTCAACGTCGCGGCCACCGCAGAGGTACTCGCGACGATCGTCAACACGATCGGGTCTCAGCAGAACTTCTTCGGCGGTGACGCCGTCACGCTGCGCAACATCAAGGCGGCCGCCCGCGAGGAGCTCGTCCACTACGACGTGCTGCGCAGCATCGGCGGCAAGCCCCTGACCAAGAAGATCTGGGTGCCTGACGCCGTCTTCTCGAGCAAGACGAACCTGCTCTCGACCCTCGAGGTCGGCGATCAGATCTTCGTCAACGCCTACCTGCTCGGTACGACGACGTTCGCCGGGCTCGGCAGCAGCAAGTACGCTCGCATCACCGCTGAGTTCATGGGCGTCGAGGCGGTGCACCGTGCGCTGGCGCGGCAGTCGCTCGGCAAGCTCGGCAACGACCGGGTGTTCATGCGCTACTCGCAGCGCGAGATGGCGCCTGACGCCCCGAACGAGGGCCAGGTCGGGTTCACGAAGATCCTGCGCGCCGTCGCGCAGCTCGAGGCCGCCGGATTCGGCTTCGGCAAGGAAGGATCCGGCACCCCGGGCCAGTTCTACGAGTTCGACACGGTCAAGCAGAGCACGCCGACCGACCCGGACCTGAACACCTACAAGCCCAACTAGCCGTCTCTCTCGCCCGGGCTCGCGGCGCTTTGCCGCGGGCCCGGTGCGACCCGGCACCAAGGGTCTGGTAGAACCGGGGCAACCGCTTCAGTCAAGGAGAACGTATGCCCTTCGAAGTTCCTGCCCTGCCCTATGACTACGCCGCCCTCGAGCCTCACATCGACGAGGCCACCATGCGCGTGCATCACGACAAGCACCACCAGGCCTACGTGGACAAGGCGAACGGTGCCCTCGAGGGCACTCAGCACGCCGGCGCCCCTGTCGAGGATGTCCTGCGTTCGCTCGACTCGCTGCCCGAGGACAAGCGCGGCCCCGTGCGCAACAACGCCGGGGGCCACTACAACCACTCCCTCTTCTGGGAGTCGATGAGCCCCGACGGCGGCGGCGAGCCCGAAGGTCCCCTGAAGGAGGCCATCGAGAGCGAGTTCGGCTCCTTCGACGACTTCAAGACGAAGGTCAAGGAGACCGGCGTCGGGCAGTTCGGCTCAGGCTGGGCCTGGCTCGTCCACGACGGGTCGAAGCTCGCGGTTGTCGGCACGCCCAACCAGGACAACCCGATCTCGAACGGGCAGACGCCGCTGCTGGGCATCGACGTCTGGGAGCATGCCTACTACCTGAAGTACCAGAACAAGCGCCCCGACTACATCGACGCGTGGTGGAACACCGTCAACTGGGCGAAGGTCGCCGAGCGCTACTCGGCGGTCAGCGGGTAGCGGACCAGCAGCTCGCCGGAACCGCGAACGTTCAGGCACCGGTGCTGGGGCCACGGTAGATGAACGTTCGCGGCGGCGCCGCCCGCAACCTCAGCGGCCTCACCACTCGAGCGGGTTGCCCACTTGCTCGCCGCTAGGCGCGGCTGAACCGGCGGCCGGCGGTGGGCGAGGATTCCTCTCGCTCGGCGGCGGCCGCCTCCATCTTGGCCAGGCGCTCAGGTGTCAGCTCGCCCTCGTTCTCGGCCTCGATCTGCGCGAGCCACTCGGCGCCCTCGGCGGCCTCGACGTCGTTCACGTCGATCTTCTTCGACGAGGCGTACTTGTCGATCTCGACGAAGAGCTCGTCGACGAGCTGCTCCTGCGGCACCTTCCGCAGCGCCTTGCCGCGCGAGAAGATGAGGCCCTCGTTCTTGGCGCCGGTGATGCCGAAGTCGGCGTGGGAGGCCTCGCCGATGCCGTTGACCGCACAGCCGAGCACGGCGACCTCGATCGCGTCGGGGTAGGCCTCGAGCCGCTTCTCGATATCGGTGACGACGGTGTCCATGTCGAACTGCAGGCGGCCGCACGTCGGGCAGGCGATCAGCACCGGGCCGCGCTCGCGGAGCTTCAGGGCCTTGAGGATCTCCCAGGCGACCTTGACCTCCTCCTCCGCGTGAAAGGTGGAGAGTGAGATGCGGATGGTGTCGCCGACGCCGTCGGCGAGCAGCGTGCCAAGGCCGACGGCCGACTTGAGCGAGCCCGACCACTTGGTCCCCGCCTCGGTGATGCCGAGGTGCAGCGGGTAGGGGATCCGCTCGGCGAGCAGGCGGTTCGAGGCGATTGTGTTCGGGACGTTCGTCGACTTGATGGAGACCTTGAAGTCGGTGAAGCGCAGGCTTTCCATCAACTCGACGAACTCGGTGGCCGCGGTGACCAGGGCTTCGACGGGGTTCTCGCGCTCGAGCTCGTGCAGGTGCTTGGGCAGCGACCCTGAGTTGACGCCGAGGCGCATCGGCGGGCCGAACTCGGGGGGGGTGGGGGCGGCCTCGGCCACGGTGGCGGGGCCGCCGATGTTGCCGGGGTTGAGCCGGATGCAGTGTGCGCCGGCCTCGATCGACTTGAGCGCCAGCGTGTGGTTGAAGTGGATGTCGGCGATGATCGGGATCGGCGACTCCTTGACGATCACCTTGAGCGCATCGACATCCTTCTCGCGCGGGACGGCGACGCGGACGATGTCGGCGCCCGCATCGGCCACGCGGCGGATCTGGTCCATCGTGGCCGTGAGATTGGCCGTCTCGGTCTTGGTCATCGTCTGCACGGCGACGGGCGCGCCACCCCCGATGGGGACGCCGCCGACGTGGATCTGACGCTTGGAGGGCACGGGTTCAGTGTAGGAGGAGACGATGTTTCGGCCTGGCCGGCAAACAGCGTCTGGGAAGGGGAACGCTGGCAGACCTGTCCACGGATCACTCATCCGGGCCGCCGTGGACAGATGTGCTCGCTCACCGGGCAGAACTGCCCACCCGGCCGACGGACGGGTGCCTGTGGACAGTTCAGCTCGCTCCGAACCGCTCCTTCCCGGATCTGGGGAAGGAAGCGTCCTCAACTGTCCACGAGCGCCTGCTCACCGCCTCCATGGACAGATGGAGACGCTATGCGGCCTCAACTGTCCACGAGCGCCCGCGCGCCGCCCGCTGTGGACAGAAGAGGACGCTCCGACCCGCTCCACTCCTGGATCCCCGAGCACAGCGGCGATCAGGACGACAAGACCCTACGAGTACATCCCCTCGATCTCGTCCGAGTACTTCTCGGCGATCGGCTTGCGCTTGAGCTTCATAGTCGGCGTCAGCTCGTCGCCGCCCGGCGCCCAGTCGCCTCGCACCACGGTGAACTTCTTGATCTGCTCGACGCGGGCGAGCTTCGCGTTGGCGTCGTCAACGCCCTTTTGCACCGCCTCGCGCACCTTCTCTTCTCCGGCCATGTCCTCGAGGGACTTGCCTTCCATTCCGTTCTTCTTGCCCCACGCCGGAGCGTAGTCGGAATCGAGCACGATCAGCGCCGTGTTGTAAGGGCGCCGGTCACCGATCACCGCGACCTGGCCGATGAGTGGCGAGGCGCCCTTCAGCGTCGACTCGATGTTCGCGGGCGACATGTTCTTGCCGGCCGCGTTGATGATGATCTCCTTCTTGCGATCGACGATCTTCAGGTAGCCGTCCTCGTCGAGCGTGCCGATGTCGCCCGTGAGGAGCCAACCGTCGTCGGTCATGGTCTCCTGGGTCTTGTCGGGCAGGTTGCGGTAGCCGAGCATCACGCAGCCACCGCGCACCATCACTTCCCCGTCGTCGGCGAGCTTTATCTCGACGCCGGGTGAGGCGGGCCCGACCGTGCCGATCTTGACCTTGCCGGGCGGGTTGCACGTGCCGGCGCCGCAGGTCTCCGACATGCCCCACAGCTCGGCCAGCTCGATGCCGATGGCGTGGAAGAACTCGAGCACGTCGGGCGGAGTGGGCGCCGCACCGACATTCACCGTGACGACCTCGTCGAGGCCGAGCATCTTGCGCAGCCCGGCGAACATGTGCTCGTCGGCCTGGGCGACCGTCTCGGCGAGCTCGGCGGGGACCTCTTCGCCCTTCTGCTCCAGGCGCACCTTCTCGATGGCGGCCGCCACGGCGCTCTCCCCCTTCTCGCGGGTCGCGTCATCCTGGGCGGCCATCATCGTCTCGAGGCCGGCCTTCAGCTTCTCCCAGATGCGTGGCACCGCGAAGAACCAGTTGGGGCGCACCCGAGGGAGGAACGACATGATCTCGCGCGGGTTGTCGCAGCACGTCACCTGACCCGCGAACACGACGGGGATGTAGTGGTGGGCGTTGCGCTCGGCGATGTGGGCGGCCGGCAGCCAGGAGATGACGCGCGCGCCGGGCGGGAGCTCGATCAGCTTCTGAACCGTCCGGACGCCGCTCATGATGTTCTTGTGCGTGAGCTGGACGCCCTTGGGCGGCCCGGTGGTGCCCGAGGTGTAGATGAGCGTGAGCACGTCGTCGGGGCCGACGGCGGCCACCGCGGCGTCGGCGTCGAAGTCGCGGCCCGCCCCCTCGATCTCGTCGAGGTGGACCGTGCCTTCCGGCGCGTCACCGCCGAGCACGATCACGTGCTCGAGATCGGGCAGGTCCTTGCGCGCCTCGAGCACCGCCTCGAGGTGAGCCGGCTCGACGACGGCGACCCGCGCGCCCGCGTCGGAGACGATGTACTGGATCTGCTCCGGCGTGTAAGTCTGGTAGATCGAGAACGGCGTCGCGCCGAGCACCACGGCCGCGAGATCGACGAGGTGGAACTCCGGCCGGTTCGAGAGCATGATCGCCAGCGAGTCGCCCTTGCCCAGGCCGAGGCCGGCGAGACCGCCCGCGATGGCGCTGACGCGGTCACGCGTCTCGGCCCACGTGAGCGAGAGCGAGTCGTCCGCCGTCCGGAAGGCGACTTGGTCGGCGTGAGCCTCCGCGGTGCGCCTGAAGGCCTCGGCGAGCGTGGGCGCCTCTACCGCACTCCCGGCGGCGGGCGTGATCGTGCTGCTCTCCATCCCTGTTTACCCCTCTCGTGACTCCGGACTCCAGAGGCCGAACGCTACCGCAGCACGGGCGAGCTACCTAACGCCGAAACCGCTTCCGTTCAGGCGGCCGATGTCGTTGGTCAACCCGATTGCGAACACGACGAGCACGAGCAAGAACCCAACGACGCTGGCGCGCTCCATCACGCTGAACGGAATCGGCTTGCGCCTGACCTTCTCGGCCAGGGCCCAGAAGATGTGGCCGCCATCGAGCGGGAGGAAGGGGAACAGGTTGATGACCCCGAGCGAGAGCGAGATCAGGGCGAGCACGAAGAGTGCCTGCGTCAAGTTCTTGGCGAACGACTCCTGGGTGGCCTTGTAGCCACCGACGACGCTCGAGAGCTGCTTGCGCTGCACGGGGTCGAAGAGGCGGCCGACCACACCGACCGTCTGCGAGGTGACTTTCCACATGGTGTGGACGCTCTGGCCCGCGCCGGATACGCCCGCGTACTTCTTGAGCTCCTCGTCGAAGGCGAACCCGACAAGGAAGCGCTTGTCGGCTGCGCTGTAGCGGGGAAGAAGCGAGAGCGGGACGCGACTGCCGCCGCGCTGCACGAGGAGCTTCGTCGGAGTGGTGGCCTGGCAGCCGTTCACGAGCGCTCCGGCGCAATTGTGCTTGCCGATCAGTCGCCGGATGGCCGCGGGATCGCCAGTCTGCCCGTCGACCGACAGGATCTTGTCTCCTGTACGTAGCTGGCCCGCCGCCGGCGGCTTCAGCTTGATGGGCGCGACGCGCGAGACGGTGACGTACTCACCGTGGATCGCGTAGATCCCCCAGAGCATCACGAAGGCGATGACCAGGTTCACGGCCGGGCCTGCGCTGATCACCACGATCCGCTTCCACACGGGCTGGCGGTAGTAGGCGCGGTGCTCCACCTCCGGTGGGATCTCCTCGTTCGGGTTCATCCCGGTGATCTTCACGTAGCCCCCGAGGGGGATCGGGCCGATCCCGTACTCGGTCTCGCCGCGGCGGACCTTGAAGAGCAGCGGGCCGAAGAACAGCGAGAAGCGCTCGACGCGCATGCCGACTGCCTTCGCCGCGGCGAAGTGGCCCGCCTCGTGCAGGATCACGAGCAGAGCGAAGCCGAGGAACGCGAGGACGTAGCTCACGCGGCCGCCCTCTCGAGCACGAGCCCGGATGCGGTCTCTCGCGCTCCGCGATCGGCCGCGTACAACGTCTCGAAGGAGTGCACCCGGGAGCTGCCCAGGCGCTCGAGGCACGTCTCGATCACACGCGGGATCTGGCCGAAGGCGAGCCGCTCACCGAGAAACGCGTGCACGGCGATCTCATTGGCCGCATTGAGGATGCAAGGCGCCGTGCCCCCCGAGTGCGCGGCTTGGCGAGCGAGACCCAGGCAGGGAAACGTCTCGTGATCGACGGGCTCGAAGGTCAGTGTGCCGAGCCCGACCAGATCGAGATGAGGCACCGGCACGTCGACCCGCTCCGGGTGGTGCAGGGCGTAGGAGATCGCCAGGCGCATGTCGTTGGCCCCCAGGTGGGCCAGCGAGGCCCCGCCCACCACCTCGATGAGCGCGTGGACCACCGACTGGGGATGAACGACCACGTCGATGCGGTCGTAGGGGACACCGAACAGGTGGTGGGCCTCGATCACCTCGAGCCCCTTGTTCATCAGCGTGGCCGAGTCGATGGTGATCTTCCCGCCCATCGCCCAGGTGGGATGGCGCAGGGCATCCTCGACGCTGGCCGCCTCGATCTCCGCGCGCTTCTGCCCCCGGAAGGGACCTCCCGAAGCCGTGATGACCAGACGCTCGACCGTGCCCACGGGCTCGCCCTCGATCAACTGGTGCAGGGCGGTGTGCTCCGAGTCGACCGGGACGATGCGCGCCCCCGTCGCCTCGGCCAGCTGCGTGAGCAGCTCACCACCGACCACCAGGGACTCCTTGTTGGCCAGGGCGAGGTCGATCCCTTCGGTCAGCGCGACGACACTCGGGCCGAGCCCCGCGGAGCCGACGAGCGCGTTGAGGACGAGGTCGGCCTCGGACTCGGCCACGAGCCGCGCCAGTCCGTCGGCTCCGGTGAGCACCTCGCCGGCGGTCCACGCTTCGGCCGCGCGGGCGCCCGCGTCGGGGTCGGCGAGCGCGATGCGTTTCACGCCATGCGCGGCCGCCTGCTCGAGGAGCGGCTCCCACGAGCGCTCGGCCGAGAGCCCTACGAGCTCGAGCTCCTCCGAGCGCGCGACGATGTCGAGCGCCTGGGTGCCGATGGACCCGGTCGAACCGAGTATGAGGAGGCGCCGCACGGGCCTCATTGTGGCAATGGTGCTAGCCGGTGAACCGCGGCGAGACGCCCGCTCGCGCGGCGTGGACGCTGCGCACGTGAGTGCTTGCCGTCCGTGATCCCGCCACGTGTCCGGCCACGCGGTAGTTGCCGACGCGGTGCAGGGTCAGCGTGAGCCGCACGTGCCCGTGGCTGTCCGTGTGCCGGTGACGACCGGCGAAGCTCACGAGCGCACCGCGCACCGCGTGCGCCTTCGCCTGGCACGGGCGCCGTCCCGTGACGGTGACCGTGTAGGTCCGCCGCTGGCCCGCTCGGGTCCGCGCCGGCGTAACATGGACGCTCAGGCGTAGCCGTCCGCAGGGCTTGGCCGGCGGTCCGGTCGGAGGCTTCACCGCTGACTTCTCGATCGTGGGCAGCAACGCCGCCAGGTTCGAGACCTGCACGCTGAAATTGCCTCCGTTGTTCGACGCAGCCGCTGTGCTGAAGCCTGAGTTGCTCGGCCGCAGGTAGTTCGCGTCGTTGCCACGCAGCTCGAGCTTGACCTTGTGCCCTACCTCGAATCGGTACCCATTGCCGTGCAGCTGGAAGGTCACCTTGCCGGCCTGGTTGTCGAGCAGCCGGTAGGAGCCGCGCGTGATCAGGCGCTCCGAGCCGTCGGGGAGGACGTCGTAGAGGCGGGAGTCGAGCTGGCCGAAGCGCCCCGAGGTCTGGATCGCTGCGGTCACCGTCGGCAACCCGAGGAGCGTGAAGGCCGTGGTGACGGCGCGCTCGTAGGTCGCCGTGCCGGCGCCGCCGCTGCTCGCGATCGTTCGGCAGGCATCCGTGGTGCCGGCCGGGTCGAGCTGGGTCACGGGGTCAAACGGTGGCCCGCTGTCGGCATCGCCCTGCGCGGTGACAGTCTGCGTGGCCGACCCGGTGATGCTGATCGTCCCCGGATGGATGGACGGCCAGCTCGCCGCTGTGAAAGGGCCGCCGTCCGGTGTGTCGACGGTCTTGGGGCAGGTCTGCGTGAAAGCCTCGACGCTGCCGGCCGCGGGCGCTGAGCCCACAGACTTGAGATGGGCGGCGAAGAAGCTCGCGCCCTTGTCGTTGAACTCCTGGTTGACCGTCGGCTTGTTCGAGCCGCGGGAGTGGCCGAGATCGCCGAACTGCAGGCTCACGTCGGCCTGCGGGTTCTTCGCGCGCAGGAGGTTGTACATGCGCAGGCTCTCCGCCGGCGGGAACAGATCGTCGGTCCACCCGCTCTGCATGAGCAGGGGCGAAGGCGTCGCGCTCGGCGCAGCGGCGTAGATGCCATAGGCACCCTTGTCGCGCGTGATCTCGTCCAGGCGCGTGCGCGTGTCGGCCGAGAACGGCTCGCCGCCGAGCACCCGCGTGAAGTCCGTGGAGAGGTCGAACTCGGAGCTCGGACATGGGGTTGGGGCCCCGCAGTAGTAGCCGCTCGTCAAGCCGAGGGCGTAGAGCCCCGTGACGTAGGTCTGTATGGGCACCCCGATGGGATCGCGGCTGAGCCCGGCCGTGCTGTTGTCGAAGTCGAGGAACCGCCCGTTGGGAAGCAGCGCCGAGGAGAGATCCGACCAGGGCCACCGCGGCCACGAAGCCGTGATCGACAGTGGAGTCCCGTCGGGGCTCACCCAGGGTGAGAACGAGCCGTTCGTGTTACGGATGCGGTCCTTGAGGAAGCCGAGCTGCATGCTCTGACCACCGCCGTAGGAGATGCCCGTGACGCCGATCGCTCCCGCCTTGGCGAGGTTCTCGTCGACGAGCTTCCCGACGAGGTACTGCGTGTCGCGTACCTCGTAGCGCGAGTCGGCCAGGCGCAGGAACCCGTTGGCGCAGGCACCGGTGTGGTCGGCGGCGGGACCGCCACCGCACGAGTGGCCGAAGCCTCGCGCGGTGTAGTTGAGCACCGCGTAGCCCTGCTTGGCGTAGAAGTTGTTGTTGTAGTGGTAGGTGTTCTTTCCGTCACCCTCGGGCGTGGTGGTTTCGAAGTCGCCCTTGTCGCCGCCGTAGCCGTGCAGCATCACGATGATCGGGAACGGCCCGCTGCCGGTCGCGGGCAACGTCACGTCGGCGTCGAGCGGGATGTCGTCGAAGGTCGGCACGCCATCGGTCGTGCGCCCGGCGCTTCCCTGGGTGGTCGGGCAGTAGCGCACGCCGTTCTCCGGAGCGCACGGGTGGCCGAAGGGCATGGGCTCGGTTGACAGACCCGCCTGCGCCGCCGGAGCGGCAACGGCGAATGCAGCGAGCACGACGAGGCACGAGATGGACCGGCGCATGGACTTCCTTGGGTGGGGGCGAACTGGGGGCAACGGAATGTAACGTTGCGGTTGCAACTATGCGCCGGTTGCTGGCCTACCCCGGAAGCATCGCCACCCAGACGTAGTAGCCGGCTACCAGGGTGAACAGAACGGCATCGAGACGGTCGAGCGCGCCGCCGTGCGGGCCGAAGAGACGACCCGTGTCCTTCGTGCCGGCGCTGCGCTTGACCAGCGATTCGAAGAGGTCGCCGAGCGGCGCGAACACCGCGCACGTCAGTCCGAGGATGATCGCCTGCCCCGGGGTCAGCCACTCCTGGTAGGTCGAGGCGAGGAACACGGCGAGCACTGCGGCCACGGCGCCGAAGGCGACCCCTTCGACGGTCTTCTTCGGAGAGATGCTCGGCGCCAGCGGGCGATGGCCGAAGGCGCGGCCCCCGAGGTAGGCGCCGGTGTCCCCGATGAAGGTGCCGACGAGGATGTCCACCACGATCCCTCCGCCGTGAGGCAGGTCGCGCAGGAGCACGATGTGGGCGACGGCAAGGCCGATCCAGTAGATCCCCATCAGCGTGGTGGCCATCGCCGGCGTGGCGGGGGCCTCGAGCGGGCGTGCCACTGTCAGGACGAAGAGCAGCGGCAACGCGAGGACGGTGATGAGAAGCACATGAAATGCGGTGCCGTAGCGCGCCGCGATCACAAGCCCGATGAGCGCGGCGAAGCCGGCGAGCTTTACCGGCCGCGCGCCGTGGAGCATCGTGTAGAGCTCCTGCAGACAGGCGAGGCCTAGGAGCATCACACCCAACGCGAAGATCGTCCCGCCCTCGACGACGATGAAGATGGCGAAGGCGATCGCGGGCAGCGCGGTGACGATCCGCGCGCTGAGGTCCGACGAGCGCCGCTTGCCGCGCTGACGATCTCGGCTCGAAGGACGTTGGCGCGAGCGCGAGCTCGCCGGCGGGCGGCGGCCGGTGCTCACGCCTCGACCCGTCCGCCGAAGCGGCGCTTGCGCGCGGCGTACTCCTCGAGCGAGGCTTCGAACGCCTCACGCGTGAAGTCGGGCCAGAGCTCATCACGAAAGACGAGCTCGGAGTACGCCGACTGCCAGAGCAGGTAGTTGGAGAGGCGTTGCTCGCCGCTGGTGCGGATGATGAGATCCGGATCGTGCATGTCGGGCGCGTAGAGGTGGCGGCGGAAGTCCTCTTCGCTCCCGCCCGCGAAAGTCTCCGCGGCATCGACGATCTCGGCCCGGCCGCCGTAGTTGAACGCGACGAACAGCGTAATGCGGGTGTTCTGAGCGGTGAGGGCCTCAGCCTCCTCCATCTGCTCGACGAGCGCGCGCGGGATCTTCTCGCGCCGCCGGCCGATGAAGCGCATGCGCACGCCCTCCGCGTGAAGCTCCGGGGTCTCTCCCTCTATCCGCTGGGAGAACATCCGCATGAGGGCGGTCACTTCCTCGGCCGACCGGCTCCAGTTCTCGGTGGAGAACGAATAGACGGTGAGCTCTTCCACTCCCAGTTCGGCGGCGTCGCGCAGGCGCGCTTTGACCACGTCGGCGCCGGCCTGATGCCCGTCGACGGCGGGCAGGCCCCGGCTGCTCGCCCAGCGCCCGTTCCCGTCGGTGATGATGGCGACGTACCTCGCCCGGTCTACGGACGGGGCCACTAAACCTCGAGGATCTCTTCTTCCTTGAGCTTGAGCGCGTTCTCGAGATCGCCGATCTTGTCGTCGGTCACCTTCTGCAGCGCCGCCTCAGCCCGGTGCTCGTCGTCGGAGCCCGCCTCGCCCGCCTCTTTCATCTCGCGCAGGTCGTGCATGACGTCGCGGCGGATGTTGCGGATCGCGACCCGGCCTTCCTCGGCGATGTTGCGCACGACCTTCACGAGCTGCTTGCGCCGCTCCTCCGTCAGGTCGGGCACGGCGAGCCGGATGAGGTTGCCGTCGTTGGAGGGCGTGAGGCCGACGTCGGATTCGAGGATCGCCTTCTCGATGGCCTTGACCGAGGTCTTGTCGTAGGGCTGGATCGTCAGCATCCTTGCTTCGGGCGTGTTGATGGTCGCGAGCTGCTTGAGCGGCGTCATCGCGCCGTAGTAGTCGACCGTGATCCGGTCGAGCAGGGCCGGGCTGGCGCGGCCGGTGCGGACCGAGCCGAACTCGCCCCGCGTCGCGTCGACGGACTTGCCCATGCGCTCGCGCGCGTCGGTGAGAAGGTCGTCGATCATGTCCGCACCAGGGTCCCCACGCGCTCTCCGGAAACTATCCGATCGATGTTGGCCTCGTCGCCCATGTTGAAGACGTTGATGGGCAGCTTGTTCTCCATGCAGAGTGCGAGCGCGGTCGAGTCCATCACCCGAAGGCGGCGTTCGAGCGCCTCCATGTGGGTGAGCTCGGGGATGAACTCCGCAGACGGATCCTCGGCGGGATCGGCGGTGTAGACGCCCTCGACGCCGTTCTTGGCCATCAGGATCACCTGCGCGTGTATCTCGACCGCGCGCAGCGCCGCAGCGGTGTCGGTGGTGAAGAACGGGTTGCCGGTGCCCGCGGCGAAGACGACGATGCGGCCCTTCTCGAGGTGGCGCATCGCACGGCGGCGTATGTAGGGCTCGGCCACCTCCGAGATCGTCAGGGCCGACTGCACCCGTGTCGCGGCGCCGGCCTTCTCGAGCGCGTCCTGCAGCGCGAGGGCGTTCAGCACCGTGGCCAGCATGCCCATGTAGTCGCCCGTGGCACGGTCCATCCCCTCTGCGGCTGAGGCGAGCCCGCGGAAGATGTTGCCGCCGCCGACGACCACGGCGACCTCGACGCCGCGCGCTTGCACGGCCGCCACCCGCTCGGCGATCGCTTTCACGCGTTCGGGATCGGTGCCGTAGGAGAGATCGCCCATGAGCGCCTCGCCCGAGAGCTTCAGGAGGACGCGATCGTAGGCTCGGTCGGAGGCCACTTCTCGCTCCCCTGGCTACTCGCCGACCACGAAGCGCTCAAAGCGCCGGATGACTACGTTCTCACCCGTCTTCGCAGACAGCTCGGCGCGAATCTCCTCGATCGTCTTGTTCTCGTACTTGTCGGCGTTTACATGCTGTTGCAGCATGAGCACGTTGTCCTCGAGCCACTTGCGGAACTTGCCTTCGGCGATCTTCGCGCGCACGTTCTCGGGCTTGTCCTCCGCCTGCTGCTCGAACACGCGCACCTCGCCCTCGCGGACCTCCTCGGGCACGTCGGCGTCGCTCACGTAGAGCGGGTCGGCGGCCGCGACGTGCAGGGCGATGTCGCGAGCAAAGGAGATGAAGTCCTCGTTGCGAGCGACGAAGTCGGTGTTGCAGTCGACCTCGACCAGCACCCCGACCTTGCCGTTTGAGTGGATGTAGCTCTGCACGGTGCCCTCGGAGGCCTCGCGGGCACCGAGCTTGCCGACCTTGTTGCCAAACTGCACCTTGAGGATCTCGACCGCGCGCTCGATGTCACCATCGGCCTCGGTCAGCGCCTTCTTGCAGTCCATCATCCCCGCGCCCGTGCGCTCGCGGAGCGCCTTCACGTCCTGGGCGGTGACGCTCACGAGTCACCCTCCTTCTTCTTCTCCTCGTCCGAGCCGCCGCCGGCCAGGTCGCGCGCAGCCTTGACGGCACCGCCGGCGAGGTCCTTGACTGCTTCAACGGGCTTGCCCGACGCGGCGTCGCGCGCGGCTTCGGCGGCACCGCTGGCGAGATCCTGCGCCGCCTTGACCGGGGCGGGCGAAGCTTCTGCTGCTCCTGCCGTTGCACTCGCGCTCTCAGCCGGAGCCGCGGGAGTCTCGCTCTCGGTCTCCACCGGGCCGTCCGGCGGAGGAGCCGGATTGCTCGGGATCTCCTGCGTCTCGGTCGGCTCGGCCGGTTTGGCCTTCGGAGCCTTCGGGGCCTTCGGGGCCGCCGGGCCGCCGGGGGGCGGAGCAGGGTTGCTCGGGATCTGCTGTGCCTCGGTGGTCGCAGCCGTCCCACCCCCGGGCGCAGGTGCAGCGCCTTCGGCGGCGGCCGCGGCCGCAGCGTCGGCCTCGGCCTTTGCCGCCTCTTCGGCCTCGCGCTTGGCCTGGGCCTCCGCCTCGCGCCGAGCACGCTCCTCTGCCTCCTTGCGAGCCTGCTCCTCGGCTTCCTTGCGAGCCCGCTCCTCTTCGGCGCGGAAGACCTTGCGGCCTTCGCCCACGACGTCGCCGAGCGCCTTGGCGACCAGCGTGCACGACCGGATGCCGTCGTCGTTGCCGGGCACCACGAAGTCGATGCCGTCGGGGTCGCAGTTCGTGTCGACGAGGCCGATGATCGGGATCCGCAGGCGCTGTGCCTCGCGCACCGCGATCTCCTCGGTGTTCAGGTCGACGACGAACATCGCGTCTGGTACCCGCTGCATGTTCTTGACGCCGCCGAGATTGAGCTGAAGCTTGGCGAGGTCGGCCTGGGCCGCCATGCGCTCACGCGTCGGCAGCAGCTCGAGCTGGCCCTCGGCCTGATAGCGCTCGAGGTCGTGCAGCCGGTTGATGCGGTGACTGATCGTGCCGAAGTTGGTCAGCAGGCCGCCGAGCCAGCGGTTGTTGACGTAGGGCATGTCGGCCTCCGTGGCGATCTCGCGCACGGCGTCACGGGCCTGCTTCTTCGTGCCCACGAAAAGCACGGTGCCGCCACGGTGTGAGATCTCGGCGGCGAACTCCTGAGCCTTCTGGAGCAGGGCCTGCGTCTTCAGCAGGTCGATGATGTAGATGCCGCCGCTCTCACCGTGGATGAAACGGCGCATCTTGGGGTTCCAGCGACGCGTCTGGTGGCCGAAGTGCACGCCGGCCTCCAGCAGCTCGCGAATGCCTACTTGAGCCACTACGTACTCCCTTTTTGAGATTGAGCTGCAAAGCCCGTCCGGTGGGCGCGGACCCGGCACTCTCGGCGCCGGGCAGGGCCACGCCCGATCCCCGGACGGGATCGAGTTGATTGATCTCATCGAGTCTACGCAAGTTTCGGCGAGAGCCCTCGTTTCGGGCTGTAGCGGGTAGTCGCCTTCCCCCAAGCCGGCGACGCCTCGCAACAATCGAGCCGGCCTCCCTTCCCCTACCTCCGGTGGCCCGGTTCGTCAGCAGGGCGGCGGGGCGGCTGTGGACGGGCCGCCCCGTCGTGTGTTCCGGGCCGGTTTTGGCCGCACTGGGCCGCGAACGTTCACGCACCGGTGTCCACGGCACGGTAAATGAACGTTCACGGTCGGAGACCGTGGACAGTTGAGGCGCAAGGCAGCGCCGACCCCCGCCCCGGTCCAAGGTCGACGGAGGTCGGCGCTTGCGTCGCGCTTGCGCGACGACGCGGGGTCGCGAACCCGGTCGCTCGCAGAAACCGGCTCGGACCGACCCAAACGTCCCACTTCGACCAAGCGCGCCGCTATCGAACATTCGTCCAGGTGCCATCCCCGGCCCTGGCGAGCGCCGCGGCTAGGTCAGAGGGCAGCGGTGAAGCGATCTCCAACCTCTTACCAGTGACAGGATGCTCGAACGAAAGGCGGGTGGCGTGGAGGAACTGGCGCTCCAAGCCGAGCAGGCCCCGGGTCCCGTACTCGGGGTCGCCCGCCACGGGGTGCCCGATCGCGAGAAGATGGGCGCGGATCTGGTGGGTGCGGCCCGTCTCGAGGGAGACGCTCAGCAGCGAGAACGCGGGCAGCGCGCGCTCGAGCTCGAAATGGGTGCGTGCCTCCCGCGGCTCGGCGCTGTCGGTCGATACGCGCGTGCGCACGCGCCGGTCGCGACCTATGGGCGCATCGATCGTGCCCGAGCGCGCGGGCGGATGGCCCTCCACGAGTGTCAGGTACTCGCGGCGCATCTCGCGTGAGGCGATCAGGGCCTTCAGGTCTCGGTGCACAGCCTCCGAGCGCGCGACGACGAGCAGCCCCGACGTGTCGCGGTCGAGGCGATGGACGATGCCCGATCGAGCCGGGTCCTCGCCCCCGGCCACTCGTCCGGCCAACGCCTGGGCCAGTGTCCCCTCGCGGTGGCCGCGGGCGGGGTGCACGACCATGCCCGCGGGCTTGTCGACCACGAGCAGATGCTCGTCCTCGTAGGCGATCCCGAAGGGCAGCGACGCTGGAGTTGCCGCGGACGGTGAAGGGGCCGCGGGCTCGTCGACCTCTATCCGCTCGCCCGCGACGACCATGTGACGCTTGGGCCGGGCCTGGCCGTCGATTCGCACCCGGCCGGCCTCAATCAGCCGCTCGGCGCTCGACCGCGAGCCCACCGTCGCAGCCAGATAACGATCGAGCCGCTGCCCGGCATCCTCCTCCGAGACCTCCAGGGCGATCATGCGGCCCGCTCGCGGCGCGGACCTTCGAGGACCCACAGCAGGGCCAGCACACCGACCGTGATGGCGACGTCGGCCAGGTTGAACGCCGGCCACAGCGGCACCTTGAGGAAGTCGGTGACTTCGCCCGACCCGAGCCGGTCGAGGAGATTGCCCAGCGCGCCGCCCACGAGCAGTCCGGTCGGCAGCCACATGAGGCGCCGGCGCGGGTTGCGTATGAAGAGGACGAGCAGGAATGCCAGGGCGACAATGGTCGCGGCGACGACCAGACCCCCTCCGCCCGACAGGAACCCGAACGCCACGCCGCGGTTGCGCACGTGCACAAGCTCGACACCGGGGAAGATGCCGTCGCTCTCCCCCACGTCGACGGCGTTACGGGCGAGGATCTTCGTGAGCTGATCGGCGAGGATCACTCCGGCCGTGATCGTCCCTGCACGGATCCACGCCCCGCGCCGCGTTCCGGCGAGCTCGATCAACGCGCTATCCGCGGATGAGGGCGTCGACGAGGCCGCGTACGAGCGAGAGCACGATGAGCGCCACGATCGGCGAGATGTCGAACATGCCGATGTTCGGCAGGAACCGGCGGAAGATGCGCAGGTAGGGCTCGCTCACGTCGCGCAGGAAGCCGAGTACCGCGCTCAGAGCCGGCGAGTAGGGCGGTCGCGCACCAAGGGAGAAGATGAACGAGGAGATCACGTAGCCCACCAGGAGAATCGTGTAGACGAGGAAGACGGCGTCGACGTAGTTCACCACGTCGAACCGGGTGATTCCGAGCATAGGGGTCACCGGCCACCTCCGACCACGGCGACGAAGGCCTCCGCGAACGCCGCCCTGATGTCGCGGCGCTCGAGCGCCGCTAGGCCGCGCTCGGTCGACCCGCCCGGCGAGGTCACCTCTCGCCTCACTTCGATCGCGTCGTTGCCACGCGCCGCCAGCAGGGCCGCAGTGCCCGCCATGGTCTCCACGACGAGCTCGCTCGCCAGCCCCGGCGACAGACCTCGGGCGGCGGCGGCATCGGCTTGAGCCTCGACCATGAGCGCGAAGTAGGCCGGGCCGACACCCGCGGTGGCGGTGGCCGCCGCCATGGCTTCGTCAGGCAGTTGTACGACCGAGCCAAGCCGCTCGAGCAGCGCACGCACCCGAGCCTCGATCTCGGGGTCCACCCCCGCGGCCGGGGCGTAAGCGATCACGCCGCGCCGTACCTCGACCGGGGTGTTGGGCATGAGCCGGAAGACGGGACGATCCGGGTAAGCCGCCGTGAGCGCGGCGCTGCTCACTCCGCCGAGCACCGAGGCCACGGGCCGGGCCGGCGCCAAGGCGAGCTCGCCGGCCACGGCCTCGAGCTGCGCCGGCTTATGGCAGAGGACCACGAGATCGGCGCGCTCGGCCAGCTCTGCGTTGCTGGCCACCGCCTCGCCGCCGAGCTCCCCAGCGAGGGCGGCCGCGCGGCCGGAGCCCGAGTCGGTGCAGAGCACGGGATCGCCCCACCCGCGCGCCATCGCACGGGCCATGTTGCCTGCTCCGATGAGGCCGACGCGCATGGCGCGC
The DNA here is from genome assembly GCA_038200435.1 of Solirubrobacterales bacterium. Lineage (GTDB taxonomy): Bacteria > Actinomycetota > Thermoleophilia > Solirubrobacterales > Solirubrobacteraceae > JBBPXY01. Next base: position 35,474 of record JBBPXY010000089.1, read on the forward strand.
AAGGCTAGCGGTGGGTCACGGGCGCACTGAACGGCCCGCCCGCTTACGACTGGTTGAAGAAGCCCTTCTCGATCAGCCGCGCGCGCTCCTCAGCAGAGACCTCGACGTTGCGCGGGGTGAGCAGGAAGACCTTGTCGGCGATGCGCTGCATCCCGCCGTCGAGCGCGTAGGTGAGGCCGCTCGAGAAGTCGATCAGGCGCTTGGAGAGGTCGGTGTCCGAGCCCTGGAGGTTGAGGATCACCGGGATGTCCTCCTTGAACTTGTTGGCGACCTCCTGCGCGTCATTGAAGACCTTGGGCACCACCAGGTGCACACGAGACGCGTCGGTCCGGCCGCCATTGCGGCCTCCTCCACCTCCGCCTCCTCCAACGGGCCGCAGCACGCTTGTGCGGCGCTCGCTCTCGGAGTCGTCGGCGAAGATGTCGTCGATCTCGTCGCGGCGCCGGCGCGAGCCGAGGCGGCGGACGTTTGGGCGGTCGCGGTAGCGGTCTTCGAGCTGGACCTCGGGCTCGATCGGTTCCGGCTCGTCGTCCTCGTAATGCGCGTGGTCATCGGCGAGGCCGAAGTAAACGAGGGCGCGGTGCCATGTATCGCGGAAGGCCATGATCGAGTGCGAGGTTCGCGGGCGGGCCGGGAATCCCTGCAACGCAGGGTATCGCCGCTGGGTCTAGCGGTACAGGATCTCGCCGAGGCGCACGATCGTCGCGCCCTCCTCCACGGCCACCGCGTAGTCCTGCGAAGTCCCCATCGAAAGCCGCGCGAGGCCGTGGCGCTCGGCCAGCTCTCGGGTCGCGGAGAACCACCGGCGCGAGTCCTCGGGGCGCGCGGCGGCAGGCGGCATGACCATCAGCCCGCTCGGAGCCATCGGACAGCGCGCGATGAAAGCCTCGAGGTCGTCGGGGTCGATTCCCGCCTTGCCGGGTTCACCGGCAACGTTGACCTGGACGAGCACCTCGAGCCCGGGCCGGGCGTGGCGGCCGAGCTGCTCGAGCGCACTGTCGCTGGCCACGGAGTGGATGAGCCGCACGTGGGGTGCGATCGAGCGCACCTTGCGGCTCTGCAGCGCGCCGATGAAGTCCCACGTGAAGCGGCCCGGGTGATCGGCCACCTTGGCCTCTAGGTCCTGCGCGCGGTTCTCTCCCAGCAGCTCGATACCCGCCTCGTGAAGGGCCTCGAGCTCCTCCGAAGGCACGTACTTGGCGGCGGCGAGGATCTCGACCTCGCCCGGCCCGCGCCCGGCGACGGTGGCCGCCGAGTCCACCGCGGCCCGCGCCGCGGCGAGGTTCTCGTGCACCCGCTCCGGCTCGAGACCGGTGATCAGGCGCGCCACACGACCCCGGCCTGCCGCCCGGTGATGCCGCCGTCGCGGCGGTGGGAGAAGAACATCTTCTCCTCAGAGCACATGGTGCACAGCCCGACGTCGTGCACCTCCTCGACTCCTGCTGCCTCCAGCTTCCGCCGCGCCGCACCAGGAAGGTCGGCCGTGCGCCCCTCCTGCCCGAGCGTGGCGCGCACCTCCTCGCCGACCTCGTAGCAGCACGCCCGCGCACCGGGCCCGATTGCCGCGACTACAGCGCCGTCGGGGTCAAGCTCGCGCAGCGCCGACACGCCCTCCTCGATCACGCCGCCGGCCAGTCCGCGCCAGCCGGCGTGCACCATCGTCACAGCCCCGAGGGAAGCCAGCGCGATCGGGAGGCAGTCGGCGGTGAGCACCATGGGAGCGACGCCCTGCAGAGCGGTCGCCTGTCCGTCGGCGGGCTCGGGCGAGCTCGTTTCGAGAGGAGGCTCGAGGACCCGGCGAACCTCGGTGCCGTGGACCTGGTGGCCATGGGCGAGCGCCGCGAGCGGGAGGCCCGTGAAGGCGCTCAGCTTGCGGCGGTTCTCGCGAACGGCCTCGGGAGCGTCGTCGGTGAGAAGCCCCAGGTTGAGACTCTCGTACGGCCCGGAGGAGACTCCTCCGAGGCGCGTGGTGAAGAGGACGTGGGCGCCCGGCAGCTCAGCGGTGATGTGGCCGCCGTAACCGAAGAATGGGTCGGGCAGCTTCACTGCGTCAGGAGCGGAATGCCGGGCACCGGCTCGCGCTGCGCGTACTCGAAGTGCGCACGGCCCGGCGCGAGGAGGCGCTGCTTGAGCTCGTTGCCCTCCCACACCTGCAGACGCAACGACGCCGTCTCCGCGTTGTAGCAGTAGGCCCGCTCCCCGTCCGGGTCGTGGTAGGTGACGCCGGCGAGCTCCCCGCGCGGGGCGTCCACCTCCCCCACGAGCCGCCGTTCGCCGTCGCGCGCCTCGAAGGTCCACGACGTCAGGCCGAAGCGGCTGGCGTTGCCGAGCACCCGGGCCGGCGAGGTCGAGGCGAAGCCCTTGCCGCTGAGCTCTCCGACCATCGGGGTGCTGGGGCCGATCTCGCGGCCGAAGCGCGGCACGAGCACCGAGACCCCGTCGACGAAACCGCGGTAGGGCGCGCCCTCTGGCGTTTCGAGGTCGTTGCAGTGCAGCCACGCCCATGACGACGCGTGCTTGGTTCCCCAGAGGTGAGCCTGTCCACCCCGCGTAGCGTCGAGCTCGAGCTCAGCGCCGGGAAGGGTCACCCGGCCCGACAGCGCGACATCGCCGTGGGGAAGCGTCAGCACGGTCTTGGCGATGCGCGCCCGGCGCAGGAGCGTGTGAACGTGCTCGTGCGCCCGCGGGGCGGGCTCCCACTCGAGATCCCAGCTCACGTCCTCGAAGGCGCCGCGCGCGCCCTGGTCGCTGAGAACTGCATCCGCGATGCGCAGCTCGAAGGGCTCGTCGCGCACGCCGAGTTCGGCGATCGGAAAGGTCGCCTTGCGGCCGATAGGAGCTTGGCCCGGCGTCATGGCCAGGAACCACAGCGCACAGGTGGCCTCGCCGCTGGCCTTGTTCGGGGCCAGCAGCGTGTAGCGGATCCAAAGACCGGTTCCCGTACGCCGATCGGTGAGCGTGAGGTACCAGACCTCGTAGAAGCCGGCGGCCCGGGTCCACTGCATCGCGTTGGCGGAGGGACTCATGTGCCGGCCATCCTAAGGGCGAAGGCGAGCTGGGCTTCGCGGGTCATCAGGTCGCCGTCGAGGCGCCCCGCGCGAGCGAACGCGAGAGCGGCGCCGATCGCCGGGCCTTCGGGCACCCCGGCGGCGCGCAGGTCGGCTCCGTCGATCTCGAGTTTCGCGTCGCGCAGCTCGCCGAGCCAGCGGCGCACGGGCTCCTCGGCTCCCAAGACAGCGATCAGGGCCGCCTCCTCCGGCGTGCTCCCGGCGAGAAGCGCGTCGATCTCCGAGGGCCGCCGCGCAGCGGCGACATCGCTCGACGTGGCGGGTAGGCGCAGGATCAAGGCCAGAGCGAGACGCGTCTCGTCGCGGTCGAACCCGAGGCGGTCGAGCACCGCGTCTGCTTCCTGGCCGGTCAGGTCGCGCATCGAGGCCGCGAGGACCACAAGGTTCGAGCGACCTTCAGGCGGCAGGATTGCGAGGGCGCGGGAGGCAAACCCGGCGTCGAAGCTCAGGTGCAGATGCACCGCCCGCAGGGCCCCGAGACCATCCAGCCGCTCGAACGCGGCGATCGCGTCTGCCTCGCGCGCAGCCAGACGCAGCTCCTGACCGACGCGCGGACCCGACACGGTTTCCAGCGCGCCCTCTTCGATCGCCTCCTTCGCGAGGACGGCCGTGCCGGCCTCCACCTCGAAGCCCAGACGCGCGGCGTATCGCGCAAGCCGAAGGAGGCGCGTGGGGTCGTCCTTGAAGCTCGCCTCATGAAGCACGCGCAGGCGCCGCCGGCGCAGATCCTCGAGTGCGTGCGAGGCGGCAACGAACTGCCCCGAGTCGGTAGAAAGCGCCATCGCGTTCGCGGTAAAATCGCGGCGCCGCAGATCCTCCTCGATCCCCGCAGGGCTCACGCGAGGCAGTGCCCCAGGGTACTCGTAGCTTTCGGCCCGCCCACTCGCGAAGTCGTACGTGTGATCACCCACCTTGATCCGCGCAGTGCCAAACCGGTCGTGCTCGCGCAGTTCGCCGCCCAACGTCTCCGCGACCGCCGCGGCGACCTCGCGAGCGTCGCCCTCAACCACGAAATCGAGGTCCAGCGGCGTAAGGCCGAGCACCGCATCCCTGACCGCCCCTCCGACGAGGTACACCTCGTGACGGTGGGAGATCGCGTCGAGCACTGCGCGCGCGGCCGGGTCTTGCCGTAGGTTCTCCAAGAGACCGGGCCGCTGCTCCATGTCGGACATCTTCGCGCGGAGTACGGGGTCGGTCCAGCTGCGACCGCCCACCGGCTAAGTCGCGGGAGTGCGCACCGGCACCCCAGCGCGCGCCAGGTGCTCCTTGATCTCGGCCACGCCGAAGCGCCGGTAGTGCAGCATCGAGGCGACGAGCACCGCGTCGGCTCCCGCCTTCAGCCCCTCAACCAGATGATCGAGCTCGCCGGCACCCCCGCTGGCGATCACCGGCACCTCCACCGTGCCCGCCACACCCGCGGTCAGTCCGAGGTCGTACCCGTCGCCGGTGCCGTCGCGATCCATGCTCGTGAGGAGGATCTCCCCGGCGCCCCGCTGCACGGCCTCGCGCGCCCAGGTCACGGCGTCGCAACCGGTCGGCGTGCGTCCCCCCGCGACCCACACCTCCCACGCGTCTTGACCCGAGGCCTTGGCGTCGATCGCGAGCACGACGCACTGAGCGCCGAACTGCTCGGCCAGCTCCTCGAGCAGCTCCGGGCGCTCGACGGCAGCCGAGTTGACTGAGACCTTGTCGGCCCCCGCGTCGAGCACCGCTTGCGCGTCTTCGACGGACCGGATGCCGCCGCCGATGGTGAACGGGATGAAGACGTTGTCGGCGGTGCGCCGCGCCAACTCAGCGACGGTGCCGCGCTTGTCCGAGGTGGCCGTGATGTCGAGGAAGACAAGCTCGTCGGCGCCCTCGGCGTCATAGCGCTCGGCCAGCTCGACCGGGTCGCCGGCATCGCGCAAGTCGACGAAGCCGGTGCCCTTGACGACGCGGCCCGCGTCGACGTCCAAACAGGGGATCAGGCGCTTGGTGTGCACGGCCGCCCCTGAGTTCCTTCAGGCCTGCTCGAGCGCGGCTTGGCCCTCGGCCACGCCGAAGCGCCGCTCGTAGAGCGCCTTGCCCACGATCACCCCGGCGAGGTTGATCTGCCGCAGCGCGGCGAGCGCCCGCAAGTCCTCCACCGAGCTCACGCCGCCTGAGTAGATGAAGCGGCCGCGGACCGTGTCGGCGACCCGGCGCACCTCATCGAGATCTGGCCCCGACAGCATCCCGTCGCGCTCGATGCTCGAGTAGACGAACTGCCGCACGCCGCGCCTCTGGAGCCGTTCGATCACGTCGCCGGCGGGCATCTGCGTCTGCTCGGTCCAGCCGGCGCTCGAGACCTTGCCTCCGCGCACGTCGACCGAGACGATGACCCGGTCGCCGTAGGCCGCCAGCACCTCGTCGAGGAAGTCGACGTCCGTGTAGGCCGCGGTGCCGAGGATCACGCGCGAGGCGCCGGCGCGCAGGGCGTCGCGCACATCGGGTAGCGAGCGCAGCCCGCCGCCGAGCTGCAGTGGCAGGTCGATCTCCCGCGCGATCTTCTCTACGTGCTCGAGGTTGACGGGCCGGCCCTGCCGCGCACCGTCGAGATCGACGACATGCAGGAATCGCGCGCCGTCGGCGGCCCACGCCCGCGCCGCGGCGACGGGATCCGCGTCGTAGACGGTCGGATCGGCGAAGTCCCCCTGCGGCAGGCGGACGGCCTGGCCTTCGAGGATGTCGATGGCGGGATAGAGGATCACGCCGCGGCCCGAGCCTCGCCCGCGCCGACCGAAGCGAAGTTGGCCAGCAGGCGCAGCCCGTGCCGCGAGGACTTCTCGGGGTGGAACTGGACTCCGAAGACGTTGTCGCGCTCGACCGCCGACGCGAAGGATTCGCCGTACTCGGCCGAGCCGAGCTCGTCGCGGGCGTCCGCGGGGCGGGCCGCGAAGGAATGCACGTGGTAGAAGGCCGTCTCGTCCGGGAGGCCCGCCGTGAGCGCAGAACTGCGTCGCCACGAGACGACGTTCCAGCCGATGTGCGGCAGCCGGCGGCCGCCGGTCTGCAGGCCGTCGGCGTGCCCGGGCAGCAAACCCAGCCCTTCGGCTCCGCCGAGCTCGCTCGAGCGTTCGAACAGGAGCTGCATGCCGAGGCAGATCCCGAGTAGGGGCACGCCGGCGCGCGCGCGCTCGATCAGCACCCCGTCGAGACCAAGCTCGCGGAGGTTCGCCATCGCGCGCGGAAAGGCACCGACACCGGGCAGGAGGATCCCGGCCGCATCGCGGATCGCGCCGGGATCGCGGGTGACCTTGACAGCAGCCCCCACATGCTCGAGCGCCTTCTCGACCGAGCGCCGGTTGCCCATGCCGTAGTCGACGATCGCGATCGATCCGCCGCTCACGTCAGCGTCCCCTTCGTGCTGGGCACTCCCTGCTGGCGCGGATCGATTACGACCGCATCGCGCAGCGCCCGCGCGAAGGCCTTGAAGATCGCCTCGATCATGTGGTGGGCGTTCGTACCGGCTTCGATCGTGACGTGCACGGTGAGGCGCGCGTTCAGCGCGACTGCACGGAAGAACTCCTCGGCCAGCTCGTGATCGAAGGAGCCGACGGCGCCCGGCGGCAGCTTCACCTGCCAGGCGCAGAACGCCCGCCCCGAGACGTCGAGTGCGCAGGCGGCGCGCGACTCGTCCATGGGCACGACGGCCTGCCCGTAGCGGCTGATCCCGGCGCGGTCGCCGAGAGCGCGATCGAGTGCCTGCCCGAGGCAGATGCCGACGTCCTCGACGGTGTGGTGGGCGCCCGTCTCCAGGTCACCTGTAGCTCGCACGTCGAGATCCAGGCCGCCGTGGCGGGCCAGCAGGTCGAGCATGTGATCGAAGAACCCGACGCCGGAACCGCGCTCGCCCGCGCCTGTCCCGTCGAGGCCGAGGGTGAGCGCGACGTCGGTCTCCCCCGTCTTCCTCTTGATCTCTGCCGTGCGGTTCATCTCGTCACCCATCTTGCCCCATGCGGGCCTCCATCGACTCTGCGTGCCGGACGAACCCCTCGGCGCGGGCAATCGCGGCTCCTGCCGGAGCCAGCGCGGCCGCAGCGTCGCCGAGCTCCACCTGAGCCATCCGGCGGCGAAAGTGCCCGGGGCCGAGGGCCGAGGAGAAGCGAGCCGCACCGCCGGTGGGCAGCACGTGATTGGAGCCCGTCACGTAGTCACCGAACGCCGTGGCCGCCGCCGCCCCAACGAACAGGCAGCCCGCGCGGGTGACTCGCGGAGCCAGCGCTTCGGCGGTTGAGCCCATGAGCTGCAGGTGCTCCGGCGCGAACGCCTCGGCAACGGCCAGAGCCTCGGCGGCGCTGTCTGTCGCTACCAGGACGCAAACGGCCCCGGTGGCGCCCGGAAGGCGCTCTCCGAGCTCGGCGGCGACCCGGTCGAGCACATCCTCCTCCGGCGAGATGGCGAGCACCAGCGTGCCCGGGCCGTGCTCGGCCTGCGCGAGGAGGTCGAGGGCGGCAAGCCTCGGATCGGCTCCTTCGCCGGCGAGCACGATCAGAACATCGCTTGGACCAGCGAGCGAGTCGATGCCCACCTGTCCGAACACCTGCCGCTTGGCCTCCTGCACGTAGAGGTTGCCCGGCCCGACGATCACGTCGACGCCGGGCACGGTCGCGGTGCCGTAGGCCAGGGCGGCGATCGCCTGGGCACCGCCCATGCGGTAGACCTCGGTCGCCCCGGCCAGCGCGCAGGCGGCCAGGATGGTCTCGTGCCCCGCTGACCCGGTGCTCGGCGGCGCGCAGACCGCGACGCTCTCCACACCCGCCGTACGGGCGGTCACGACGCCCATGATCACCGTGCTCGGGTAGGGCGCGCGGCCTCCGGGGACGTAAACGCCGGCACGATGGACGGGAACCTCGCGCAAGCGCACACGGTGCCCCTGGGCAAGGGCGACCTCGCGCTCCTCGGCAAGCCCGGCCTCGGCGACAGCGCGTACGTTGGCCACGGCGACTTCGAGGCCGCGGCGCACGTCTGGGTCGAGCGTGCCCAGCGCGTCGTCCAGCTCCTCCGCCGTCACCCGGAGGGCGGGCGGCTCGTCGCCGTGAGTGTCGAGGCGCTGGGTGTACTCGCGAACGGCGTCGTCGCCGCGCGCACGCACCTCTCCGACGATCTCGCGCACGACCTCTTCGACCGAGTCGCCCGCCGGGACGAGCTCGCGGGCGCGGGCGGCTACCTCCGCGGCGTCGCCGCCTGCGTGCCAGCGCTCAACTCGCACGCAACCGCTCCAGCAGGGCGTCGATCGCCCGTGCCTTGAGCTTGTGCGCCACGGGGTTGGCGATGAGGCGGGCGGTGCACACCGCGATCTCCTCCCGTACGACAAGGTCGTTCTCACGCAGGGTCGTGCCCGTGGCGACGAGGTCGACGATGCCCTCCACGAGACCGGTGAGAGGAGCGAGCTCGACCGAGCCCTTGACGGAGACGATCTCCGCCTGGCGGCCCGTCTGCTCGAACCAGCGGGTGGCGACCGTCGGGTACTTCGTCGCGATCCGCATGACTCCGAGGCGGCGCAATGCCTCCGCGGCCTGATCCTCACCGGCCACCGAGGCGACGACCATGGTGCAGCGGCCGAAACCGAGATCGACGAGCTCGTAGACCTCTCGCTCGGACTGCTCCATGA